>DAIDJQ010000054.1 GCA_027451305.1 Cellulomonas sp.
GAGGGCGCCCCGACCCGAGCCCGCTGCGCCGCGTGCCGCACCGGCCGCCACGCTGGTACCCATCGCGCTGGCACTCACCCCACCGGCGATGGCCCCCACAGCGATGCCGGCGGCGGCCTTCCCGCCCTCCGCGACCCGTTCGGTCGTGTTGGTCTGCGCCGTGGCGGGAATGGCGTCGGCCACCATTTCCTTCAGTGAGCGCCACATGGCGAACGCAGCGACGAGGACGGCGATGGTCGCGATCCCGGTCGCCAGGGGGATCAGCAGCCCACCCATGCCCCAGCCGACCGCGACCTTCGTCATGGTGGCGTTGACCTCACCGGTGGCCCACAAGATGATCCCGAGGATCAGACCCCACATGACCCGGTGCAACAACGTCCCGAGGACCAAGTCGGCCCACTTCTTGACGGCCTGGAACTTGGCGACGGAGATCAATGCCGCGATCGGGGTGATGATGAGACTTGTCACGAGCTTGAGCTGGTAGAAGAAGAGGATCGCGCCGACGGCGCCGATCCCCAAGGCTGCAATGAGGACCGCGACCCCGTTGAGGGCGGGAATGATCGTGTTGCCTTCGCCGACGAGCTGCTGGTAGGCGGCCAGGTTGTTCTGATGCAGGCTCGAGAGAATCGCGGCCCGCACCAAGTACTTGCTCCCACAGACCCCGAGGTCCCCCGGAGGGGTCGTGGAGGTGATCTCGTCGGTCGTCGGCGTCTTCGTCGCCTTGCAGGCCCGGTCCGGGTTCTGGGCGATCGCCGCCTTCTCCGACGCGGTCAGGGTCTGGGTCCAGCGCAGTGTCTCCGCCCACGTCGGCTGTCCGTCGACCCGGGCCGGGATCGCCGCGATGGGGATCGTGACGTCCATATCACGATTGAAATGCGGCACGTCATCGGACTTCGTCACATGCAGCTTCTCGGGGATCGCCGCGTTTGCGATATCACCGAGAGCCCCGACACCCCAGGTTCCGGTGGCCATCGTCTCGACGACGTTCCCCTCGAAGGTGGCGCCCCCGGTATCGTCGCATGGGACGCCCATCGCCGAGAAACTCACGCACGTGGTGATCTGGCCGGTCTTGTCGTTGATCGCTGTGGCCGCTTTCACGCCTTCCTGCGTGAACAGGCCGGCCATGATGCCGATGACAAGGACCGCCCAACCGGCGGCGATCGCGGCCTGCCGACCCTGCGACCGCAGGAGTTTCACGATCCAACTCATGCCGCCCGCCACGATCATGAGCGGCAGCAAGTCGAAAAACACGTTCCCAGTCAACTGTTTTGCCACAGGCCCGACGGCGCTGAGCAGCATGTCGACGATCGCGGTGCTGAACGCGAATTTCAGGAACAGCCCGAGCCAGCGGACCGGCGTCACCACCAGCGCGTTCAGCAGCGTGTTGCCGACCCAGGACGTCATGGACGCCCCGGAGAGGGCGTCGGAGCAGTCGGTCCCGTACCGGTACCAAGCCAGGCCCGAGCCGGCCAGCTGGCTCGCCGGCGAGGTGGGGGCCGTCTTCGCTGCGGCGCCGGTGCCGACCCGCGTCGGGTCGAGGTAGTCCGGGTCGCCTGCGTCCGAGCCGCCCAGGGTGGCGACGGTCATCCCGTCGAGCGTCTCGATCCCAAACGAGACTCCGGCCGTGCTGGTGTCGGGGGTCTCCACCAGGGGCAGATGCTCATCCGCGTCGCACATGCCGAACCACGAACTCGCTGCTGCTGGCTCGGCGAGTGCGATGCCGCCGACTCCGAGTACGAGGGCCGCGGTGACGGCGGTCAGTGTGCGCGCGACCCCCCGCCGGTGCCGGCCCGCCCAATCGAGGATCCCCACCACAAACCTGCCCATCCCGCCCATCCGGGGCGACTCGGCGAACGACGACTGTTGACCGGCTCGGTGTGGTGGCCCGAGCACGGTGAACTGCCCTGTCCCTGGGAGTGGGGGGTTCCGACAGGCCCCCGCGTCCCTGGATGGCTACGGCGGAGGTGCGTCGAGGGGTCCGAGGGCGCCGCTGTCGACAATCGCGGTGAGGGCCTCGAGCAGACGGATGACGGTCGGTGCGATGGTGCCCGGCCCAACACCGGGCATCGCGGCTCGCACGACCGCGGCGTGGCCCTCGACGCGGTGACGCAACGCGTCGGAGAGGGCGTCGCGGACCGCTCCCCATTCGTCACGGGCGAGGGTGAGGGTCACCGTGGTGGTGTCAGAGGTGCTCATCGCATGCCCCGATCCGGCGCCCCGGCCGGTAGCCCCAGCCAGGCCGCGGCCGGCAGGGCCCGCCAACCCATGGCTAGGTCATCGAGGACCGCGCTCTCGGCGGGGGTGAGACGGCCCGCGTGGCCGGCGTCGATCGCGGCCGCCAACCACACCCACCAGGTGCCCTCGGCGGTCGGATCGTCCAACGGGGGCAGGAAGGCCAGCGCGGCTGTGAGATCGGGAGCGCCCGCGGCAGCCGCGGTGCGCGCCATCGTGGCGGTCAACCGACCGTCTGCACGGGCCGCTGCAACCAGCCCCAGCCACGCTGACCGCAGCGCACCCAGCACCGCGTCGTCGAGGACCGGTGCGGGAGTCGCTGGGCTCACTGGGTCACCCCCGCGGACTGGCCGCCCACCACGGCGTTCGTCATCGTGGGGATCGGCACCGTGTCAGGCCACGCGGGAGCTGGGACCCCCTCGGGGAGGATCACCATCGCCGCCTCCGCGTCCCCGTGAGCGGCCAGCGCGGCCCGGATCGACTCGATCTGGTCCCCGGCGGACAGGTGAATGAAGAAGACCCGGAGCCCGGACCGTAGTGCGATCCGCTCACCGTCGGTGAGTGGTACCGCCACCCACCCGGCCGGGAGCTGCGCCTCCTGGCCGGCCGTCAGACCGCAGCCGACCAGCATCAGCTGACCGGGGATCGGACACGGCGGCGCCATCTTCACGCCGGGCCGCGTCGCCGAGGGCACGACGACGGACGAGGTCGCCACCGGGCTCGGCAGGACGCTCGGCGGGGGCGTAGACGGGGCCCCGGTCGGGAAGGCGAACCCGGGATCCAGAGACAGTCCCGCAGCCAGGTCGGGGAGCGGAGCGGTGTGCCGTGCCGCGGCGATGTCGCCGACAACCACCACCGTCCCACCGACAACCAACCCGACCGCCGCCACGCCGAGCAGTGCCACTGCCCACCGGGGGCAGGGGCGCTGCCACCGGCTGACGGTGCTCGGGGCTGTCGAAGTCGTCGGCGTCATCATGCCGTCCTCTCATCGAACATATGTTCGTTCCCAGTCTGACGATCCGTCGGTACGCGGCCCTCGACGGTCAACGCGTCACGCCATCGCCGCACCGTGCTCTCGGCCAGGCCGAGCGACTTCGCGGTCGCCGCCACCGTCGAGCCCGAGGCGAGAAGCACCTCGGCCTCCGCCCGGAGCGTGGGGTCCACCACCGCCCGCGACGAGGCGGTGGTGGGTCTGCGGCGCGGCGCGGCGGTCACGTCCGTGGTGGCGGTCGGGGAGGTGGTGGTGGCCGTGCTTGGTGGGCGGGCCGTGGTAGCCGCGGTCGTGGCGGTGGCCGTCGCGGTGGTGCGGCGCGCCATCCGGGACCCGCCACGCTTCGCGGCGGGCTTGGCCGCCATGTCCAGCCAGGCGTGGGTGGCGACCAGCACCACGACCGGGGGGAGGGCGCCGACGACGCCCGCCACCGCACGGTCCGCCACGGATGTGGCGACGGTGACCGCCAGGGCGTGACGGGCCTGCACGGCGGCTGAGGCCACGACGAGGCCGCCGACGATGGTCCACCACCCACGGGCGGGGAGCTGTCGGCGGGTTCGTCGGTCGACCGCCACGAGGCTCATCACGACGATGCCGCCGTCGAGGATCACCACTAGCAGCCACCGCGACCACACGGGCGCGCCCGCCAGGTCCGCTGCTGCCAGCAACGCCGGCACGCCGGCCCCCAGCGCGGCTGTCACGATCACGACGAGCAGCCGTGTCGTCGTGCGCTGCAACCGGGTCGCGGCTGCCTCCGTGTCCGTCACCACGGCACGTCCGCCACAAGGTCCCGGACGCTCCACGCCGCCTCGGGCGTCACCACGGTCCCGGGGTCGCGGAGAGCGCGCATCCGGATGCTGGTGGCGTCCGGACTGTCGAGCTCGTCGTCACGCCAGGCGGCCAGCCATGCCCACGCGCTGGCGGCGTCAGGGAAGAGGTCGACACCGACGACCGGCTCGTCGCCGGGCGCCTCGATGACTGCCTCACAACCGATGAGGACCGCCGTCTGAGTCGTCGCGCTCATCGTCGTGCCAGCCATCGCCGTTCCTCTCATTGGATGTGTTCGTCTAATGAGAAGACTACCATCTTCACATGACGCGTGCATCAAATGAGGCCCGGTATGGTGGGTCGGTGACGCTCGACGGAGACGACCGCCCCTGGCCGCTCGGTGAGATCCTGGAGGCCGACGAGCTTGCCCGGCTGTTGGGCATCAAGGCCGGGACGATCCGGCAGCACCTCAACGCGGGCACCGGATCGTCGTGGCTGCCGCGCCCCGCCGGAAAGGTTGCGGGAGCCTGGGTGTGGATCCGCTCACAGCTCGACCTCGAAGCCATCCAGGCCGCCCGCGTTCCCCGGGGGAGACACGCCCCCAGACCCGTTGGAGCGGACGCGGCGAGCGATGCACGAGCCACCGGCTCCGAGTCCCAGGTCACTGCCGATGACGCCGGATGGTGGAACGCCGAAGCGTCGGGGGCTGAAGCGGCCGACGCTCCTGCCGACGGCTCCGCACCCCCCGTCGCCGACGAAGGTGGCGAGGGCTGGTGGGACACCCCGGGCTCCTGACCGCCCGGTCCAGGCACCGCTGGGCCCCGTTCCAGACGATGTCGAGAACGGCGCACCACGCCGCGAACGCATCGAGCGGCCCGGGCGGCCCTCCGACGCCGAGGTAGAAGGCCGCCTCCACCGCGCGCGCCGTGACAGGGTCGTAGCAGCGTCGCAAGAGCCAGCGGCAGACGGCGGCCCGCGCCCGCTGGAGGACGCCACGGCTGCAGTAGGCCGCGACCAGTAGGACGGCGAGCGCGGAACGGTCGGCACGACGCACCCCGTACGTGGTGCCGGGCCCGCCGATCGCGGCAGTGGGGCCGCGGTTACGCGCGCCGGCGCAGGGGCCGTGCGCGGCCGACCGCGCAAGTTCAGACTCCCCGACGAGCCCGGCCGATGTCGCCGCATAGTCCCCCATGAAGGCGCCTACGCAGCGGCACGTGCGGCCGGCTGTCAGGCTGCCGTCATGCCGCCTGCCGTCATGCCGTCACGACGGCAGGCGGCCCCGGGCACCCCGGCCACCTTCGCCGAGGCCGCCGGTGGGCTTGTGCGCGCGCCGCGCCGGTGGGCAGACGACAACGGGCCCGCCCAGCGTCGCCTTGCTGGCGGTACGCGGATGACCGACCTGCGCCGGCGCCGTGGTGGTGATCGGAGCTGGTGGCCACGAGCGGCGGAGCCGGCGCGTCCAGCGCCGGGCCGTCGCGCATGTGGCCACCCCCGCAGGAGGACCCAACCACCGCTGGCCCGTCTCCGCCCAGATGACGCCGTCCACCGCGTCTGCGCCGCGCGCCGTTGAGCATCAACAGCCCGCCCGCTGCGACGGCTCCGGGCCCGGGATCGGGCGGCCGGCTACATCGCTCTGCGCCGCGCCACGGGTGTGGTGCGGGTGTGCTCGAGGCGGGCGGCGCCCAGGGTCACGCAGCCGCCGTCCAGGCGGCGGAGTGACCCGTCGGCGCCGCAACGCCCAACCCAGCCACGGCCACCGACGCCAGCAGGCGGGCAGGCGAGGCCCGTCCAGGGCCGACGCCGCAACCCGCCGGTCAGGTGGGACCCACACTCGAGCCCTACGGGCCCGGACCGTGCGACCAGCACACCTCGAACATGCCGCCAGCGCGCGCAACGCCCGGCGGGCCCCCGCCCGGCCGCCGGGCTACAAGCCCGCACCACGTCGCCCGCCAGGGCGGCGGGGTGTCCACCAGCACCCGAAGCCGCACAGCGGCGCAGGGCGCGAGGCAGCGAACCTCTGGCGAGCACGCGCAGACTCCCACCACCGGTGGGGACGGGCCCGAACGGGGCATCCAGCGCACACCGCCACACGCCGCACACCCCGCCACACCACAACCGGCGAAGCCGCGAACGCGGCGCAGCCCCCACCCGACGACCACTCACCCCAGGGAGGAGGGGCTGCGGCTCAGTGCGGGGGTGCGAATGTGCAGGTCAGGATCACGAGCTGCACCGATCCTGGCGGCGAGGTAGGTAGATCATCCGAAACACCGTTCGAATCATCGTGCGCGTCATCATGATTGGGTAAACTGTTCGTGTCGAGACACCACCCCAGAGTCCTCTGCCGCCCGGCTGGTCGGCAGACGTTCATGGAAGGTGGTAGCAGATGGCAACGCAGACGCGGTCGCTCAATCGTCTCGACGTGCAGCTCCTCCGGTTCCTCAACCGGTTCGCGATCGCGCGTAAGCACCATGTCAGCACGTGGACGGGTGCCGCACCCGCGACGATCAATGCGCGTCTGACCGTGCTCAAGCGTGTCGGGCTCGTGAACAGTCGCGAGGTCCCGGCCCAGCTGCGCACCCCTGCGGGGGAGATCGTCGACTCGCGGTGCGCGGTGTGGGAGGTCACCGCGGCGGGTGCGCGAGCAGCGGGGGAGTGGCTGGTGCCGGCCACCGATGAGTGGGTCGCGATGGAACGGCCCGGGCGGGCGGGGGCGACGATCGACCACGCCCTGGGGGTGACGGACCTGGCGTGCTGGTACCGGATGCACGGCCTCACGGTCGCCGCTGAGCGGGAGATGCGCTCCCTCGAGCAGGCTTCCGTGCTAGCGCCAGCGAAGACCCTGCCGGTGTGGGGGGTGCCGGCCTCCCTGGGTGAGCTCGTCACCGGCCGCGGCGGCCTGCACTTCCCGGACATGGGCGTCATCGACGGCGACGGCCAGCGGTGGGGCGTCGAGCTGGAACGCGCCGTCAAGAGCGTCGCCGACTACGCAGCCGTGATCGCCGCATACCGGCAGCAGGGACTCGGGCAGGTGTGGCATGTGCTGCGTCAGCCCACCGTGCGGCGCCTGCGGGACGCCGGCAGCCAGGTCGGGGTGCAGTGGGACCCGGCTTCGCCGCCGACCGTCCTGCTCAGCATGGACCGGAGGGTGCGGCTCATGATGTGGGTGCCCGGACGGGCGCACCTGACCAAGCTCGCGGACTTCCGACGGCAGATCAACCACAAGCGGGCCCCCGCGGGGTTCCCCACTCCCGACCCACTACCGGATCTGAGTGCCACGTGGCGGCGCGGGCGGGCCATCGACGTCGACGCGCCGGACTTCGACCCGGAGGCCTGCGGCCGCACCGTCCTGTACACGGTCGCCAAGGGGGAGGTCGCCTGATGGGCCGCCTCAACCGCCTCAACCGGCCGCGTGCCCACCGTCGTGAGGCCGGCTACACGCTCGTGGAGCTGCTGGTCGTGGTCCTGCTGACGGGCGCCTTGGCGGCGATCGTCGGATCGCTCGCGGTCCACTTCGGGCATGTGCAGCAGCAGCAGCAGGAACGCATGGCGCAGCTGAACCTCATGAACGATGCGTCGACGATGCTCGACCAGGACGTGCGGGACGCCACCGTGCTGCGCAAGGGCACCGCCCACGAGCTGGACCTGCTCATCAGCCGTGCCGACCCCGAAGACGGTCAGACGCGGTGCGCCGACCGGGACTGGGTCATCGACCCCGACACGCACACCATCAGCCTGACGTCCGTCGTCTACGAGAAGCCTGACTGCACCGGCGCCACCGCGCCCCTACCCACCACCCAGCTGACGATCCCCCGGGTCGACGTGGACACCTCCACGTTCACGTACACGATGCGGGGCCAGCTCGGCGGGCACCAGATCAACCTCGCAAACCTGGCCGACGGGCAGATCCAGAACGGGCACGACATCGGCGAGATCGACTGGACATGGTCCACGCAGGCGTACGCCGACGGCACCCAGTCCATGCCGTTGGCGTTCACCGACTCCGCGAACATCCAAGCCGACGGGACCGACCCCGCCACCCGCTCCACCGCGTTGCAGGCCTCGCCGGCGGTCCTGACGGTCATCACCACCCCCGAGGGCAAGGTCGCGCCCACCCTGCAGTGGGTCGACCCGAACCCGGACATCACCACGTCGTACACGGTGCTGCGCGACGCGTACCCCGAAGGTGAACCCGACAACGGCGACCTGATGAAGTTCGACGCGGTGTTCACCCCGTCGGACCCGGCCACGCACACCTGGACGTGGACCGACAACAAGGCGGGTCAGGCGCTGCCGGCCGGGTGGACCGCCCGCTACTCCGTGATGGCCGGCCTCAAGGACAACACCTGGGGGCCCGAGTCGAACATCGTCGCCACCGGGCTACGACCCGACCAGGTGCAGAACGTCATCGCCACCGGGCACCCCACCAGCATCAGCCTGACCTGGGACCCGCAAGTCGGCGCCACCGGCTACGACATCTACCGCGACGGGAACCTCATCGCCTGGACCACCGGGCACGACTCCACCAGCTTCACCGACCAGCCCGGCGTCCTCGGCTGGGCCGGCAGCGGCTACGGCCACTCCCACACGTACAACGTCGTCGCCGTCAACCGGTGGGAAGACCTCCTGACGACCGGCATCGTGAACAAGCCGCTCGACCCGACGCACACCCCGCCGTACACCGTCACCCAGGAGTACATGGCGGCCACCACCCGCCTCGCGTCCGCGGACACGCCCGCTGCCGGGGCGTTCACCGCGCCCGCGGCGCCGACGATCACCGTCACCCCCACCACCTCCTGGGGCATGACCGTGGCGTGGACACCCGCACCCTGGGTCGGGTCTGGGCCCACCAGCAAGGACGGGGTGGCGCGCGACCGCGGCTGGGTCGTCTCGACCAACGGCTCGCCGTCGGCGTCCCCCGATGGGACGTGGACCCCGGAGTGGGGTGGTGCTGAGACGACCGCCGGCACGACCAGCCGCCTCGTCTCCTACACGCAGGGGCAGGTCGCCGGCCAGTACCGCACCTACACCGCCGCCACCGTCAACCCGGTCGGCGCTTCCCCCGCCAGCAGTCCCGTCACCGGGCTGCAGCGGCCGCCGACACCGACCTGCACCGCCAACGCCACCTCCACCCGCGCGGCGACTGTCACCGTGGACCGGCCGGCCATCCCGTCCGCGTACACCGCGTCGTCGGTGTCGGGTGGGGTCAAGGCCGACGGCGCCAGCAGCGTGACCGGTACCGGGGTGCAGGCCGGCACCACGTTCGGCATCGACGGGCTCATGCACGCCACGACGTCCACCTTCACCGCCGCCAACCAGAACGGCTCCCCGGCGAACGGAGGCTGGTCCGACTCGACGAACTGCGCCACGACGACCGCGACCTTGGGGGTGACGATCACCGGCTGGTCGTCCAGCACCCGCACCATCAACGCGACCGCTTCCGCGCAGAACGGCTCGAGCCAGAACATCACCCTCGAAGGCGTGGCCACCATCGGCGGCCTGTCCGGCACGTGGGACCCCCTGCCGGACGGCACCGGGTACACCGTCACCGCCCGCAACAGCGACGGGGTGAACAACGTCGCCGCGCGGGTCGGGGTCGCCACGAAGGTCCTGGCCGCGCCCGGCGCCCCCGGCTGCACCACCAGCGTCTCCGGCGGCGTCGGCAACGCCTCCCTGACGGTGTCCGGTGGGGCGCAGGTCAAGCTCGGCTCCGGCGGCACCGTGTACGCCTCTCCCCGCACCTACGTGGGCCTGAGCGGGGGCACGTACACGGGGTACGCCCGGAACACCTCGTCCGACGGGTACAACGTGTCGTACTCGGGCTGGTCGAACTGCGGCTCCGGATTCATCCCCACGGTCATCGGCTCCGGCTACTCCGGCTGGGACGACATCTGCGCTGCCCACGCCGGGGACGGCGCGGTCCGCGACCAGCTCTTCAGCTCGGCCGTCAGCCAGGCCAACCCGCAGAACGAGACCATCAACGCACCCGAGCTCGACGCCACCGCAGCGGTGCTCCTCTCTCAGAACGCCGACGGGTCCTACCGATGCGGGTTCTCCGTCGCGTACCAGGGCTGGACGTCCCGCGGGGCGACAGGGAACGTCTACTTCGGCACGGTCGTCATGGGCTGGAACTCGGGAGGCGGCGGGGTCATCTTCAACTGACGACCCAACGACAAGCGTCGGGCCCCAGCGGATGGTTCCGCTGGGGCCCGACGCGTTGCTGCGGCTTGGCTCAGCCCTCGTCGAGGACCTGGGCGCCGTACTGCGCCGCGAGCTTCTGCGCACCGGCCAGCGCGACGGCGAGCGTCGGCTGGCGACCGATCGTGCCGTTGATCGTGTAGTAGTCGGGCACGCCGACGATGCCGTACGACCAGAAGCGGTAGAGCAGCTTGCCGCCGTTGAACGCGCCCTGCTGGGTGACGGAGACGACCGGCACGTTCAGGTCCATCAGCGCGTGCTCCATCGCGTCGATCGCCTTCGAGCGTGCGGTCTCCGTCGCCGTGGAGGTTCCCACCTGACCGGCGCCGGTCGCCTTCCAGTCGGCCACCACCACCTGCGGCAGGGGCTGACCGGCCGCGACGACCAGGCCGTCACCCGTGCCGTTCGGCGACACGTACACGTGCCCACCAGCCTTGCGGACGGCGGCCACCTGGTCGGCCGGAACGGTCGCACCGGGCGCGGGGACGGCCACTGTGGTGGTCGTCGGCGTCGGCGCGGGCGCCTGGCTCGTCGTGACGGTCGGCGCGGTCGGTGTCGCCGTGGTGGCGGTCGAAGTCGCGGCGGACGCCGGGGTCGCCGTGTGGTTCGTCAGGACGATGCCCGTGACGGCGCCAGCGGCCACGACAACAGCCGCGATGACGGCGGTGATGGTCATGGTCTTGCGGGTCATGGTCGGTGGCTCCTTCGGTGGTGGTGTCTCGATCTCTTGCTGTACTCAGCCTCGCTGATCGGCGGGGGCGGCCGCCCTGACCGCGGACAGCTTCTGTGCGATGGACTTCGCCGACGCGTGGGTCTGCTGTCGGCCCAGCGTCTTGTTGATGTCGTAGTAGTTCGGCACGCCGTCGATGCCAACAGCCCAGAACTTCTCGATGAGCTTGCCGTCCTTGAACGAGCCCTGCGACGAGACGCTGACGACGGGCACGTTCAGGTCGACGAGTGCGCGCAGCATCGCGTCGATCGCCTTCGACCGAGCCGTCTCGGCGTCTGAGGTGTTGGCGACCTGTGCGGCGCCGGTCGCCTTCCAGTCGGCCACCACGACCTGCGGCAGCGGCTGCCCGGCCGCGACGACCAGGCCGTCACCCGCCCCGTTCGGCGAGATGTAGACGTGACCGCCGGCGGCACGGACTGCGGCCACCTGGCTGGCGAGGATGGTCGCTCCAACGATCGTGGGCACCGGGTCCGGTGCGGCGGTCGTTGTGGCCGTCGCCGTCGGAGTGCTCGCCGCTGTCGCGGTCGCGGCCGCCGCGGGAACGGTCGGCGTGGTCGCGTCGTTGACCGCGCTCGAGCAGGCCGCCACGGTGGCGGCCATCAGGACGGCCGCCACCGTCACGGTTGTGCGGAGCCCCCTGGTCCTCATCGCCGTCTCTACCTCTCCGTCTCGTTCGTCGAATCGACTGCCGGTCCGGCTCGGCGGATCAAAGGCCTTACCGTCGAACACACGTACAGCCTATCAGTCGCTCTTCACGGCGGGGAGTGTTTTTTCCATCAACTCGTAGGTATCTCTACAGGTTGAGTAGGGATCGCTGATAGGCTCGATTCATGGCAGCAACTAGATCGAGCCAGCCGCAGGCCACTTCGCAGGTCATCCGGGCACTCGAAGGCGTGTGGGGTCAAGCCATGCGACTACACCCTGACCTTCCGGCCGTGCGATTCGCGCTGCCCAGCATCGGCACCCGAGCACGGCGGTGGGGACACCACACGACTTGGGAAGGCGCTGCCGGCGAGGTCGCGATCTACCCCGCGGCGCTGCTTGACCTCGATCCGGGGCACGTCCTCGGCGTCGTGCTCCACGAAGCCGCACACGCCCTGGCACGAGCCCGCGACGTCCGGGACACCGCCCCGACCCGTCGGCTGTACCACAACAGCACCTTCGCCAACCTTGCAGCCGAGACCGGCCTCTACCTCACGGCGGATCGGGCGGCCGACATAGGCGCCGACACCCCGGCTCCGGCGACTCTCATCGCCTACAAGGACAGGCTCAAGACTCTCGCCACCGCACTGACCGCCTACCGCGCCGCATTCGCGCCGAAGGGCTCCGACGACGGGCACTGACTACCGCCTGCGGCCCCCTGCGCCTACGTCTCGGCGGACTGTGCGGCCCTGACCCGTCGAGCACGACATCGCATTCCGACCTATCGAAGGGCAGTGTGTCGCGGGCGTCGGAACTCCGGTCCGGAAGTCGCGGCCGCGATTCTCTCAGCCTCAGCAACCACCCCCGGCTACGGTCTCGTCGCGGAGATCTCCCTGGCCGACGATGAGCCTGAGACTCTGCTCGCGGCATGGACCGCGTCTCGCGGCCAGCGCAAGCTGTTCCGCGCGAACGAGCGGGCTGCCGACCTGCTCGCCGGTCCGTGCCTGTTTCCCACCTGCGTGAGCGACCCGCGCAGCGGCATCTCTGCCGCCCACGTCGGCGACGTCTGGGTCGCAGAGGCCGACCGCGACGCCGTGATCCGCGCGCATCTACTCATCGCCCCGGAGAGTGTCGCCCATGCCAACGTGGTGCTGCACGTCGCAGGGAGCGTGCCGCCACGGCCCGAGCCGGTGATGCTCCTCGTCGCCGACCAAAGCGACTGGGGCAGGCCACGAGAGTCCTACGCCGCACGACCGCTCATCCGTGGACTGGACTAGCACGGCAATGTGCTACTGACCTGCGGCAACGCTGAGAGGCGTGCAACTATCACTGCCATGCAGCAACCCAACCCGATCACCGTCGCCTGGTCCCAGGAAGCCGGCGCCTGCATCGCCACGACCCCTGTTCGACCGGAGCTCCACGGTGTCGGCGCAACGCCTGTCGAGGCGCTCACCGACCTACTCGAACGCGTCAGCGCGCCTGGCCCGCTCCTCCCCGCTGGGCGATCCGTAGCCATCCGCTTCGAGCGGAGTTTCCTCCTGCGCCGGACCCAGATCTGGGACCTCGCGATGGTGCCCGCGACGCTGGCTGGGGCTGCCGGCCCGGACCTCGACGAGTGGGTCTGTGACCATCTCTTACCGTCGACCGTCACTGACGACGGCCTCGACGATGACCAGCTCACGTGGAGCGTGACCCGCCTGCCTGCCGGTCCGGACCCGGGCCGACAGGGCTGATCCGGTCCGCCGGTGCGCTCACTCGGGGACGTCGTTGACGAACGCCTGAGCTGCGCCGAGGACGTCGACGGCCTTGAGGTCGCGGACGTAGGTGACGGGGGTGGCATCACCTAATAGGGGGTTGCTGCCCACCAGCCACGCCAGGGCGACGCTGGGCCCCTCGGCCTCAGCCACGGTGCGCCACACCTGGTGGGCCAGGCGTAGCCGCTGCTGAGTCTCAGCGTCGGACTCTGGGCCGTCGGGTCTGGCCCACTGAGCGGGAAGACTCCGGTCTTTCGCGCCGGTCATGGCCTGGACCACGGCAACCCCGAGGCCCTCCAGAAGGTCTCTGGCGAACTCATGGACGACCTCGGGCCCGGGCGCAGACTGCACGACTGGCACGGTAGTGCCTGTCGACCCTCCAGACCGGGAGAAGCCGACCGGCTTACCACGTCCTCGGTGGCTGCTACGGCGATGACCGCCGGATCAGCCTGGGCTGTTCACAGTTCCAGCACGGCCACGGGCAGGGGTCCACGGGACTCCACGTGGATGCCCCGCGCTAGCGCCCACATACGTACCTCGGCGGGGGTGGTGCTCGGCGTTGGTGGCATGACGCTGTGATCGGCTGCCGCCGGGGCTGTCCTGGATGCCCCGATCCGGTGACGTCGCCCGACCTGGCCGTGTCGGTCCGAGCATGCGGCTCCGCGGGGGACTGCGGCGAGAACCTCTCGATGGGTCTTGACGCCTGAGTTCGTTAGGACTAAAAAATAACTCGTGAACGAACATGGCGCGGCGCAGCGCAAGGCGTCGGTACGAGATGTGCGACGCGCGAACCGAGCGCTCTTGCTGCGTCACCTGCTGTTCAGCGGCGAGACGAGCCGGGCGTCGTTGGGTGAGGAGACATCGCTGTCTCCAGCGACCGTGACGAACCTCGTCTCGGAGCTGATCGCCGAGGGAACGGTCGTCGAGCGCGGCCAGTCCGACTCACCTGGTGGCCGTCCCCGCACGCTGCTGGCCGTCAACCCGGAGGCCGCCGTGGTCTTCGGCGCGGACGTCGGCGAGACGCGCGTGAGCGTGCAGGCCTTCGACCTGACGATGCGACGGCTTGCGGCGCGTGAGCACCAGTTCTCCGGTCGGCGCATCCTCCCCGAGCACGTGACGAAGATCGTCGACGAGTTCGTCTCCTCGCTGCGTGCCGAGCTCGGTCCGCGTGCCGACGGGGGAGAGCGGCGGATCCTCGGGCTCGGGCTCGGCGTCCCCGGGATCGTCGAGCACCCGGAGAGCGCTGCGGGGTCGCCAGACCCGGCGACCGAGCCGATCGTCCACGCGCAGGTGGTCGGCTGGGAGACGGAGACCTTCGCCCCGCTCGCGCGCCGCCTCGGGTTCCCGGTGCTCATCGACAACGGCGCCAAGACGACGACACAGGCGGAGTCGTGGTTCGGCTCCGCCAAGGGGATCGAGCACGGCGTCGTCGTCTTCATCGGCGACGGCGCCGGCGCCGGCATCATCACCAACGGTCGGCTCTACCGCGGCTCGAGCAGCTCTGCCGGCGAGTGGGGCCACACCAAGATCAGCCTCGACGGGGTGCGCTGCCGCTGTGGCTCCCAGGGCTGCGTCGAGACCTTCGTCGGCGCATCCGCGGTGCTCGAACGGTGGCGCGGCCGGGACGAGGCGTGGCGCGGGCGGGAGTCCGAGGGCGTCGACGAGCTCTTCGCCGCCTATCGCAACGGTGAGGAGCGCGCACAGTCCGCGCTCCATGCCGTGGTCGACCACCTCGGGCTGGCGCTCGCCAACCTCGTCAACCTCTACAACCCCCAGCAAGTGGTCGTCGCCGGGTGGTTCGGGGACCGGATCGCCAGCGAGTTCCTCGCAGACCTGCGTGCCGCGGTTCGCCGCTACTCGCTGCCGCAGCCGGGTGCCGAGGTCGTCGTCGAGCGGTCGACCCTCGGCCCGGAGATCGCCGCGCTCGGCGCCGCGACCTTGCCGCTGGACCACTTCATCGAGCGCGGCTGGGCCCTCTAGGGCCAGCCGCGGACCACCGTCCGACAGTTCCTCCGCCCCCACAGAAAGGAATCGCAACGATGCGATCTCGCTTCGCCGCGGCCACCTTGGCCACCATCGCGATCGCCGCCCTCGCCGCCTGCAGCAGCGCCGGCGGCACGCAGCCGCCTGCCACCACAGCCGGAGCCGGCGGCCCGGCAGCCACCACGGCGGCCGCCGGTGGCCAGGCGGTCACCATCGCGTTCCTCATGCCGTGCTCCACCTGCGCCGATCGGTTCGAGAGCAAGGACAAGCCGTACTTCGAGGCGGCAGTCAAGGCGCTCGACCCGAACGCGACCGTGATCGCCAACAACGCGCAGGGCTCGGCCGACACCCAGCTGCAGCAGGCCGAGTCGGCGTTGACCAACGGCGCCAAGGTGATCGTCGTCAGCCCGTACACCGCGCAAGCGGGGGCGTCGATCGTGGCGAAGGCACACGCCGACGGCGCGAAGGTGCTCGCCTACGACGGCAATATCGAAGGGGCCGTGCCCGACGGCTACATCTCGTTCGAGAACGAGACGGTCGGCGAGCTGCAGGGCCAGTACCTGCTGGACCACCTCAAGGACGGCTCGACCGTCGTCATGATCAACGGCGACACCACCTCGGCGCCCGGTGCCGCCTTCAAGGCGGGCGCGCACAAGGTCCTGGACCCCGCCTTCGCCTCCGGGAAGCTCAAGCTCGGATACGAGTCGGACACCGCCGGCTTCGACCCGGCGACCGGTCAGCGGTCGATGGAGCAGGCCCTGACGAAGCTGAACGACAAGGTGGACGGCGTCCTGGCACCCAACGACGGGCTCGCCACCGCGGTGATCACGGCGCTGACCGCTC
Source organism: Cellulomonas sp. (assembly GCA_027451305.1). The sequence goes on from DAIDJQ010000054.1 coordinate 16,139, forward strand.
GTCAGCTCAACGGGAAGGTGCTCGTCACCGGTCAGGACGCCACCGATGCGGGCCTGACCAGCATCATCCTGGGTGACCAGTCGATGACGGTCTACAAGTCGATCCACGACGAGGCGACGACCGCCGCCAAGCTGGCGCTGGCCCTGGCGACCGGCGACGACGCGACGTTCAAGGCGACCGCGACCCAGTCGGTCAACAACGGCACCGGCGACATCCCGTCCGTGCTGCTCAAGCCTGTCGCGGTCACGAAGGACAACATCGCGGACACGGTCATCAAGGACGGGTTCACGACCAAGGCCAAGATCTGCGTCGGCGCGGCGGCGAGCAAGTGCCCACTGTGATGAAGACCGCGCTGCAGGACGGGTCGGAAGCGACGACCCGACCCGTCCTGCAGATGCGGGGCATCGGCAAGCGCTACGGGCACGTCGTCGCCCTGGACGGCGTCGACTTCGACGTGCACGCCGGGGAGGTCGTCGCTCTCGTCGGCGACAACGGCGCAGGCAAGTCGACCCTGGTCAAGGCCATCGCTGGCACGCACCGCATCGACGAGGGCACGATCCTCGTCGACGGCGAACCGGCCGAGATCGGGTCACCCGCCGCGGCGACCCACCTCGGGATCGAAACCGTCTACCAGGACCTCGCGCTCTGCGACAACCTCGACGTGGTCGCCAACCTGTACCTCGGTCGCGAAGTGCGCCGCAACCGGACGCCGTTCGTCAACCGGGAGGCGATGGAGCGCGACGCGGCCGCGGTGATCGCCGACCTGGCGGCCCACCTGCCCAGGCTCGACGCTCCGGTGGCCGCGCTGTCCGGCGGTCAGCGTCAAGCCGTCGCCGTCAGCCGGGCGGCCCTGTGGGGGTCGCGCATCGTGCTGCTCGACGAGCCGACGGCCGCCCTCGGCGTCGCCCAGACGGCGATGGTCTACCGGCTGGTGCGCAGCCTGCGTGACCGCGGCCTGGGCGTCGTCGTCATCTCGCACAACATGGCCGACGTCTTCGCGGTCGCCGACCGGATCTGCGTCCTGCGGCTCGGGCGCAACGCCGGCACGTTCATGACCGGCCACACGACACCCGACCAGGTGGTGGCCGCCATCACCGGCAGCACCGAGGTCACCACCGGGAAGGACGACTGATGGCCACCACGACATCCACGGTCGCCGCGGCGACGCCGGCACACCAGGACGACGCGACGGGGGGCGTCGCGCGACGCGGTCTCCACTTCTCCGGGCCCGTCCTGGTGCTGGTCGGCTTGGCCGCAGTCTGGATCGCCTTCCAGCTGCTCAACCCGCACTTCCTGACCCCACGCAACCTGTCGAACCTCGTGCTGCAGATCGGCGTGCTCGGCACCCTGTCGATCGGCATGGTCATCGTCCTGGTCCTGGGCGAGATCGACCTGTCGGTCGGGGCGATCGCCGGCGTCAGCGCAGGTGTCCTGGCTCTGACGATCCGCGACTGGCACCTGCCGGGACTCGCGGCGATCGGGCTCGCTCTGGTCGTTGGCTGCCTCATCGGTCTGATCCATGGCTCGGTCATCACCGCGTTCGGCATCCCGTCCTTCATCGTCACCCTGGCGGGACTGCTCGTCTGGCAAGGGGTACAGCTGCTGGTGGTGGGCGACGGTGGCGAGATCGCGATCCGCGACCCGCTCGTCAAGGCGATCGCCTCCACCTACCTCCCGCACGCGTGGGGTTGGGCGCTGGCCGTCGCCGGGATCCTGGTCGCGGCCGCGATCGTCCTCGGCAAGCGGCGACGCCGCCAGCGGTACGGCCTCGCGATCACCTCGGTGCGCGGCGCCGTCACGACCCTTGTCGTCGTGGCCGTGGTCGCGCTCGGTGGCGCAGCCCTGCTCAACTCCTACTTCGGCGTGCCGTGGATGCTCGTCATCCTCGTGGTGCTCCTGGCCGCGGGCACCGTCCTGATGCGGCAGACGACCTTCGGGCAGCACGCGTACGCGATCGGGGGCAACCGCGAGGCTGCCCGACGATCCGGCATCGGGGTGCGCAGGACGACGATCGTCGTCTTCGTCATCGTCTCGGCCCTGGCAGCCCTGGCCGGCGTTCTCGAGGCGTCGCGGCAGTTCTCGGCCTCGAGCGCGCTCGGCGGAGGCACCCTGCAGCTCAATGCCATTGCTGCCGCCGTGATCGGCGGGACCAGCCTCTTCGGCGGCCGGGGCCGGGTCTACCAGGCACTGCTCGGGGCGCTCGTCGTCGGATCCGTGCAGAACGGCCTTGACCTTCTCGGCCAGCCGGCCGCGATCAAGAACATCTCCACCGGCGTCATCCTCGTGATCGCCGTGGTGGTGGACGCGATCGGACGTCGCCGACGTCTCGAACGCGGTGCCTTCGACTGAGCCCCCAGACCCCTTCACACGAACCTGGACCACCCATGACCACCCATGCCTTCCCCGACGGCTTCCTGTGGGGGACCGCGACCGCGGCCTACCAGATCGAAGGGGCCGTCGACGAGGACGGACGCACCCCGTCCATCTGGGACACGTTCGCCCACACCCCCGGCGCCGTTCTGCGCGGCGACACCGGAGACGTTGCGTGCGACCACTATCACCGGTGGCGCGACGACGTGGACCTGCTGGAGGACCTCGGTGTCAACGCCTACCGGTTCTCGATCGCCTGGCCGCGCGTGATCCCCGAGCCTGGGGGCAACGTCAACCCGAAGGGCCTCGACTTCTACGAGGGGCTCGTCGACGAGCTGCTGAACCGCGACATCACTCCCGTGGTGACGCTGTACCACTGGGACCTGCCGCAGTACCTGCAGGACCTGGGCGGCTGGGCGATCCGGGACACCGCCAGCCGCTTCGGCGACTACGTCGCCGCCGTCGCGGAGCGTCTCGGCGACCGTGTCCCGTACTGGCTCACCCTCAACGAGCCGTACTGCTCGGCCTTCGTCGGGCACTCGGCGGGCCTGCATGCCCCAGGAATGCGGGACGAGGCGGTGGCCGTGCGGGCGCTGCACCACCTGCTGCTCGCGCACGGGATCGGGGCCCAGCGCCTGCGGGAGCAGGGCGTCAGCGGGAAAGTCGGCATCACGTGCAACCTGACCGCTCCCTACGCGGCGTCGGACGCCCCCGCGGATCTGGCGGCCGCACGTCGGCTCGACCTCTACGAGAACCGGCTGTTCCTGGACCCGCTGTTCAAGGGCGACTACCCGGCGGACGCGCGTGAGTACTTCCGTGGCGTCACGGCCTTCGACTTCGTCCAGGACGGCGACATGGCGACGATCGCGCAGCCGTTGGACTTCTTCGGGATCAACTACTACGAGCAGCACGCCGTGCAGGCGGACCCCGACGATGCGGTGCGCGGCTGGCGTCGGGTGCCGGATCCCGACCCGACGATCGTCGGCATCGGCGTGCACCCCGAGGGCCTGCGCTCGGTGCTCACGAGGGTCGCACGCGAGTACACGCCGTTGCCCCTCATCGTGACCGAGACCGGCCTCGCTCTGCACGACTACGTCGATCCCGACGGCCTGGTTCACGACGGCGAGCGCATCGCGTTCTACGAGTCGCACATCCGCGCCGCCCGCCAGGCCATCGATGACGGGGTCCCGCTCGTCGGGTTCTTCCCCTGGTCCCTGCTCGACGACTTCGAATGGTCCTGGGGCTACGGCTACCGCTACGGAATGCACTACGTCGACTACGCCACCCAGGCACGCATCCCCAAGGACAGCGCCCGCTGGTTCGCCGAGGTCACCAGGGCCAACGGACTCACCAAGCCAACCCGAGGCGGCCAAGTCTGAGGGCTTCGTACGGGATCTCAGCGTCGGTCTTGAACACCAGCACAGGGCTCCGCGGTCTTTGCCTTTGGAGCGTAGTGATGGACCTCATCGCGGGAGAGGACCGACGACGCACTGGGCAGCGCTGGATGGACCGTCGCCCGGCTTCTCGGACGCGCTGAGCGAGCTCTGGATCTCGCGGCCAAGACGCCTGCGCGCAGCGTGCAGGTCACGTTGCGGGACTCCGCTCACAAGGACATCGACACGTGCTCTGGAGCTTCGGCGAACCTGCCGTCCGCTCGCCTGGGTGGCCAAGGCAACGGCTGTGCCGCTGAGGTTGCTCTCCTGACGCCATTCCGGCTGGCGCATCAACCCCAACCAGGTAACGGGATGGCCGGGCTCGGTGCACCGCGTCTCGTGGCCGAGAGCGACTGGTGCTCCGCTCGGGTGTGCGTACGAGGGGAGCACCGGTGCTGTCACGCCTCGTCGGCCCCGGCAGACGCAGGCGCCGGAAGCG
>DAIDJQ010000055.1 GCA_027451305.1 Cellulomonas sp.
TCCGTTCCGACGTCAGACGCCGGTGCGCGCGGTCGTCGTGTTGTTGGCCTGCGCCCGCGGGCGCACGACGAGCAGGTCGACGTTCACGTGCTCCGGCCGGGACAGGCTCCACGCGATCGCGTCGGCGATGTCCTCGGCCACCAGCGGCTGGTAGCCCTCGTACACCGTGGCCGCCCGCTCCGCGTCGCCGCCGAACCTCACCAGGGAGAACTCCTCGGTGGCGACCGCGCCGGGGGCGATCTCGATCACCCGCAGCGGCTCGCCGACGATCTCCCAGCGCAGGGTGGTGGCGAGCATCCGCTCGGCGGACTTGACGCCGGTGTACCCCGCCCCGCCCGGGTAGGCGCCGTGCGCCGCGGTGGACGTCACGACGACCACGTCACCGGCACCGCGCTCCCGCAGCAGCGGCAGCACGGCCTTGGTGACGCGCAGGGTGCCGAGCACGTTCAGCTCGTACATGTCCCGCCACTGGTCCAGGTCGGCGCGCTCCACCGGGTCCAGGCCGAAGGCGCCGCCGGCGTTGTTCACCACGGCGTCCAGGCCGCCGGTGGCGGCGAGGTGGGCGGCGAGGGCGGCCACGTCGTCGTCGCTCGTCACGTCGGCGGCGAACGCCTCGGCACCCGTCTCGTCCGCGAGCGCGGCGAGCCGGTCGGCCCGGCGGGCGGTGGCCACGACGTCCCAGCCGTCGGCGCGCAGGCGACGGACGGTGGCGGCGCCGATCCCGGAGGAGGCACCGGTCACCAGCGCGCGGCGGGCGCTCATGCCGCACCCCCCGCCGTCACGGCGGTCAGCGCGTCGTCGACGATCGCCAGGCCGCGCTCGGCGTCCTGACGGCTGATCACGCACGGCGGCACCACGTGGATGCGGTTGTCGGAGACGAAGGGCAGGAGGCCACGGTCGAGGAGGGCGCGCTTCACGGCTCCCATCGTCGCAGGGCTCCGCCCCGGACGCGCCCGCGCCGCGCGTCTCGTCGCGCCCGCGGCGGGCCCTCGGCGGGCCCTCGGCCGGCTCGGCGAGCCGACCGTGACGGCGTGGCCGTGACGCGGTTGTGGCCGTCCACCCCGCGTGCCTAGGGTGTGCGCCGGAACCCCACCGGTCGTTGGCGAGGGTCGTACCGCCCGTGCTGGGCGGTCCTTCCGGGGAGCGACGTGCTCCCGTGAGCGGCGACGACGACGTGCGCCGACCCGCCACCAGTCGAGGAGCTCCCCATGCGTCGCCGCGCCGTCCTGCTGCCCCTGATCGTGACCCCCGTGCTCGCGCTCGGTGCCTGCGCCTCGGGAGCCGCGGGCGCGACCGGCGCGTCCGGCACCGCGACCACGCCCGCCCCCTCGAGCACGTTCGCACCCGTCACCGTGGACGACTGCGGCACCAAGGTGACCGTGACCGCGCCGCCCACCCGCGTGGTGTCCATCAAGTCGAGCGCCACCGAGATGATGCTCGCGCTCGGCCTGGGCGACCGGCTGGTGGGCACCGCGTTCTCCGACGGGCCGGTGCCGGGCCGGTGGGCCGTCGCGGCGGCGAAGGTGCCGGTGCTCGGTGACACCGTGCCCAGCCAGGAGGCGCTGCTCGCCGCGTCTCCCGACTTCGTCTACGCCGGCTGGGAGTCCAACGTCTCGTCGTCGGGCGTGGGCGACCGCGCCACCCTCGCGGCCCGCGGGATCGGCACCTACGTCTCCCCCGCGGCGTGCAAGGAGCCGGGCTACATGCCCGACCCGCTGACCTTCGGCACCGTGTTCGACGAGATCGTCCAGGTGGGCCGCATCTTCGGCGTGCAGGACCGGGCGGACGCGCTCGTCGCGCAGCAGAAGGCCGACCTCGCCGCCGTGCAGAAGCTGCCGGGCCACCAGACGGCCCTCTGGTACTCGTCCGGCAACGACACCCCGTACGTCGGCGCCGGCATCGGCGCGCCGCAGATGATCCTGGACGCCGCCGGGCTGACCAACGTGTTCGCGAGCGTGCACGACACGTGGACCTCCGTCGGCTGGGAGAAGGTCGTGGCGGCCGACCCGGACGTGATCGTCCTGGTGGACGCGACGTGGAACACCGCCGCCTCCAAGATCACCGCCCTCGAGCAGAACCCGGCGACCGCGCAGCTGACCGCCGTGAAGCAGCACCGCTACGTGGTGGTGCCGTTCGCCGCGACGGAGGCGGGGGTGCGCAACGTGGAGGCCGTCAAGACGATCGTCGCGGGGGTGGCCGCGCTCGACGCCGCCGCGAGCCCGACCGACGGCGCCACCACCCCGAGCGCCGGCTGACGGCCGTGCCGGCCGCGGCTCGCCGCCCGCCGCTGACCCTCCTGGTGGCGGTCGGTGTCGTCGCCCTCGTCGTCACCGTGCTGGTCGCCGTCACCATCGGGCCGGCGCACCTCGCGGTGGGCGAGGTGGCCCGCAGCATCGGGACGCACCTGCACCTGATCGGCTCCGACGCGGGCGCCGTCGCGCCGCTGCACGACGCGATCGTGTGGGAGCTGCGGCTGCCGCGGGTGCTCACGGCCGCCGCGGTGGGCGCGGGACTGGCCCTGTCCGGCGCCGTGATGCAGTCGCTGACCCGCAACCCGCTCGCCGACCCGTACCTGCTCGGGCTGTCCTCGGGAGCCTCGCTGGGCGCCGTGGCCGTGCTGGTGCTCGGCGTCGCGCTGGTGCTGCCGTTCGCCGCGTTCGCGGGGGCGCTGCTCGCCCTGGTGGGGACGCTGACGCTCGCCCGGGCCGGCGGCACGCTCACCCCCGGCCGCGCGGTGCTGGCCGGGCTCGCGGTGTCCCAGCTGGCGGCGGCGGGCACCTCGTTCGTCATCTTCTGGACGGCGACCGGGGACTCGTACCGGGAGATCCTCGCGTGGCTGATGGGATCGCTGGCCGGGGCGACCTGGCGGTCCGTGGCGATCTCCGTGGGCGCGCTGGTGGCGGTCGGCACCGTGCTGATGGCCAGCGGGCTGCGGCTGGACGCGTTCACGTTCGGCGACACGTCCGCGGCGGCCCTCGGCCTGCACGTGGAACGCACCCGGTGGACGTTGATGACGCTGGTGGCGCTGCTCACCGGCGCCATGGTCGCGGTCAGCGGGGCGATCGGCTTCGTCGGGCTGGTGCTGCCGCACATCGTCTCGGCGGTGACCGGCCCCGCCCACCGGCGGCTGCTGCCCGTCGCGGCCCTGGCTGGCGGCACGTTCCTGGTGTGGGCCGACACGCTGGCCCGCACCGCCTTCGACCCGCGGGAGCTGCCCGTCGGGATCGTCACGGCACTGATCGGGGTGCCCGTGTTCGCCGTCCTGCTGCGCCGTGGGCAGGGGACGGCATGGAGCTGACGATCGCCGGGGTCGGCACCCGGCTGGGTGGGCGCTGGGTGGTGGACGGCATCGACGCGACGCCGCCGTCCGGGGCGCTGACCGGTCTGCTGGGCCCCAACGGCGCGGGCAAGACGACGTTGCTGCGCCTGGTCGCGGGCCTGCTGGTGCCGCAGGCGGGAGCCGTGCTGGTGTCCGACGAGGCCGCCGGCGCCGACGGGGAGCCGACCCCGGTGCACCTGCTCCCCCGGCGCCGGCGCGCCCGCCGCATCGCCCTGCTCGAGCAGGAGTCGAGCTCGGCCGTGCCGCTCACCGTCCGGGACGTCGTGGCCCTCGGCCGGATCCCCTACCGCTCGTGGTGGGGCACGGACGACGACCCGGCGGCGGTCGACCGTGCCCTCGTCGCCGCGGAGGCGGAGCACCTCGCCGACCGTGCCTGGGCCACCCTGTCCGGCGGCGAGCGCCAACGGGTGCAGGTCGCCCGCGCCCTGGCGCAGGAGCCGGCGCTGCTCCTGCTCGACGAGCCGACCAACCACCTGGACGTCGCCGCCCAGCTCCACCTGCTCGCCTTCGTGCGCGGGCTGGGCACCACGACCGTCGCCGCGCTGCACGACCTCAACCTCGCCGCGGCGTTCTGCGAGCACGTGATCGTGCTGTCCGCCGGCCGCCTCGCCGCCGCCGGGCACCCTGCCGACGTGCTCACCCCGCAGCTGCTGCGCACCGTGTACGGCGTGGAGGCGGACGTGCTGACCCACCCCCGCACGGGCCGCCCGGTGATCGCGTTCACCGGCCGCACCCCCGCACCCGAGGAGGAGACGTGAGGATCACCGTGCTGTCCGGCGGGGTCGGTGGCGCCCGGTTCACCCGGGGGCTGCTGGCGCTGCTGCGCGACCGGTTGCCCGACGGCGACGGCGGCACCACGGCGCAGGTCACGGTGGTGGCCAACACCGGGGACGACATGTGGCTGCACGGCGTCCGCGTCTGCCCCGACCTGGACACCTTGATGTACACGCTCGGCGGGGCCGTGCACGAGGAGCAGGGCTGGGGCCGGCAGGACGAGACGAGCCGCGTCAGCACCGACCTCGCGGCGTACGGCCTCGGCTGGGAGTGGTTCACGCTCGGCGACCTCGACCTCGCCACGCACCTGGCACGCACCGAGCTGCTCCGCGAGGGGCTGACGTTGTCGCAGGTGACGGCGCGCCTCGCGGAGCGGTGGCGGCCCGGGGTGCGGCTGCTGCCGATGAGCGACCAGCCGGTCGAGACGCACGTGGAGCTCGTCGACGGCCGGACCGTGCACTTCGAGGAGTGGTGGGTTCGCCTGCGTGCCGCGGTGCCCGCGCGCAGGTTCCTCCAGGTCGGCCTGGAGACCGCCACCGCGGCGCCGGGGGTGCTGGAGGCGCTGACCGGCGCGGACGTGGTGGTGCTGCCGCCGTCCAACCCCGTGGTCTCCGTCGGCACGATCCTCGCCGTGCCCGGGGTGCGTGAGGCCGTCACCCGCACCGAGGCGTCGGTGGTGGGGGTCAGCCCGGTGGTCGGCGGCGCACCGGTGCGCGGGATGGCGGACGCGTGCCTGCAGGCGATCGGGGTGCAGACCAGCGCGGCGGCGGTGGCCCGGCACTACGGTCTGCGCGACGCCGGGGGGATCCTCGACGCCTGGCTCGTGGATGACGCGGACGCCGCGTCGCTGCCCGGTCTGGCCCTCGACGGGTTCGCCGCGACCGCCACGGACACGCTCATGCGCGACGTCCCGACGACCGCCCGGATCGCCGCCGCGGCGTTGTCCCTGGTGCAGCGGCTGCCCTGACACCTCCGGCTCAGGCGACCCCGGGCAGCCGCGCGACCAGCGCCGCCGTGCGGGGCCCCAGCGGCAGCCGTGCCGCCGCCCGCAGGTCGGCCGGGACGTCGACGTCCCGCCGGAGGGTGGCCTCGTCGGGGACGTCGAGCGGGAGGTGGCCGAGCGCCTCGTGCGCGCGCGCCGAGCCGCTCCCGAACCGTGGGTCCAGGGCCGCGTGCGGTCCGACGGTCAGCAGCGTCGTCCCCGTCCCCGCCGCGTCGGTCACGAGTCCCCGGTCCACCCCGTCGGCAGCGGTGAGCGCTGCCGCCAGGTCCGCCGGCTGCAGCGCGGGGACGTCGCCGAGCAGCACCGCGACGGGGACCGGCCCGCCGCGGCGCGCTGCCGCGGCCCCCGCGAGCGCGGCGGCGTCCAGTCCGCTGCGGTGGCCGGTGTGCGCAGGCTCCGGTACCACGTCGACACGGTCCAGCCCCGCGACCGCCGCGGCGACGGCACCGTCGGCCGTGACGACGAGCACCCGCGCGACCCGCGGGCAGGCCACGGCCGCCTCGACCGTGTCCAGAGCCATCGCGCGGACCAGCGCCGCCCGGTCCGCGGCGGACAGCGCACCCGTCAGCCGTCTCTTGCCCCGCCGTGCGTCCTTGACGGGCACCACGACGGCCCACGTCCGGCCGGTGCGACCGGGCTCGGCGGCGTCCCGCACCTCGTCGTCGCGCACGCACCCTCCGTCCGTCCGGTCGGGCACCGGCGGCCCGCCGCCACACGCTAACGGGCCGGACGCACGCCCCGGCACGCACCTCGTGCTGCGCGGGCACCACGCCGGAGCGTGCGCGCCGGCGGTCCAGGTGGCGGGCTGCGGTGGCGCCGGGTGCACCTCTCGCCTGACACTCCGGGGATGACGAGAGTGGGCGCGCTGGTCGCGTCGTCGGTTGCCGCCGTCCTCCTGCTGTCCGCCTGCACCGCCGGCCCGACGACGACGGCGCGCTCGTCGTCCGCCGCCGGCGGCGCGTCGCCCGCACCCGCAGCGACGTCCTCCACGGGCGCGAGCCCGGCGGCCGCGACGGGCTCGCCGACCGCGACCGCCACACCTGCCTGGCCGCCGACGGCGGCCGACGGCACGCCGGGCTACCTCGCCGCAGGCTCGGACCCGAGCGTGCTGCCGGGCCCGATCCTGATCGCGGACAAGAAGAACAACCGGCTCGTCGTGGTCAGCCCGCAGGGTCAGGTGCTGTGGCAGTGGCCGCAGGCCGGCGACCTGGCGCCGGGGCAGACGTTCCTCATCCCGGACGACGCCTTCATCACCCCGGACGGCAAGGACATCGTCGCCACCGAGGAGGACAACTTCGTCATCACCGAGATCGACATCGCCACCCGCAAGATCGTCTGGCGGTACGGCACCCCGGGGACGCACGGCTCGGGCCCCAACCAGCTGTGGAACCCGGACGACGGCATGATGCTGCCGGACCGCACGGTGATCGCCCCGGACATCAAGAACTGCCGGATCGTCGACCTCTCCCCGTCCTCGCAGAGCCCGCTGTGGACCCTGGGCACCCTCGGCTCCTGCCAGCACAACCCGCCGTCGCACTTCGGCAGCCCCAACGGCGTGTTCCCGCTGCCGGACGGGCACTTCCTGGTCACCGAGATCAACGGCGACTGGGTCGAGGAGATGGACCGGGCCGGCCACGTGTACTGGTCGACGCATGCGCCGGCCATCGCCTACCCGTCCGACTCCAGCCAGTACAAGCCCGGCCAGTACGTCACCGTCGACTACTCGAACCCCGGCCAGGTCGTGCTGTTCGACCAGTCCGGCAAGGCGTTGTGGCGGTGGAACCCGAGCAGCGGCGACGGCCGGCTGAACCATCCGTCGCTCGCGGAGGGGCTGCCGAACGGCGACATCCTCCTCAACGACGACGCCAACCACCGCGTGATCGTCCTGGACCCGGTGCAGAACAAGATCGTCTGGCAGTACGGGCACACCGGGCAGGCCGGCAGCGGTCCGGGCTACCTGGACAACCCCGACGGGCTCGACCCGGTGCCGCCGCACTCGTACGCGGACGTCGTCGGGCTCACCACCCCGACGCCCGGCGCCTGGTAGGTCCGGCGGGCCGGGCCGTCGGACGGCGTGCCGCCGTCGACCGGCCGGGCCGGGCCGAGGTGGCTGCCGCCCCGCGTGCTACTGCCCGGGCTGCAGGCGCACGACGCTCGTGAGCGACGACGTCTTGCCGGCGGCGTCGGCGGTCTCCCCGCCGACGGCGTAGGCCGCCCCGCCGAGGACCGCGAGCCCCAGGTCCGACGCCGGCACCGGCAGGTGCCCGACGACGGTCGACGCCCCTGACGCCGGGTCGAACCGGTACACCGCGTCCTGGTGCGCGCCGGCGTGGACGCCGCCGACCAGCAGCACCGTGGTGCCCACGGTCACCGCAGCGGCGTGCGACAGCGTCAGGGGCAGGTGCGCGGCGACCGTCACGGCACCGGTGCTCAGGTCCACGCGCTGCACCTGGTCGGTCGGCGTGCCGTCGTGCTCGCCGCCGAACACCCACAGCGCACCCGCCGCCACGGTGGCCGCGGCGTAGCGGACGGTCGTCGTCAGGTGCGCCACCACCCGGAACGTGGTGCCGTCCGTCGTGGCCAGGACGTCCGACAGCTCGGTGCCGGCCGCGTACCCGCCGACCACGTAGGCCGTGCCGCCGTCCACCGCGACGGCGTGGTCGGAGCGCGGCTGCGGCAGGTGCCCCACGACGGTGCCGACGCCACCCGTGGTCGCGATGGCCTGCACGGGGTCGGTGGAGGCGCTCACGCCGCCTCCGATCACCATCGCGCGGCCGCCGAGCAACGCACCGCCGGCGTCGTGCGTCGCCTGGGCGAGGTGGCCCACCACGGTCACCGACCCCGTGTCCGGGGCGAGCGCCAGCACGGTGGCCGTGGTGGTGCCGGCGGTCAGGCCGCCGAGCAGCAGCAGGTGGTCCCCGACGGGCAGCACCACCATGCGGGACGACGGCGCCGGGAGCCGCACGGCGAGCGCGGTCACGGTGAGCGGTGCGGCTGCGGCCGCGGTGGTGGCGGACGACGTGGGGGCGCCGGGTGCCGCCGGCGAGCTCGGTGCCGCGGACGCGGCCGACTGCCGGGACACAGCAGGCGTCGGCGTCGCGGGGCTGCAGGCCGTGACGAGGCTCAGGGCCAGCACCGCCCCCGATCCGGCGGCCAGGGCTCGTCGTGCTGGCATGGGTCCTCCGTGGCGGGTCGTGGTGCGGCAGGTGCGCCGGTCGACGGATCGGGTGCTGCGCAGGCGCGGGCGACGAGGTCACGACGTCCGGCGACACGCTCGCCTATCAGACGTCGTCAGGGCACGGCTGTCCACCGCGGCGTGGCGAGGACCTCAGCGAGCCGCGCGCCTCGGCAGCGCGAACGTCGCGGCCAGACCGACCGCCAGGGCGACGGCAGCCAGGCCCGTCGTCACCTGGCTGGCGTGAATCATGGCGTCCCCGGCCGCCACCGCGGCGGCGTGCATCCCGGGTGCAGCCTGCAGGCCCGCGACGGCCGTGCCCGCGCTGTCCTTCACCGCCGCGGTCAGCGTGTCGACGGCCGTCCCGGGCAGGCCGGCCGCGACCAGGTTCCGCCGCGTGGCGGCGGCGAGGCTCGAGACCAGCAGCCCGCCCAGCAGCGCGACGCCCAGCGCCGAGCCCAGCTGTCGCACGGTGCTCTGCAGCCCGGACGCCTGGCCGCTCTCGTCCACCGGCACGTCGGAGAGCAGCAGCGAGGTCAGCTGGGCGGTCGCCATCCCCACACCGATCCCGTAGAGGAAGAGCCACAGGCAGAGGACGGCCGTGGTGATGCCGGCCGAGAGGCTCAGCGCGAGCCCGCCGACCGCGATCGCCTCGAGGGCCAGCCCGGTCTGCACGATCGCCCGCTGGGACATCCGGCCGTTCAGCCGGGGCAGGGCACCGGAGACCAGGAACGTCCCCATCGCCAGGCAGAGGATCACCCCGCCGGTGCCCAGCGCGGTGTAGCCGAGCGTGCCCTGCAGCAGCAGCGGGAGCGTGAACAGCAGCCCGAACTCGCCGAAGGCGACGATCAGTGCCGCGACGATCCCGGCCCGGAAGGTGCGCACCTGCAGCAGCGAGAGGTCCACCAGCACGTGGCGCCCGGCAGCGGCCCGCCGGCTCTCGACAACGACGAACGCCGCCACCGCCGCGACGCCGCCCACCAGGGCGAACGGCACCGGCGACAGCGCACCGGACGGTTGCCGCGTCCAGCCGAACCAGGAGGACTCGATGAGGGCGAAGACGACCCCGCCCATGCCCACGGCGCTCAGCAGCACGCCCCACGGGTCGCGTCCCGGTGCCGCGGTCGCGTCCCGTGTCTCCGGCAGCGCCCGGACGATGCCGACGAGCACGAGCAGCCCGACGGGGATGTTGAGCCAGAACGCCCACCGCCAGGACACGTCCGTGGCGAGCCAGCCGCCGACCAGCGGCCCGATGGCCGCCATGCCGCCGATGGCCGACCCCCAGACGGCGAACCCGATCGCCCGGGCCCGACCGGTGAACATGGCGTTCAGCGTCGACAGGGTGCTGGGCACCACCATCGCGGCACCCAGCCCCTGGACCAGCCGGGCGACGATGAGCTGAGCTGCGCCGCCGCTGAGGCCCGCGACGAGCGAGGCTGCCATGAACAGGACGATCCCGGCGGCGAACAGCCGCCGTCGGCCGTGCAGGTCCCCGAGCCGGCCGACCGTGATCAGCACGGCGGCGAACACCAGGGCGTACGACGCGTTCAGCCACTGCGCATCCGCCGCCGTCAGGTGCAGGTCCTTCATGACCACGGGCAGGGCGACGTTGACGATCGTGGCGTCCATGATGACGACGGCCACCCCGAACCCCACGGTCAGGAGTGCGGCCCAGCCCCGCCGGTCGAGCGTGTGCGTGCCGGGGGCGAGGGGTGCAGGGGGTGCGGTGACGCCCGACCCGGGCGTGGTCTCGTTGCTCACGACGCTGACTTTACCGACATGATGTCGATAACATCAATCGTTGGCACCCGGATGGTCCCGACATCTCGTCGCTATCATGACGGTCGTCGACGCCGGCCGGCCCCCGGCCGCGCCGATCCCGGACCGGCTGTGAGGAGCCCCGTGCCCAAGATCCAGGCACCGACCGTCGTCGAGCACCGCGCCGCCCAGCGGGCGACCCTGCTCGACGCGGCCCGGAGCCTGCTGTCGGAGGGCGCGACCGAGGCCCCCGGGCTCGCCGACGTCGCCCAGCGGGCCGGGCTCGCCCGGTCGAGCGTCTACTCCTACTTCGGCTCGCGGGAGGACCTGCTGGACGCCCTGGTGGCCGACACGTTCCCGCGGTGGTCCCGCTACGTGCACGAGCGGATGGCCCGGCAGCGGACACCGGGCGGCAAGGTCCTCGCCTACGTCGACGCCAACGTGCACCTCGTCGCCCGCGGGGACCACGCCCTCGCCATGGCGCTCTCGTCGATCGCGCGCTCGGACACGCTCGCCGCCTCGAGCCGGCTGCTGCACGACGAGCTGCGCACACCGCTCGTCGCCGCACTCCGCGAGCACGGCAGCACCGATCCGGACCGCACCGCCGAGCTGGTCCAGGCCTTGGTCTTCGCCGTGAGCCGGATGGTCGAGGAGGGCGCCGGCGAGCGCCGTGCCCGTGCGCTCGCGCACGAGCTGCTGGGTCCCTACCTGCGCCCGGACCCGCCCCGCCCCTGACGGCGGAGCACGTCCGTACGCTCCACCAGCTCCGCCCGGTCGATCTCACCCCGCGCGTACCGCGCGCGGACGATCTCCTGCGCAGGATCCGCGGGACCTGCGGCGGCGGCTCCCGGGACGGCCGGCGCGAGCGCGCGCCGCAGCATCCGCAGCGCGACGGGGATCGCGGCCGCCCAGAACGCCAGGTAGGCGGCCATCGACACCAGGCCCAGCGCCCGGGAGTCCCGGCGCGCCAGCAGCGCGCCGCTGTGCTCGTAGTACGGGTGCATGCTCGCTCCCCTCAGCCCCGCCGGCCGCTCGTCGGGAGCCGGCGTTCCATCAGCCCGCAGGCCAGCCGCCACGCCAGGCCGCTGCGGCCCCGCTCGGGACGGGCCCACAGGCCGCGGCCTGCGGACGGGCCAGGCCCTGCGTCCGCCTCGTGCTCGCGCAGCATCTGCGCCCAGAGCGGCTCGATCAGCCGGTACGTCACCCCACGCTCGAGGTCGTGGAACACGTCGTACCCGCGGACGGTGAGCCGCAGCCTGCCGTCGACGGGTGCCACGAGCCCCGCGGCCCGCGCCATCAGCATCGCCGCGCGCACCGGCCCGCCGCCCACCGCCCCGTACGCCGCGGTGAGGGCGTCGACGTCCACCGCCCCGGAGTAGGCCTGCCAGAACGCCTCGTACCAGGCGCCCGCGACCGGCCCGAGGTGGAACCGCCGGGCCACGGGCAGCCGGTCCTGCGCCACCGCCGAGGCATAGGCCGCCAGCCCGAAGTGGTTCACCAGGAAGTCCCGGCCGGTGACCGACGTGGCGCCTGCACCCATGCCGAGGAACCGGCGGCGGGTGATCGACGTGTACGGCTCGCCGCCCACCCGGTTGAACGTCCACACCGAACGACGCTCGTACCCCGCGTGCCGGGCGAGCTCGGTCACCTGCGACAGCACGGCGTGCTCCCGCCGGCGCGCGTGCTGCGCCGTGCCGAAGGGGGTGTAGCCGAACCGCATCAACGGGTACGTGGACACCTGGTCCACACCCGCCGCGAAGCACTCCGCGACGTCGTCGAGGAACGCGCCCGCGGCGACCACGGCGGTCTGCTCCGGTCCCTCCAGCGCGACGTCGACGATGAGGTCGACGTCGACCAGGGCGAAGCGTCCGACCGCCGCGCGCACGGCCGCGCGGGAGGCCGCCGCGTCGTGCGGGCGCCCGGGGCGGCGCAGCACCGGGTCGTGGAAGGACTGCGCACCGATGCTCACCGCGTCGAACCCCGCCGCGGCGAGCCGGTCGAGACGCGCGGGCGTGGCGTGGGTCGGGAGCACCTCGACGGCCCGACGGCCCGCGGTCGGTACCCGCTCGACGAGATCGGCCAGCGCCTCGGGGAACAGGGTGGGCGTGCCTCCGCCGACGTACAGCGAGGTGAACGGCCCGAACCTGGCCCCGTGCGCGTCGACGAGCGCGTCGACCTCCCGCCGGAGCGCCGCGAGGTACGGCGTGCTGCGCTCCTCGCTCGCGGGCACCTTGTTGTACGGGCAGAACGGGCAGATCGACGTGCAGAAGGGGATGTGCACGTACGCGCCCGCTGCCGTGTCGAGCAGTCGCACCACGTCCCGAGCCCCCGCGAGCGACGTCCCGACGGCCATCGCACCCGCCCTCGCTCGCCGAACCGCCCGTCGACCGGACCGGCGCCGCGGTCACGTGACCCCGGCACCGCCCGCCCGGGCCGTCCGGCGACGGCCCACCACCACGGCGGCTGCCGTACCACCCAGCAGGACCAGGCCGGCGACCAGGAACGTCAGCGCCGGCCCGAGCGTCCGGTTGCCCAGCAGGACCACCGCGAAGAACACCGCACCGACCGCACCGACCACCCACGGCCACGCCGGGTCCTTCAGGTACGTCAGCACGGCCGCGACTGCGAGCACGCCGAGGAGTGCCGCCGCGAGCGGCTGTCCGCGCCCCGCCGTCGTCATCGCACCCATCAACGCCGCCGCCATGCCGAGCGCCACGCCGAGCTCGCGGTGCGGCTGCAACCGGGACACGCCCCAGGCCCACGCCGCTCCGTACGCGAGGAGCAGGCCGCCACGCAGCACGTCCACGGCCGCCCAGTCGAAGGTGCTGCCCGGTCCCTCGTCGACCGGGGCCGGCATGGCGGCGCCCGGGACGGCGACCATCAGCGCCGCACCCGCCGCGAAGACCGCCAGCTCGGTCAGCACGCTCGGCGCCACCAGCGTGACGCCGACCATCAGCACCAGGGCGACGGCGGCTGCCGCGACGGGCATCCAGCGCCCGTTGGTCACCAGCAGCGCGGTGGTGGCCGTCGCGAGCGCGGCGGCCAGGGTGAGCACCACGCTGCCGGAGCGCCGTCGCACCGCGTGCCCGGTCTCGGCCGCCACGGTGCGGTGCGGTCGCACGGGCCAGGCGACCACGAGGCCGGCCACCAGCGCGACGGCCGTCAGCCCGCCGGCCAGCAGCAGCTGCGTGCTGCGGGACATGCCCGACCACTGCTGCTGGACCACGACCCCCACGGCCGCGAGCACGAAGGCGCTGCCGAGGTACACGGCCGCCTCGAGCAGCCGGCCGTGCCAGGTCGGCGCGGCGTGCGGCGGTGGTGGCGGTGGTGCGGCCGGGGCCGCTGGGACCGGGCCCACCCCTGCTCGGGCGACCGCGGTGAGCACCGCCTCGGCCTGTCCCGCGCTCAGCGTCCCGTCCGCGACGAGCGCTGCGAGCGCCGCCTCGACCGGTCCGCGCGAAGGGTGGCTGCCGGGCGGGTCCAGAGCCG
The DNA here is from genome assembly GCA_027451305.1 of Cellulomonas sp. Next base: position 13,540 of record DAIDJQ010000055.1, read on the forward strand.
GTCCGGCTGGTGGAACGGGTGTCGTCGTCATCGCTGACTCCCTGCTCACGCGCTGCGCGAGTCCTGCTACCAGCCTCCTCCTGCGGCGCGCCGGCGCAAGCCCTGCCCGGGTGAGTCCGCCCGAGCAGCGCGAACCACGCAGGACGGACGCCCGACCGACCCGGCACCCCGAGGCACAGAGGCCCCGAGAACCTCAGTACGCGCGGCCGGCCGCCTCGGCCCTCGACCGCTCCACCAGCGGGTCGTCGATCGGTTCGAGCACCACGTCCTCCCCGCGCCGCTCGAGCGCCAGGCGCAGCAGGTCGTCGGCCAGCACCGGGTTGGCGGGCAGCAGCGGGCCGTGCAGGTAGGTGCCGATCGCGTTGACCGTGCGGGCGCCCTCGGTCCCGTCCTCGCCGTTGTTGCCGTTGCCGCGCAGCACCCGGCCGAGCGGGCGCTGGCCGGCGCCGAGCACCGTGCGCCCGCTGTGGTTCTCGAACCCGTACAGGGTGCCGAACTCCTCCGTCTGCACCGCGGCGTTGCCGATCAGCCGCCGGTCGCCGCCGACCGTCTCCACGTCGAACACGCCGATGCCTGCGATCTCGGTCCCCTCGTGGGTGCGGAACCGCCGACCGAGCAGCTGGTACGTGCCACAGACCATCAGCATTGGCACCCCGGCCTGCACCAGCTCGTGCAGACGGTCGCCCTTGCGCAGCACGTCCGCCTGGATGTCTGCCTGCGCCGAGTCCTGACCGCCACCGCCCAGCACCAGG
>DAIDJQ010000056.1 GCA_027451305.1 Cellulomonas sp.
GCCGGTGAGCGGGCGCACCTTCTCCTGGCCCACGTAGTGCGCCCAGCCGCCGCCGTTGACGCCCTGCGTGCCGCACATGGTGGTCAGCGCGAGGAACGTCCGGTAGATCTCGTCGGAGTGGAAGAAGTGGTTGGTACCGGCGCCCATGACGATCATCGAGCGGCCGCCGGTGTCCAGGGCGTTCTGGGCGAACTCGCGGCCCACCCGCTCGGCGGCAGCCGCCGGAACGCCGGTGAGCTCGGCCTGCCAGGCGGGGGTGCCCGGGGTCGAGGCGTCGTCGTAGCCCGTGGGCCACTCGCCCGGCAGGCCGTCGCGGCGCACCGCGTACTGGGCGAGCAGCAGGTCGTAGACGGTGGTCAGGTACTCGTCGCCCACGCGCACCGCCGGCACCCCGCGGTGCACCACGCCGGCGCCCACGGACCCCTCGCCCGGCGCCCCGGGCAGGTCGAAGCGCGGCAGCAGGATCTCCACGGGCTGGGCGCCGGGCACGTCCTGCGCGGACAGCACCGGGTCCACGCCGGACAGGTCGAGGTTCCACCGGCCGGCGCCGTCCGGCCCGTAGTGGTCCGCGAGCGTGCCGCCCGGGTCGGCGACCCCGCCGTCGCGGTCCCACACCAGCGGCCGGAACTGCGCGTGCGCCGTGGCCGCCACCCCGGCGTCCCGCACCCGCGGGTCCGCGGGGTCGACGACGCCACCGGCGACGACGTCGGACGCGACCAGGAACTTGCCCGGAACCCACCCGTCGCCGTGCCGCTTGAGCCGCACGAGGAACGGGCTGTCCGTGAAGGTGCGCATGTAGTCGAGGAAGAAGGGCGTGCGCTCGCGGACGTGGAACTCCGTGAGGATCACGTGGCCCATGGCGGCGGCCAGCGCGCCGTCGGTGCCGGGGGCGATGCGCAGCCACTCGTCGGCGAACTTCGTGTTGTCCGCGTAGTCCGGGGAGACGGCCACCACCTTCTGGCCGTGGTACCGCGCCTCCGTCATGAAGTGGGCGTCCGGCGTGCGCGTGACGGGGATGTTGGAGCCCCACATCACCAGGTAGCCGGCGTTGAACCAGTCGCCGGACTCCGGCACGTCGGTCTGGTCGCCGAACACCTGCGGCGAGGCCATCGGCAGGTCCGCGTACCAGTCGTAGAACGAGAGCATCGTCCCGCCGAGCAGCTCGTAGAACCGTGCGCCGGCGCCGTAGGACACCATCGACATGGCGGGGATGACGCTGAACCCGGCCAGCCGGTCGGGCCCGTACCGCTTGATCGTGTACACGTGCGCGGCGGCGGCGATCTCCGCCGCCTCCTCCCAGGAGGCCCGGACCAGACCGCCCTTGCCGCGGGCCGCCTTGTAGGCGCGGGACCGCTCGGGGTCCTCCACCACGTCGCGCCACGCCAGCACCGGGTCGCCCAGGCGGGCCTTGGCCTCGCGGTAGTGGTCGAGCAGCACCCCGCGCACGTACGGGTAGCGGATCCGGGTGGGGGAGTAGGTGTACCAGGAGAACGCCGCACCACGGGGGCAGCCGCGGGGCTCGTACTCCGGGGAGTCCGGGCCGGTGGTGGGGTAGTCGGTCGCCTGGGACTCCCAGGTGATCACGCCGTCCTTGACGTAGACGTTCCACGAGCACGAGCCGGTGCAGTTGACGCCGTGCGTGGAGCGCACCACCTTGTCGTGGCTCCAGCGGTCCCGGTAGAACCGGTCGGCCTCGCGGCCGCCGGTGAGGAACAGCTGCCGGGCGTCCGGCGAGGCCTGGCCGCGCCGCAGGAAGGAGCCGAACCGGAAGATCGGCGCAGCGGGGTCGTTGCTGCTCGCGGTCTGCTCGATGGTCATGGCGTGCCTCCGGGCTCGGGTGGCGACTTCTGGTCGGCGGGGTCAGGCGGGGTCGGCCCCGGGTCAGCCCGGGTACGGCGCGCGGGGCCGCGCGTAGTTGATCCACACCAGCGCGGTGCAGAGCGCGAAGTACACGGTCGCGCCGACGAAGAACGACTTCGGGGTCACGGCGGTGAGCGAGACGCCGACGAAGAACGGGCCGAACGAGGCGATCGCGGCCGTCCAGCCGATCACGCCGCCGGCCTGACGCGGCGGCAGGATCATCGGCATCTGCTTGAAGGTGCCCGCGTTGGCCATGCCGGTGAAGAAGAACATCACGAGCATCGCGGCCAGGAACGGCCAGAAGTCCGCGGGTGAGCGCGGCGCCAGGTACACCGCGGCCACCGCCGTGGAGACCACCATCCCGACCCCGCCGACGAAGGTCCAGATCGCCCCGCCGAACCGGTCGCACAGCGGTCCCCAGACGGCACGCACCAGGGAGCCGATCAGGGGGGCGAGGAACGCGAACGAGGCGCCGAGCGGGAGCGACGAGGCGGGGTAGTGCCCGCCCGTGGCGAAGGGCGAGTCCTTGCCGAACGTGTTGTTGATGATCAGCGCCAGCTGAGCGGCGAACCCGGAGAAGGCCCCGAAGGTCATGATGTAGACGAGCGTCAGGAGCCAGGTGTTGCGGTTGCCGAAGATGTCGATCTGCTGGCGCATGTTGGCCTTGATCGGCACGTCCTTCAGCAGCCAGAACGCGAGGACGGACGCCGCGACGGTCCAGGGGACCAGCACGATCGCGGCGTTGTAGACGTTGAGCACGTGCCCGCTGCGCGCGTGCTGGGTGCCCACCATGCCGAGGCCGAACAGCCCGAAGCCCATCACCCACGGACCCAGGAACTGGATCAGCGAGACGCCGAAGTTGCCCAGACCGGCCTGCAGGCCGAGGGCGGTGCCGGCCAGCCGCTTGGGGAAGAAGTACCCGGTGGACGGCATGTACCCCGAGAAGCAGCCGCCACCGATGCCGGTCAGCGCCGCCAGCACGATCAGCCACCAGTACGGCGTCGCGGGGTTGCCCACCGCGGTGAACCAGCCGAGCATCGGCACCACCAGGAGCAGCGAGGTGACGCCCACCAGCTTGCGGGTGCCGACCAGCGGCGGCAGGAACATGTAGACCAGCCGGATCAGGCCGCCGGACAGGCCCGGGATCGCCACCAGCCAGTACAGCTGCGCCTTGCTGAGCGAGAAGCCGACCTCGTCCAGCTTCGGCGCCACCGCGCTGACCAGGTACCACACGCAGAACGCGATGAGCAGCGAGTAGGTGCTCACCGCCAGCGTCCGCCAGGCGATCCGGCTGTCCCAGTGCTGCTCGTCCTCGGGGTTCCAGCCCACGAGCACCTTGCCAGAGGTGGCCAGCTGAGCCACGTGTTCCTCCTCGATCAGCCGCGATCGGCGCGGTCGCAACTTACTACGGATATAGTTGTGAAAATACCGCGGCGGGCGGGTGTCGCACCAGGTCCTGGTGCTGCGCGTGTCGGGGTGCGGCGGTCCGGGTGGCCGCCGTCGGGAGGGTCCCTGACGATGGACCGGGGGTACGCTCCCGCCTCATCCGTGGGGGACGGCCCCGCGGGACCGCTGTCCGCCAGCCACTGGGAGCGCGATGGTCTACGTGATCGCCGAGCCGTGCATCGACGTCAAGGACCGCGCGTGCGTGGCCGAGTGCCCGGTGGACTGCATCTACGAGGGCGGCCGCTCCCTGTACATCCACCCGGACGAGTGCGTCGACTGCGGCGCCTGCGAGCCGGTGTGCCCTGTGCTGGCGATCTACTACGAGGACGACCTCCCCGCCGACTGGCGTCGGTACCTGGACGACAACGCCCGGTTCTTCGCCGAGACCCTGCCCGGTCGCCCGGCTCCGCTCGGCTCACCGGGCGGTGCGTCGCGGACCGGCACCACCGGGGTGGACACGCCGCTGGTCGCAGGGTTCGAGCGGAGGCGGGGGTGAGCCGCCGGAGACCGGGCGCCGCCGGACGTGCCCGGCGAGGAGGCGCCGCGAGCCTCGCGCGAGGGCTGCTCGCGAGCCGTGCGGTGCCGGTCGCCGCGGCCGTGGGGCTCCTGCTGGCGGCGTGCGCGGCCCAGCCCGCGGCGCCTGCCGCGGGTGGCACGGGCTCCGGCCCGGCGTCCACGGTGTCCGCCCGCGCGCCGCTGACCGGGGACCTCGTGGTGTTCGCCGCGGCCTCCCTGCAGCAGACGTTCACGAAGCTCGGCGACGTGCTGATGGCGCAGAACCCCGGTCTGCACGTCACCTTCAGCTTCGCCGGGTCGTCGGCCCTGGCCCAGCAGCTGGACCAGGGCGCACCGGCGGACGTGTTCGCCGCGGCCAACCCCGCCACCATGAAGGCCGCGTCGAACGTCACCGACCGGCCGGTCACCTTCGCCCGCAACACCCTCGAGATCGTCGTGCCGAAGGGCAACCCGGGTCACGTCACGGGCCTGGCGGACCTCACCAAGCCGCAGCTGAAGATCGCCCTGTGCGCACCGGAGGTGCCCTGCGGCGCCGCCGCCGTCGCCGCGTTCGCCGCCGCCGGGCTCACACCCGCCCCGGACACCTACGAGCAGGACGTGACGGCCACACTGACCAAGGCCGTGATGGGCGAGGTGGACGCGGCCCTGGTGTACCGCACGGACGTGCGCGCGGCCGGGAGCGCGGTGGAGGGGATCGACTTCCCGCAGGCCGCGGCGGCGCGCAACGACTACCCGATCGCGACGGTGACCCAGGCGCGCAACCGGGCGGCAGCCGATGCGTTCGTGGCGCTGGTGCTCTCGCCGCAGGGGCAGCGGGTGCTCCTCGACGCCGGCTTCGACGCCGCCTGAGGACGGACGCGATGCCTCGGCAGCAGACGGCCCGTGGCGGGCCTGGCGGGCCTGGCGGGAGCCGGGGCGCCGGCCCGCGCGCGCCGCGCCGAGCCACGGGGCGCCCACCGGTGCTGCAACGGCGACGGACCCGGCAGCGGCCGCCCGTCGTGCTGCTCGTCCCGGCCGCGCTGGCCGTCCTGTTCCTCGTCGGGCCGTTCGTCGCGCTGCTCGTCACCGCGCCCTGGGGCCGCCTGGGCGGGCTGGTCGCCTCCGGCCCGGTGCTGCAGGCGCTGTGGCTCTCGCTGCGGACCGCGGCGGGCGCCACGGCGCTGTGCCTGGCGCTCGGCGTGCCGCTCGCGTGGGTGCTGGCGCGCAGCACCCTGCCGGGCCGGAACCTGCTGCGCGCGGTGACCACCTTGCCGCTGGTGCTGCCTCCCGTGGTCGGCGGTGTGGCGCTGCTGACGCTGCTCGGCCGCCGTGGGCTGCTGGGCCGGCAGCTGGACGCGGCGTTCGGCCTCACCATCCCGTTCACCACGACCGCGGTCGTCATCGCCGAGGCGTTCGTGGCGCTGCCGTTCCTCGTGCTCTCGGTGGACGGTGCGCTGCGCAGCGCGGACGTCCGGTACGAGCAGGCGGCGGCGACGCTGGGTGCCTCGCGCTGGTACACGTTCCGTCGTGTGACGCTGCCGCTGGTCGGCCCTGGTGTCGCCGCGGGCACGGTGCTCTGCTTCGCGCGGGCCCTCGGTGAGTTCGGCGCCACCATCACCTTCGCCGGCAGCTTCCCGGGCACCACCCGAACGATGCCGCTGGCGATCTACCTCGCGATGGAGGACGACCCGGAGCGTGCGGTCGCGCTGTCGCTGGTGCTGATCGGGGTCTCCCTCGCCGTGCTGATCGGCCTGCGCGCCCGCTGGCTGACGGCGTTCACGCAGGTGCCGTCGTGAGCCTGGACGCGCGGGTGGTGGTCCGGCGTCCCGCCTTCACGCTCGACCTCACGCTGCACGTGGCCCCCGGCGAGACCGTCGCGCTGGTGGGGCCCAACGGCGCCGGCAAGTCCACCTTCCTGCACGCCGTGGCGGGCCTGGTCGACCTCGACGAGGGGCACGTGCACCTCGGGCCCTGGGTTCTCGACGACGTGACGTCCGGCCAGCACGTCCCGGCCGAGCTGCGCCGCTGCGGGCTGGTGTTCCAGCACCACCGCGTGTTCCCGCACCTGTCGGCCCTCGAGAACGTCGCCTTCGGCCCGCGCGCGCAGGGCGTGCCGCGGCACGAGGCGCACGAGCGGGCCCGCGAGTGGCTGGACCGTCTGGGCATGCTGGCGCACGCCGACCGCCCGGGCGCACGGCTGTCCGGAGGCCAGGCCCAGTGCGTGGCCCTCGCCCGCACGCTCGCCGCCGAGCCCGACGTGCTGCTCCTCGACGAGCCGTTCGCCGCGCTCGACGAGGTCACGCGACCGCTGGTGCGCGACGTGGTCCGCACGCACGCCCTGGGCGGGGACCGGCCGGTGGTGCTGGTCTCCCACGAGCCGGCGGACGCGCAGGTGCTCGCCGACCGGGTGGTGCCGCTGTCGCCGGGGCGCTCGGCCTGACTGCTGGCGATCCCCGGCCACGTGCCGGGCGTCGCCCGGACCCGCGCTGCCCGGACGGGACCCGCGCCCTGATCGGTGCACCCAGGACCGGCGTGCTTGACACCACCCCGGATCGCGGGTTGAATCGAACCACCTGAACCGATTCAAACACGTGAGAGTCGTGGTTCCGGTAGCTCCGCCCGACGTCGTCGTCGAGGAGGGGCCGCCGCTCGTCACTCGTCCCCACAGGAGCACCCGAACATGAGCACCCGGCAGGACGCCGCCATCGCGGCGCTCACCCAGCAGACCGTCGAGATCCCGTCCTGGGCGTTCGGGAACTCCGGCACGCGGTTCAAGGTCTTCGGCCAGGCCGGGGTCCCGCGGGACCCGTACGAGAAGCTCGCGGACGCGGCGCAGGTGCACCGGTACACCGGCATCACGCCCCGGGTGTCCCTGCACATCCCGTGGGACAAGGTGGACGACTACGACGACCTGGCGGCGCACGCCGCGGGGCTCGGCGTCCGGATCGGGGCCATCAACTCCAACCTGTTCCAGGACGACGACTACATGCTCGGCTCCCTGACCCACCCGGACGCGCGGGTCCGGGCCAAGGCGGTCGCCCACCACGTGGAGTGCGTCGAGATCATGCGGGCGACCGGCTCGCACGACCTGAAGATCTGGCTGCCGGACGGCACCAACTACCCCGGCCAGGACTCGATCCGGGCCCGGCAGGACCGCCTCGCCGAGTCGCTGGCCCAGATCTACGCCGCGATGGACGAGGACCAGCGGCTGATCCTCGAGTACAAGATCTTCGAGCCGTACTTCTACACGATGGACATCCCGGACTGGGGCACGTCGCTGCTGCACTGCCTGGCGCTGGGGGAGCGGGCCATGGTGGTGCTGGACACCGGCCACCACGCGCCGAGCACCAACATCGAGTTCATCGTCGCCCAGCTGCTGCGGCAGGGCCGGCTCGGCGCCTTCGACTTCAACAGCCGGTTCTACGCCGACGACGACCTGATGGTCGGTGCCGCGGACCCGTTCCAGCTGTTCCGGATCATGCACGAGATCGTCCAGGCCGGTGCCCTGGCCCCCGACTCGGGCGTGAACTTCATGCTCGACCAGTGCCACAACATCGAGCCGAAGATCCAGGGCCAGATCCGTTCCGTGATGAACGTCCAGGAGGCGACCGCCAAGGCGCTGCTGGTGGACACCGACGCGCTGACCGCGGCGCAGGTCTCCGGTGACGTGCTGGGTGCCAACGGGCTGCTGATGGACGCCTACAACACGGACGTGCGGCCGCTGCTGGCGACGGTGCGCGAGCAGCTCGGGGTCGACCCCGACCCGATCGCGGCGTTCAAGGCGTCCGGGTACGCCGAGAAGGTGGCGGCCGAGCGGGTGGGCGGCCAGCAGGCCGGCTGGGGCGCCTGACCCCCGCGGGTCGGCAGACGAGGCGCACGCGATGACGACGTCCCCCACGTTCGCGGCGGTGGACCTGGGCGCCACCAGCGGCCGGGTGATCGCCGGACGGATCGCCGACGGCCGGCTCCACACGGTGGAGACCGGACGGTTCCCCAACGGGCCGGTGCCCGTCACGGCGGGCGGTCGGACGGTGCTGCACTGGGACGTGCTCGCGCTGTGGTCCGGCGTCCGGGAGGGGCTGCGGCGGGCCGCCGCCCGGGGCCAGGTCGCCGGGGTCGGAATCGACACCTGGGGGGTCGACTTCGGCCTGCTCGATGCGGACGGCGTCCTGCTCGGCAACCCGGTGCACTACCGGGACGTCCGCACGGAGGGGATGCCCGAGCGGTTCTTCACCCGGATGGGGGCCGAGGAGCACTACGCCTGCACGGGGGCACAGGTGCAGCCATTCAACACGGTCTTCCAGCTGGGCGCCGCCGCCGGGACCGCACAGCTCGGCGCCGCCCGCCGGCTGCTGCTGATGCCGGACCTGCTGGGCCACTGGCTCACCGGGGCCGTGGTGACGGAGGTGACCAACGCCTCCACCACGGGTCTGCTCGACCCGGGCACCCGCGGGTGGAGCGAACCGGTGCTCGACGCGGCGTCGGCGTTCGCCGGGCGGGACCTGCGCGAGCTGGCGGCACCCCTGGTGGAGCCGGGCACGGTGGTCGCGCCGGTGCTGGCGGACGTAGCCGCCGACCTCGGCCTGCACGGCACGCACTGGGTGAGCGTCGGCTCGCACGACACGGCGTCGGCCGTCGTGGCCGTCCCCATGGGCGACCCGGCGACCAGCGCGTACATCTCGTCGGGCACCTGGTCGCTGGTCGGGCTCGAGCTGCCTGCGCCGGTGCGCACGGAGGCGAGCCGCGCGGCGAACGTCACCAACGAGCTCGGCGTCGAGGGCACCGTGCGGTACCTGCGCAACGTGGCCGGGCTGTGGCTGCTGTCGGAGTGCCAGCGCACGTGGCGGGCCCGGGGTCAGCGGCACGAGCTCGACGACCTGCTCGCGGCCGCCGCCGACTGCCCCCCGCTGCGCACGGTGGTCGACGTCGACGACCCGGTGTTCGTCGCCCCCGGGGACATGCCCGCCCGGATCGAGGAGGCCGCCCGCCGCAGCGGCCAGCAGGTGCCGCAGGACGAGGCGCAGACCACCCGCTGCATCCTCGACTCCCTCGCACTGGCCTACCGTCGGTCCGTCCGAACGGTCGCCGAGCTGGCTCAGCGCGACGTCCGCGTGGTGCACGTGGTCGGCGGCGGTGCCCGCAACGGGCTGCTGTGCCGACTCACCGCCGACGCCACCGGCCTGCCGGTGGTGGCCGGTCCCGCCGAGGGCACCGCGATCGGCAACCTGCTGGTGCAGGCGTCGGCCACCGGCGCGCTGCCCGGCGGCCTGCCCGCCGTCCGCGAGGTCGTCGCGGCCTCGTCCACCCTCCACCGGTGGGAGCCCACCGGTACCGACCAGGCCTGGGACCAGGCCGAAGCCCG
>DAIDJQ010000057.1 GCA_027451305.1 Cellulomonas sp.
ACGTCGGTGTGCGTGTAGGAGAAGACGTGGCCCACGTGCAGCGAGCCGGAGACCGTGGGGGGCGGGGTGTCGATCGAGAAGACCTGCTCCCGGGCTGCCGTGCGGTCGAACGCGTACAGGCCCTGCTGGGACCAGCTCGCGTCCCACCGCTGCTCCACGCCGTCGAGGGAGACCCGGTCGGGTACCTCGCGCACGGCACGGGTCGCCGGGACACGGGAGGACAACGGGTTCAGCTCGGCCATGGCGGCCATTCTCCCAGAATCGGCGATGCGCCTGTGCACGGAGGCGGGACGCCGTGGCGGTGCCCGGCCGCGCGGGAGCGGGGACGACGACGGCGCGGTCCGTCGGCTCCGTCTGGCCCGTGCCGTGAGGCCCGGACCGTCAGGCCCGGACCGTCACGACGGGTCCGTCGCCGCGCGGCGCGCCCGGTAGGCCGCGACGTGCGCGCGGTTGGCGCAGTTGTTGACGTCGCAGAACCGCCGGGAGTGGTTGCGCGAGAGGTCGACCAGCACGGCGCGGCAGTCCGGCGCCTCGCAGACGGCCATCCGGCTGTACTCGTCGGACCGGATGACGTCGACGACGGCCATGGCCGCCTCGACCAGGATGCGGGTCGGCAGCGGGGCCTCCATGTCGGTGGCGTGCAGGTGCCAGTCCCAGCCGTCGTGCCGGACCAGGTACGGCAGCGCGCCGGCCTCCCGCAGCATCTCGTTGACGAGGGCGGCCGCCTCGTCGCGGTCGACCTCCCAGAGGCGGTGCAGCCGGTCCCGGACGCCGCGCACGGCGGCCACCTCGTCGTCGTCCCGGTCGTGGCGGCCCGCGTAGCCGAAGTCCGCGTAGAAGCGGTCGAGGTCCCCGACGGTGGCGAGCGCGTCCACGCCGTCGCGGCGCAGGCCGGTGTTGACGAGCCAGGCGGCCGCGGTGAGCGACACGTCGGTGTCAGGGGCGAATGTCACTTTGACTCCTGTCGGCCAGGGGGGTTACTGTCACGAGTCTAAATCGTGATGACCCCTGACATCGGGGGACTGAGGGGGCAGTCGTGCGTGCAGCGGGGTCCCGCAGCGGCGGTGTCGTGGCCGGGCTCGTGGCCGCGGCGGCGTTCGCCACCTCGGGGCCGGTGGCCAAACCGCTGCTCGAGGCGGGCTGGACCCCCGGCGGCGCCATCCTGTTCCGGCTCTCCCTCGGCGCGGTGCTCCTGCTCGGGCCGGCGCTGTGGTCGCTGCGCGGCCGGTTCGGCCTGCTCGTCACCGAGCGACGCACGCTGGCGCTGTTCGGGCTCGTCGGGGTCGCGGGGTCGACCACCCTGTACTACCTGGCGGTGGACCGGTTGCCGATCGCCGTCGCCCTTCTCGTGGAGTACACCGCGCCGTTGCTGCTGCTCGGCTGGGGCTGGGCCAGGACCCGGCGCACGCCGTCGCGGCTGACGATGGCCGGGGCCGCGCTGGCGATGGGCGGACTCGTGCTGGTGCTCGACCTGACGGGCAGCATGCACCTGGACCCGGTGGGGCTGCTCTTCGCGTTCGCAGCGGCGGTGGGCAACGCCGGCTACTTCGCGATGACGGCCAAGCCGTCCCCGCTGCCGCCCGTCGCGGTCGCCGGGTCGGGCTTGGTGGTCGGTGCGCTGGTGATCGGCCTGCTGGTGACCGTCGGGGTGCTGCCGCTGCGGATGCCGGCCGTCCAGGTGCACGTCAACGGTGCCAGCACGTCCTGGTGGGTGCTCGCTCTGGTGCTCGGGGCGCTGCCGACGGCGTTCGCCTACGGGGTGAGCACGGTGTCGGTCCGCATCCTGGGGGAGCGCACCGCATCCTTCCTCGCGCTGGCGGAGGTGCTGTTCGCGGTGCTGCTGGCCTGGGCGCTGCTGAGCGAGACGCCGGCGCCGGTGCAGCTGGCGGGCGCCCTGCTGGTGGTCGGCGGGGTGGCCCTGGTGCGGCGGGGTGCGACGAGCGAGGTCTCGCAGACGTTCGTCGGCGGGCCCGAGCGCCGCGATCCGGACGAGCTCGTGGTCGACGAACCCGCGGTCGCGCCGACGCTGGACGAGGCGATGCTCGAGCCGGTCGGCAGATGAGCGCCGCGTCCTAGGCTCGTCGTCGTGCGCGCCGATCAGCTGGCTCGCGCCGGACGGATGGAGACGACGTGGCGGTGACGGCCAACGGCCTGACGGTCGGGTACGCGGCGATGCTGGAGCAGTTCCACCCCACGGAGGCCGTCGCGTTGTCGGCCTACGCCGAGCAGCACGGGTTCTCGGGCGTGATGGCCGCGGACCACTTCCAGCCCTGGGTGCCGGCGCAGGGGCAGTCGTCGTTCGTCTGGAACGTGCTGACGGCGGTCGGCGAGCGCACCACCGGCGACTTCGGCCCGGGCGTGACGGCACCGACGTTCCGGTGGCATCCCGCGATGGTGGCGCAGGCGTCGGCGACGCTGGCCGCGATGTACCCGGGCCGGCACTGGCTGGGGCTCGGCTCCGGCGAGGCGCTGAACGAGCACGTCGTGGCGGGCTACTGGCCTGAGGCGCCCGAGCGGATCAACCGCATGTTCGAGGCGATCGAGATCATCGGCAAGCTGTTCTCGTCGTCCCTCGCAGGCAAGGACACCAAGCACGCCGGGCAGTTCTACAAGCTCGAGTCCACGCGCCTGTGGACCATGCCCGAGGTGGCTCCCCAGATCCTGGTGGCGACGGCCGGGCCGGTGACCGCGAAGCGGGCCGGGCGGCACGCCGACGGCCTGATCACCGTGGGTGCTCCGCTGGAGAAGATCGGCGGGCTGTTCAGCCGGTTCGCCGAGGGGGCCCGTGAAGCCGGGAAGGATCCGGACGTGATGCCGAAGGTGCTGCAGCTGCACCTGTCCTGGGCGTCGACCGACGAGGAGGCGCTCGCCAACGCGATGCACGAGTGGCCCAACGGCGGCATGAAGTTCCCCAAGGCCGACATCCGCTCGCCGTTCGACTTCGAGCAGATGGCGCGGCTGGTACGGCCCGAGGACTTCACCGGGCGGATGGTCATCTCCGCCGATCCGGACGTGCACCGGGCCGAGATCCAGCGGTACGTCGACCTCGGGTTCGACCGCGTCTACCTGCACAACGTGGGCCGCAACCAGCGCGAGTGGATCGAGGTCTTCGGCCGCGACGTGCTGCCGGCACTGACGCGGTGACGTCGGGACGCGGGCAGGTGGCGGCGTGAGCGAGCTGCGGGTCTGGGCGCCCGACGGGATCGGCGAGGTGCGGCCGGGGGACGACCTGGTGGCGCTCGTGGTGGCCGCGCTGGGGGCCGACGACGACCCGGCGCACCGGCCGGCCGACGGCGACGTGCTGGTGCTGACCAGCAAGGTCGTCTCCAAGGCGGAGGGTCGCGTGGTCGCGGCCGACGACCGTGAGCAGGCGATCACCGACGAGACCGTGCGCGTGGTGGCGACCCGCGAGCACGCGCACGGGGTGACCCGGATCGTGGAGAACCGGCTCGGTCTCGTGATGGCCGCTGCCGGTGTGGACGCCTCCAACACGCCGGCCGGGACCGTGCTGCTGCTGCCGCTGGACCCGGACGCGTCGGCTCGGGCGGTGCGGGCCGGGGTGGAGCGCACCTTCGGGGTGACGGTCGCCGTGATCGTGAGCGACACCGCGGGCCGGCCGTGGCGCGACGGCGTGGTGGACATCGCGATCGGGGTGGCGGGCCTGGTGCCGTTGGACGACCTGCGGGGGCAGGTGGACAGCCACGGCCGGTCGTTGAGCATGACCGTGACCGCGGTGGCCGACGAGCTCGCGGCGGCCGGTGAGCTGGTGAAGGGCAAGACGTCGGGGCGGCCGCTCGCGGTGGTGCGGGGTGCCGGACGGTGGGTCACCCGCGAGGAGGGGCCCGGTGCGCGGGTGCTGCAGCGGACCGGGCCCGACGACATGTTCCGGCTGGGCAGCGCCGAGGCGTACCGGGAGGGCTGGGCGGCCGGCCGTGCGGCGGCCGGCGGCTGATCGGCCGGCCGGGGTCGTCGTCCCGGACGGCGGACAGGCACGTCGCCCCCGGCTGGCCCGAGGGGGTCGTCCTCGCGCTGCTCAGCCTCCCGCAGCCTTGAGCGCCGCCTTGTCGGTGCGCTTCGCCTCACGCACCGCGGCCAGGCTCTCCGCGTCGGTGACGTCGGCGATCGAGCGCAGCACGCCCTCCTCGCCGTAGGGCCCGACGGCCTCCCGCCAGCCCGCCAGGTCGACCCCCCGGCGCTTGGCGAGGAGCGCGACGAAGATCTGAGCCTTCTGCCTGCCGAAGCCCGGCAGGCGGGTGAGTCGCCCCAGCACCGCCCGGGCGTCCGGTCCGCCGTCCGTCCACAGGCGCGAGGCGTCGCCGTCGTACTCGTCGACCACCACGCGGGCGACCGCCTGGATCCGGCCCGCCATCGCCCGGGGATACCGGTGGACGGCGGGCGGCGTCGAGGCCAGCTCCTCGAACCACCCGGGATCGGCCTCGGCGATCCGGTGCACGTCGAGGCCGCCCATGCGGTCCGCGAGCTTCTTCGGGCCGGAGAAGGCGGCCTCCATCGTCATCTGCTGGTCCAGCAGCATGCCGACGAGCAGCGCGAACGGGTCCTGGTCGAGGAG
>DAIDJQ010000058.1 GCA_027451305.1 Cellulomonas sp.
GAACGGGTCGCGGAGGGCGGGAAGGCCGCCGCCGGCATCGCTGTGGGGGCCATCGCCGGTGGGGTGAGTGCCAGCGCGATGGGTACCAGCGTGGCGGCCGGTGCGGCACGCGGCGCAGCGGGCTCGGGTCGGGGCGCCCTCGGGCGCGCCACGCGAGCCCTGGCCGGGGTCCGGGGCCGGGCTGGGCAGCCGACCGCATCCAGCACCCGGCCGGCCCGATCGGGGAGTCCGATGGCAGGCGAGGAGGCCGCTCAGCAGGCGGAGGCCAGCCTCGCTGGTACCCCCGAAGCCGTCGCGGCGGGGGCGCGGGTGCGGGACCAGGCCGCGCCGCGCATCGAGGCTGCCGAGGACCGGGCCGCAGCCGCCAAGGCGGACCTTGCCGCGTTCGACGAGTCGCCGGAGGAGCGGGAACGGGTTGCGAGCCGGGCGGCAGCGTTCATCAGCCTCGGCAACGACCCAGCCACTGCGCTCGAGGGGGCCCGCCGGGAGTCGGAGCAGCGGACCGCTCTGGTGGCGCAGATCGCCCAGGCCGAGCGGGATCTCGCCGCCGCGCAGGCGGATGCCGGCTTCGCCGAGCAGAAGTGGGCCGCTGAGGCCCGTCGGCGGATCGTCCACGCGATGAGCCGGCAGGCGTCGGGCGGCGGGGCCGGGTCGGTCGCCGACGAGGTCGCGACCCAGCTTGGTGTGGCCTCCACGGAGGGCGTGGCGGCGCTGCGCCGCATGGAGCATGCCGAACGCGACCGTGCCACGCTCGCGTACCGCGGCATGAGGTTGCACGGGGACTCCTGACGTGGTCGCGCCCATCGTTCTCGCCGCAGGCAGGGTCGCTGTCCAGGCCCTCGCCACCAAGCGCGGCCGAGCCGTGGCGGGGGTGGTTGTTGTGGCCCTGGTGCTGCCACCGTTCGCGGCCGTGGGGGTGCTGATCGCTGCGGTCGGGGGCTCCCAGGAGCAGACCGCGGTCGTCATCGCCCAGGCGCAGGCAGCCGACCAAGCCTGCCAGGACGCAGTCGCCGCCGTGTCGACCCCAGCCCCGACCCCAGCCGCTACGACGCTCCCGGTACTGGCCCCAGCACCCGGGCCGACGTCGACATGGGCATACGACGAGCCGCCCGCGCAACTCGTCGCCGACTGCTACAGCAACACGTCCACCCGGGAGTACTTGCAGCCTGGCGCGTGGGGCGGCTACAGCAACGGCACGATCCCGCCGTCGGTTCTGTGCCCGATCAGCTGGGCTCCGAGCTTCCTGCTGCGCTGCGACGCCGACCAGGCCCTCGAAGCCCTCAATGCCGCCTGGGAGGCCGACCACGGGGGCCAGGCGCTGGGCTTCACGTCGGCGTACCGGGACATCGCCTGGCAGGCCGCGCTCTACGCCGCCTCGCCGTCGACCGCAGCCCCGCCCGGCACCAGCAACCATGGCTGGGCCCTCGCAGTGGACTTCGCCGACTTCGGCGCCCTGGGCGACTTCTCCAGCCCGAACTACGCATGGATGAAGGCCCACGCCGCCGCGTTCGGGTTCGTGCACCCCAGCTCGATGGAACCCGGCGGCGGGGGCCCCTACGAGCCGTGGCACTGGGAGTACTGGGGTGTCCCCGACTCGGCACCACGACCCGGTGGCACCTCCGCACCGTTCTGACGAGAGGGAGTTCGACCGATGATCCGCAGCATCGAACAGGGCCGGGCGGGGCGGGCCGAAGGCGCCACCCCACCGGCTGGGCGCCACTACGAGGTCTGGTCGGTGTGGAGGGACCCGATGACCTGGGCCCTGGGTGCGGCGGCCACCTTCGCAGTCGTGATGACCATCCTCGGCTGACCTCGGCGAACAGGGGACACGTAAATTCGCAGGTCAGACGGCAGGTGAACGCTTCTGGACACGCCGGCGTGTCGGCAACGGCGAACGCGTGTTCGATGCATGCTGAAGGGGTCGGACTGGCTCAGTCGGACTGGCGCACAGGCTCACGAAGGAGACGCGGATGCTCATCGGTAAGGACTTGTCCAGCGCGATCTGGAACTCCGTGGGCGGCGTGTTCGTCCTCGCCGTCCTGGTGATCGTGGTCTTCAAGTTCTTCGTCGGCCAGAACAAGAACATCCCCGCCGGCATCGGAACGCTCGTGGGTGTCGCCGCGATCGTCGGCTTCATCCTCAGCCCCGACACGTTCATCGGGATCGGCTCGACTGTCGTCGGAGTCCTCACCGGCAAGGGCGCGGCCGGCTGACGCACTACTCGACCTCCGGGCGGCCGTCTCCCCCGGGGATTGGGAACCCAGACCCTGGCGGGGGCTGCGCCACCGAGCAGCCCCCGCCAGGGTCTGGGCCAAGCGGGGTCGGGTGGGGCCGTGAGCCGCCCCACTCGACACCCCCACGCCTGCCCCCCGGGCGCCATTCCGTTGACCAGACGCAGGGAGACGAGCTGCCGGGCACCGACCGGGAGGCGGGTGTTCACGGTGCCTCCGGGACGCCCCACCGCAGCTCCGGCAGCAGGCCAGCCGGGATGTGGTCCGAGTGCCAGCGGCTGACGTCGACACACCCCTCCGCTACCAGCGTCCCGCACACAACGCAGGTCCACGACGTGTGGCCGTGTCGGGTGCCAGCGTCAGCGCAGCCGCACCCCATGAACCCCTCCGCCGGCCGACCAGGACCGGTCACCGGCCACCCCCAGCCGCACCCCGGACACGACATCGGCGGCACTCGGATCAGCCGACCCGGTCCGAGCACCCACCAGTTCACCATCCGCCAAGCATCGAACACGCGTTCGATGCAGTCCACACTCCAGCGCGCCCGAGCTGGCCGGCCAGCGCTCTGTCCTGCACGCCGCACGCGTTGACGCCGACCTTTGCCCCTGCTGGGCGCGGTCAGCGATGGATGCCCCGATCGACCTGACGCGCCACGCAGCTCGGCCGCACGGTGGCGATGTACGGGACTGCGAGCTGCCAGCAGCGCCAGGCGACGCACCGCCACCTCGACAAGCTCCGGGTCGGCTACACCATCGTCGACCTCACAGCTCCCGAGAGCGCCGAGCTGCTCACCTGGATCACCGACGACCTCGGCTAGACGCAGCACCCGTCGTCGACCAGGACCCCGGCAACCACTGGAGTAAGTACCGCCCCGACCGCATCACCCGACTCACGGCCGCGGCCGCGGCGGTGGAGGTCACCGCCGGCGGATGATCCGCAGGACGCGCCAACAGCGCCGACAGCGCACGGCGTCGACGTCGTTGACGCCGTCCTCGTCGCACTCAACGCATCGGATCGATGGCAGCTTCACGGGTCCTCCAGGGTCCGTCGACGTCGCGGCCGCGGCCGCGCTCCTTGACTCGTTGATGTGCGGGCCGCGTTGGTCGCGCCCTGCCTTGGCCGGAGTGCTCGGCGGTCTGACAGGGCCGTAGACACACGAACGCCCCGACAGCACCGGGCGCCGGGCGCTCGGTGCGGGGTTAGCGCTGGATGCCGCGATCGGCCTGACGCGTCACACCGCGGGACCGCGCGGGCGCGGTCTTGCCGCGGCGGGCTTCTGCGCGGCCGTGGCCGGTGGGGTGGAGCGGGCGACGTTCGCGATCCCCGCGGCGGTGCGCGCGTCCTCGGGAACGCGCGCCGCCAGCTCCGATTGGCCCCCCGAGTCGTCCTGGTGCTCTCACGGACCGTTCCCGGTGACGCGCTGGTGCTGCCCACCGTCTTCCCGGACCTCAGCGCCGTCCCAGCACCGACCCGCCGCACCCCTGGGGCTTGCGCAGCGGTCGGTTCACCGCGCGCCAGCCGCGTTGCCGTGACACCATGCCCCGGGCACCAGATCGGCTTGATCCCAGGGGCCGGTCACCCTGGCGGCGCCCCGTCCCTTCCGGCGGGCTGGGTGGCCGACCGCGCGCCCTAGGGACAAGTGGGTGAGCAGCATGGGGCTGCGCAGCTTCGGAGGACCTCTCGCTGGCCAGGACTTCCCCGACTGGGAAGCCGTCAGAGAACGCCTGACGATGTTCCGGGCGTCGGCTGACGGGGAGGACGAACCGACCGACGACACCGTGCTGAGCAACGACTGGGAGTGGCTGGAAGTGATCCGGTGGCGCGCCAACGGACGCCGGCGCCATCACGACTGGGTCGGCGAGACTTCAGCCGGAGACCGCCAGTAGACGATCGCTGGATGAACTCGGTTACTGATCGAGAGGCGCGGCCTCGACGTCGAGCACGAGGTCGTGGATCCCGGCGAAGCCGCGTGCGGGCGCTTCGGACCGGACGTTGTACTCCCTGTCGATCTGGGTCAGCGACGTGAGCCGGTTCGACCCGTCGGTGCCGATGCGGCGCTTTCCGTTCGCGTCGATCCCGTCGAACGTGACCCCGAAGGAGAACGGCTCGACCCGGTCGGGGGGCGGTGCGGCGAAGAAGGCCACGACCTCCGCACAGGGGCCAAGGAGGTCGCTGTCCCAGGGACGAGCGACCACCTTCTCGACGGCGGGCACGAGGCCCTTCGCGCGGACATGCGCCATCCCCTCGGTCCCGTCGATGAGGTTCGTGAATGGCACCTGGTACCGCTGGGACTTGTCGTCTTCTTCAAAGCGGTCGTCGAGCTCGTCGTCCCACTCGTCGTTCACCTGACCAGTCTTGCGGGTGAGCGTTTCGGGTGCAGGCTGTTTGCTCGTTGGACTGCCTGCGGGCGCAACCGGCGCGCGGAAGGATGGTGGCATGTCGGGTGAGTGGAACGCCGAGGACCGTCAGCAGCCGTGGGCGCGGAGGGTTGCCCGCAAGGTCGGAGACGACCGGCAGATCGAGGGCATGCGCTGCCCGTTCTGTGGCAACACCCAGCTGCTGCTCGGCTACGCCGACATCGCCGAGGACCACGAGCGGCTGGATCTGTACTGCAACGCGAGCGGTTGTGATGCGCGTGAGATGGTCATCCTCGTCACGCGCGACGGCACCCATGGCAACGCGGCGCGAGGTGACGTGCAAGCGCTGAATGCCATCGACTCGGGCCGCACGGTCAACGACGGTGCGATCCACGTTGAGACGCTGGCGGAGTTGCTCGACGTCGACGAAGAGGAAATGAACCGCCAAACGTTCGCCCGGCGCAACACCTCATACCCGGTCATGGACCTTCGCCCGCCTGCCGCCGACCCGCAGGACTAGGCGCGCCGCTGCAGCAGCCACGTGGGGGTCGCTCACGGCGTGACGTTTCGCGCCCCACGCCATCCGGTATGCAGAGGGCTACCGATCAGGTAGTGCCACGCGTATGAGACGACGTGGGTGGCGCGGAGTACGTTGCCGAGCGTCACCTCAGGCACGACGAACGGAGCGGTTGTGACGGAGCTGCTCGAGGACATGTGGGCGACGCGGGACTTGCCGGTGCTCGTTGAAGCAACGCGTCTCGTCGATCGCGGCGGTGTCGTCGTCGACGTCGACGGGCTCGTGCGAGGACTCGGCGGCATCGACACCCCCGACGTGATCCGGGCACTGCGCGCCCTTGAACGACGAGGGCTCGTCCAGATGTTCTGGACGAGCACCCCGGGTGGGTCGACCGTGACGAACGTCGCGGGCGAGGCCTACGTGCTCACCGGCCTGCACCCCAACGGCGACGACGCCGCCAGCCGCCTCGTCGACGCCATCCGCCAAGCCGCAGAGCTCGTCGACTCCCCCGACGAGAAGAGCCGCCTCAAGCGTCTCGGAGACAGCGCAGCCGCCGTCGGACGCGGAGTGCTCGGCGATGTCCTTGCAGCCGTGATCACGAAGACCACGCTCGGAGTCTGACGCCAGCCGCAACCCGTAGCACACCGCGCCCGGATCCGACAGATCGCGGCCCTCGAACATCAGCACCGGCGACGACAAGTCCAACAACACCACCTCCGTGTCTGGCGATCGGGCCGGGTGTGCTGCTGAGGTGCTCAGGCGGCGCGCCAGCGGTTGCGGGTGTCGGTGGCGGAGGTCTTGCACTGCATGAGCAGACCGGTCGAGGTGTGTCCGAAGGCGCCGGCGGGCTTGCAGAACGCACCGGGGTGCACGCCTTCCTGCACCGCTGGGGCGGAGGGAGCAGCTGGTGCGGGAGCGGCCGGCGCTGGAGCAGGCGCGGCGGGCGCAGGTGCGGCGGGGGTGGGGGTTTGGGTGGGTGCGGGTGGTGGGGTGATGCCGGTGGGTAGGGGCTGGGTGGGGCAGGTCGACAGGACGCTGACCATGGCGTTCTGCTCGGCGGCGGTGACCCACAGGCCGTAGGTGTACTTCACGCCGACCTGGCGGGCGACGTACTGGCAGCGGTAGGCCTTGTTCGGCGGCAGCCAGGTCGCGGCGTCCCCGTCGCCCTTCTGCACGTTCAACGGCCCGTCGACGGCCAGCAGGTTGACCAGGTCGTTGGCGAACTTCACGCGCGTGGCGGCGTCCCACTGCTGGGCGCCCTTCTGCCAGGCGTCGGACAGGGCCACGACATGGTCGATCTGCACCGCACTGGACGTCTCGGCGCCCCGCACGAACGCGATCGTCGTGCCGCTGTACGGGTCGGCCAGGGAGCCGGTCAGCACCTCGCAGGACCCGGCCTTGAGGGTGACCGCGGTCAGGTCCCGGGCCAGGACGTCGTTGCGTTGGTCGCAGCCGTTGCCGTCGGTGTCCTGCCAGGCGGGGCCGAACTGGTCCCGGCTGTACCCGGTCTTGGGTGCCCGTCCCTTGACCGCCAGCAGCAGGGCCGTGGCCAGCGCCGACTGCGGCGCGGCGTTGGTGCCGGCGGCGGCGACGTCGACCTGCGGCGCCAGCTCCGGTGCCGGCAACGCGGCGGCCTGATCCGCCAGACTCGCCGCGGTCGGTGTCGGCGTCGGGGTGGGCTTGGCGGCTGGGGACGTCGACGGCCGCAACGTGCCGCTCGGTGTGGGCGTGGCTGACGGCGCAGTAGCCGTGGCCGGCTTGCTGGGTGGGGCGCCGGCGACCGCGCCGCCGACCATCATCACCACAAGCCCACCAGCCAGGACACCGACCGCCGTGGTCCGGCTCAAGCTGCCCAGCCACGACCGATGCCGCGCCACCGCATACAAGCCCGTACCCATCAGGTACAGGCCACCGCAGATCAGCACCCCGCCCAGCCCGCTGGTCAACCCCAGCAGGGCCACCACGA
>DAIDJQ010000059.1 GCA_027451305.1 Cellulomonas sp.
GCCTTCCAGGGCATCGGTGCCGGGGCGCTGATGTCGGTGCCGCTGGCGATCATGGGCGACATGCTGGCCCCGCGGGAGCGGGCCAAGTACCAGGGCTTCTTCCTGGCGGTGTTCGGCGTCTCCGCCGTGGTGGGGCCGCTCATCGGCGGGGTGTTCGCCGACGCGCCGCACATCCTGGGGATCGCCGGCTGGCGCTGGGTGTTCCTCATCAACGTGCCCGTCGGGATCGGCGCGCTCGTCATGGTGCTGGCGTTCCTGCACCTGCCGAAGTTCCACAAGAGCGCGGCGCCGCGCATCGACTGGTGGGGCGCCACCGCGGTGGTCGTCACGCTGGTCCCGCTGCTGCTCGTCGCCGAGCAGGGCCAGAGCTGGGGCTGGGGATCCGCGACCTCGATCGCCTGCTTCGTCATCGGCGGCGTGGGCCTGGCCGCCTTCGTCGTCATCGAGTCGGTGATGAAGGCCGACGCGATCATCCCGTTGCGCCTGTTCGGCTCCAGCACCTTCTCGATGGCGACCGTGCTGGGCTCCCTCGTCGGCTTCGGGATGTTCGGCGCGATGCTCACGCTGCCGCTGTACCTGCAGCTCGTGACGGGCCTGACGCCCACGCAGTCCGGGTTCGCGACGCTCCCCATGGTGGGCGGCCTCATGATCGCCTCGGTCGGCTCCGGGCAGGTCATCGCCCGCACCGGCAAGTACCGGGTCTTCCCCATCGCGGGCACCCTGGTGACGGCGGGCGGCTACGTCGTCCTCACGTTCATGACCGTCGACCGCCCGCTGTGGTTCCTCATGATCGCGATGTTCCTCATCGGCCTCGGCCTCGGCCAGCTCATGCAGTCGCTCACGCTCGCGACGCAGAACGCCGTGCCCGTCACGGACATGGGGGTCGCGACGAGCTCGGCGACGTTCTTCCGCCAGATCGGCGGGACGCTCGGCACCGCCGTGCTGCTGTCCGTGCTGTTCGCCGTCATGCCGACCCACATCACCTCGGCCATGCAGAACACCGGCGACCTGACCAAGGCGCTCGACGCGGCGCTCACCCCCTCGGTCGCCTCGAACCCCGCCAACCAGGGCGTCATGAACCAGATCTGGAACCCGATCGTCACCCCGGTGAAGGCGCAGGTGCAGTCCGGCCTCGACCAGGGCACGACCGCGGCCACGCAGGCGGCGGACCAGGCGGTCACCCAGCAGGTGACCGCGGCCGTCCAGGCCCAGGTGGCGGCCGGCGCGATCCCCGCTGCGGCAGCACAGGGTGTGATCGACAGCCAGCTCGCCGCGGCCAAGCCTGCGGCGGAGCAGAAGGCGCTGGCTGCTGCGGCGCAGCAAGCAGGTGTGGGCGTCGTCGACGGCAAGCTCGCGGTGGACTACGCCGACGCCGCCCAGCGCGGCGCGGTCGTCGACAAGGTGGTCCCGACGATGATCGCCCAGCTCAAGAGCTCCTCGATCTCGTCCAGTTCGTCGTCGAGCACCACCGACACCTCGTTCCTCAACGGCGCCGACAGGCGGCTCACGCGTCCGTTCCTGGTGGGCTTCAACAGCTCCGCGGTGCTCGTCTACTGGGTCGGCCTCGGCGTGATGCTCCTGGCATTCGTCCTGAGCTGGTTCTTCAAGACGCCGCCGCTGCGCCAGCGGTCCGCGCTGCAGGAGCGGGCCGATGCGCTGAACACCGCCGACGACCTGGAGGTCGACGCCATCGACGCCGCGGCCGAGGCCGGTGTCCCGACCGGGCCCGGCGGCGGCACGGTCCATACGCACCGGTCATGACCCGCACGTGACGGGGGTCCCGCGAACCGGGATCCCCGTCACGTTGCCACCCAGAGGAGGCGCCGTGACCCACCCGACACCGCTCGCCGACAAGTCCTGCTCGCTGCGGGAGCACAAGAAGCAGCAGACGCGCCAGGCGATCCACGACGCGGCGTGCCGGCTGGTGATGGAGCGCGGCCTGCCCCACGTGACCATCGCGGACATCTGCGCCGAGGCCACGATCTCCGAGCGGACCTTCTTCAACTACTTCGCCTCCAAGGCCGCGGCAGCGCTCGGCCTGCCGGAGACCGCCCTGGCGCCGGACGACGAGGAACGATTCCTCGCGGCCCACGGAGCCCTCGTCGACGACGTGTGCGTCCTCGTCGCCGACACGGCCCAGCTCCACAAGGACGACCTGCCGCGGCTGCGCGAGCTGATCCGCCTCGAGCCCGACCTGCTGGCGGCCCTGAACCACTGGACCGTGAGCCTGCGCAAGCGGATCGTCCAGCTGGCCGAGGAGCGCACGTCCGCCGAGCGTGCGAGGCTCGTCGTCGCCCTCGTGTTCGCCGCGGTGATCCTGCACGCCGACAGCGGGTACACGACGCGCAACCCGACCGCGCGGGAGCTGCGGGCGACGATCGCTCGGCTGGCCGCGATCGCCGACGAGGGTGGTGCCGCACTCGTCCCGCACCCGGGTGATGACGACACCACGGAGAGACGTCCCCTCGCGGCGCCGGCGGCATCCGGTTCGTAGCCGGGCACGCCCTCGTCGGGGCACGGCACGCGACGGCGCGCAGCGCGCAGCCCCGCGGCGCGCCCTGCGGGATCCGTATCCGGTGCCGGTCGAGCGGATGCGGCCGCGCTGCGGCGTTCCTCAGCGGGAGGCGTCGCTCACGGTCGGCGCTCTCGCTGCGAACGGCTCCACGGCACGCCGACCAGGGGGAGGACCCAGTTGTCCAGCCCGTAGTAGCCCGCGACCCGCCAAGCGGCGATGAGCGCGCCTGCGGTCAGGGCGAATGCCGGGTTCACCCCGGCGCTGCCACCGAACAGGAAGCTGACGTTCATCAGGAGTCCGAGCGCTGCGGCAACCCCGGTGAACAGGCCGAGCACCAGCAGCGTGCCGATCGTGAGCTCGACGAACGGGATCATCGGTCCGATCCAGCGGTAGCCGCTGTCCGCCACGTACTGCAGCCAGGCCTTGTTCCAGCCGAACGTCCCTCCGATGACGCTCGGGTGCGCGCCGGTCATGTTCCCCAGCGCGCCCTTCGCGAAGCCCTGGACGGCCGCCCCGCTGCGCCAGGGGCCGTAGCTGCCGAGCTTGCCGATGCCGGAGTCCAGCCACTGCCAGCCCAGCAGCACCCGCACGATCAGCCACACCGTCCCGGAGACGGGGTTGCGGGAGGCGAAGAGCCCGCGCGCCCACGACCAGGTCTCGACCAAGGGCTGCGGAGTCGTCCTCCGTGCAGTCGTCTGTGAACTCATGTCACTCACCCCTTCGCTGTCGCGTCACAGTCGGGGCCGTTCGCGGTGCGACGCCGTCGCGCACGACGGTCGTAGTGACTGCGTCGCTCACGTCGATCGTGCTCTCGGGCGGCCGCCTCCGCACGCTGTCGGTGGACGATCGACATGCACGTCCAGATCGAGGGTGGCGACCCGGCGCTCGCAGCCGATGCGTTCGGCTGCCCGGTGAGCACCACGTCGGGCCGAGCAGCCTCACGACCGGGCCTCGGCGAGCTCGGCCGCCACGACGGCCGAGAACGCCAGGAAGAACACGGGCTCGACGAAGGCCCCGAACCGCCCGGTCAGGTACGTCACCGCAAGGAGCGGGTACCCGACGGCGAGGACCGCCACCACCCCCCGGTGGACCAGGGGACGGATGCCGGGCCGCCCTCGGGCCCGACGCCACGCCAGCAACGCAGCCGTGGAGGCGCTGCCGAACTCCACGATGCCGGCGATCACGTGCATGTAGTGGCGCCACGAGAGCGCGAAGCTCCACTCCGCCGACCGGCAGGCGGCGCTGAGCCCCTCCGGGCACTGGTACGGGAAGAGCCCGCCGAGCACGCCGGCGCAGGCGAAGGCGACGAGCAGCCACCACTCGCGCCGTCGTCCGGCCGGTCCTGGAAGGCCGACGAGCAGGATCGCGGCGAGGATCGCCACCCCGGAGGCGACGTCCACGTCACTGAGCAGGCGCGCGTACGGCCGTCCGACCGCCTCCAGGTCGCTGAACAGCTCGTCGGGGGACTGGAGCAGCCGGCGGTTCCAGGCCACGACGATCCACCAGTTGTACCCGGCGAGGCCGGCGATGCCGAGGCCCCGGCCGACGGCTGTGCAGCAGACCCGCGTGCGAGACCTGCGCACCCGGCCGGCGGGGTACGACGGCGCATCCACGGTGGTCGACGACTCCTCCCTGCCCGGTTCGGCCCCTTCGCGACAGGAACCGGCGCCGCTGCCGTCGAGCAGGACCGCGGGCCGACTCCGCCGCATGCTGGTCAGCCAGGCGACGAGCCCGGTGCGCATCTGTCGAGTGTTCTACGACGCGCAGCGGCCCGGAGACAGGTCGAGCGCGCTACCTGCGCTGCCGCGCCGGGTAGCGCAGATGGAGCACCCGGTCGCCCTGGATGACGACGTCCGGGCGCCTCTGTGGGTGACGGCAGCCTTCGGTGACTGTCGGCGTCCACCGGAGCCGCCCCGTTTGAAACGCTGCAACGCCCGCGACGTCACCATGGGCGGCCGTGGATCGTCGATGGCCGGACCAGGCCGGGGCGTGAGGGTCGCGCTGTCGGCGGGGAGGTCAGGACGCGACCGGACGGGCCGAGCTCTGCCGGACGATCAGCCGCGGGGGCAGCACGATCGTCGAGTGGTCGTGGGCGTGGCGGCCGGTCGCAGCCTCCTCCTCGAGCAGCTGCGCGCCCAGCCGTCCCACGTCCTCGCCGGGCTGGGCGACGGTGGAGATCGGGATCGGGCTGTCCCAGGCGGCCTGGTTGTTGTCGTAGCCGACGATCGACACGTCGTCGGGGATCGACACGTCAGCCTGCGTCAGGGCCTGGACGATCCCCGCGGCCAGCAGGTCGGAGCTCGCCACGACCCCGTCGATCTGACCTCCGCGGATGCGCCCGGCGATCTCCACTCCAACCGCCCAGCCGTCCGCGCGGTTGATCCACTCCGGGGTCAGCCTCTGGGCGGCGATCTCCGGATGCTCCGCCACGGCACGGTCGAAGCCGCGGCCGCGCTCGACGACGGGCTGCAGCTCCGACGGGCCGCCGACGAACAGCAGCCGGCGTCGCCCGGTGTCGATGAGGTGCTTCGTCGCGAGGTAGCCACCGAGCGCGTTGTCCACGTTCACGCTGCAGAACTGGCTCGGTGCGGTGAAGTTCAGCAGCACCAGCGGCAGCCCCTCGGGAGCACGCCGAGCGAGCGCGTCGAAGTGGGCTGCATCGTTCAGCGTCACCAGGACGCCGGTGACCCGGGCCTGGGAGAAGGCGTCGAGGTAGGCCTGCTCACGCTCGACTCGGGCGTCGCTGTTCGCGAGCATCAGCGTCAGGCCCGCCTGCTCCGCGCCGCTCCCCGCCCCCCGGGCGATCTCGACGAAGAGGGAGTTGCTGAGGTCGGACACGATCAGGCCGATGGTCCGGGACCTGCCCACCTTCAGTGATCTCGCCACCGTGTTGGGGATGTAGCCCAGCATCGTCATCGCTCGCTCGACCCGCTCCCGGGTGGAGCGCGTCACCTTGTCGGGGTGGTTGAGCACGTTGGAGACCGTGCCGAGCGAGACGCCGGCCAGCGCAGCCACGTCGCTCACGCTCGGTCGGGGCCTCGGTTCGGCGGGCAGATCGACCGGCACAGCGGCACCTCCCGTCCCAGTCTGGGCTCCCGACGGACGAGCGTACTGGCCGCCGCTCGCGGCCCGGCACCGAGTCGGACACCGCCCGTCCGCGGTGCTCGGTGGTGCCAGAGGTGGCCAGGTCACGGTTCGACAACGGCCTTGACCCTCGCGCCGAGCCACTGCTACGTTTGAAACGCTTCAACAACTTCGCACTTCAAGGAGGAACTGTGAATTCGACGGTGAAGCGACGCCCCGTGCTGACAGCAGGGATCGTCGGCATCAGCGCTGTGACGCTCGTCCTCGCCGCGTGCAGCGGGTCCGGATCGTCCAGCAGCAGCACCAGCGGCGCGGCGGGCAAGAGCGCCGCCAACCTGACCTTCCTCGGCATCAACGAGAACAAGACCGTCGAGGCGACGCTCACCACGCTGAGCCAGAACGACTGCAAGGCCGAGAACGCGGCCCAGCCGCTCAAGGTCACCAAGCAGGCCCAGGGCACGCTCGATCAGCAGCTGCAGCTCCTCGCAGGCCAGGGCGCGCTGCCGCAGCTGTTCATCGCCGCCAACTCGCCCGCGCTGACCAGCCAGCTGGCGCAGCAGGGCTCGATCCAGGACGTCTCGGCGGCACTGGACAAGGTCGGCGCGTCCGACGCGATCCTGCCGGCTGCCAAGTCCGTGATCGAGAACCTCTACAACGGCAAGGACCTGGTCCTGCCCACCGAGCTGAACATCGAGGGCATCTGGTACAACAAGAAGCTCCTCTCGGACAACGGCATCGCGGTGCCGACCACCTGGTCGCAGCTCACCGACGCGTTCGCGAAGCTCAAGGCGGCCGGCATCCAGCCGATCTCGCAGGCGGGCAAGGGCGGCGACGGCTGGGGCGTCACGCGCTGGGTGGGTGACTACATCGCCCGGGACCTCGGCCCGACGGCGATGCAGGACGTGCGGGACGGCAAGGCCAAGCTCACCGACGCCGAGTACGTCAAGGCTGCGGACGCGGTCGCGAACCTCGGCAAGCAGGGCTACTTCGGGCCGTCGCCGACGTCCATCGACTACACCACCGCCCTGAACACCTTCCTCACCGGCAAGGCGGCCTTCATCTACATGGGCTCCTGGGCGGTCTCGGACTTCACCAGCACCACCGAGAACAAGATCGGCGCCGACAACGTCGGGTTCATGCACTTCCCCGCGGTCGACGGTGGCAAGGGCTCGGCGGACCAGATGCCGGCAAACGTCGGCGCAGCGGTTGCGATCTCGGCCAAGGGCTTCGCGAACGACCCCGCCACCCAGGCCTGGGTGGGCTGCATCGCGAAGAACTACGGCACCGTCGCGCTGCGGGACAGCGGCCAGGTCACCGGCTTCAAGGTGAACGGCTCGGTCAACGTGTCCCCGCTGAGCACGCTGGTGCAGGACGAGATCGGCAAGGTCAGCACGAGCATCCTGTGGTTCGAGGCCTACTTCAGCGCCAAGGCCACCACGACCAGCCAGAACGACGGCGGTCTGCTCGCCTCGGGCCAGCTCTCGGGGGCTGACTTCATGAGCCAGGTCCAGGCGGACCTCGGATCCTGAACCAGCCGGCGGCGTCCCCACGTCGCACCGTCCCTGCGCGAGGCGGGCCACAGCCATCGGTGGCCCGGTGGCCCGCCTCGCGCGACGCCCTCTGACGAAAGCTTGAGTCCCTGCGATGAACCGAGTCCTCGGTGACAAGCGGGCGATCGCGCTGCTGCTCGGGCCGGCGCTGCTCGTCTACTCCCTGATCATGCTGCTGCCGATGCTGTGGTCGCTGGGCTACACCCTCTTCAAGGGCAGCGTGATCACCGGCTTCACCTGGGCCGGTGGCCACAACTTCTCGACGTTCCTGCATGACAAGGCGGCCCACGAGGCCCTGGTCTTCACCGCGAAGTACGCCGTCCTCATCACGGTCGGGCAGGTCACCATGGGGTACCTGCTGGCGCTGCTCTACATCTTCTTCTTGAGGAAATCGTCGGGGGTCATCCGGACGCTGGTGTTCTTCCCGGTGGTGCTGCCGACGGTGGCCGTCGCCCTGCTGTTCCAGAAGTTCTTCGAGTTCGCGCCGCAGACCGGCCCGGTGAACTCGGTGCTGCAGGCGCTCGGCCTGCACGGCGTGGACTGGTTCGGCTCGGCAGGCAAGGCGTTCGTGGTGATCGCACTGATGGACATCTGGCGGTCGATGGGCTTCTACGCGGTGCTGCTCTACGCCGGCCTGATCGACATCCCGGAGGAGACGCTGGAGTCGGCGCGGCTCGACGGAGCGTCCGGGTGGCGCCTCGTCCGCACCATCGTGCTGCCGCTGTCGCTGCCGGTGCTGATCTCGTCGCTGATCTTCAGCATCAACGGCACGCTCAAGGTGTTCGACTCCATCTA
This sequence comes from Cellulomonas sp., assembly GCA_027451305.1. Next base: position 7,945 of record DAIDJQ010000059.1, read on the forward strand.
CGCCCTCACCGGCGGTGGACCGGGCAGCGGGACCACGCCCTTGACGCTGCTGATGTACAGGACGTCGTTCTTCTACGGCGACTACGGCTACGGGTCCACCATCGCGCTCGCGCTGACGATCCTGTGCCTCCTCGTGACCGTCTTCATCTTCCGCGCCAACCGGCGCGATCTGACCCAGGGCTGACACATGACCGCGACGACCGTCGACCCCACCACTCGTCCGACCCTCCGGCGAACCGTCCGCTCGCGCGGCCGGATCGTTCGGAAGGTGCGCCGGATCCCGCTGTACGTCCTGGTCACGGTGCTGCTGGTGGTCATGGTGTACCCGCTGCTCTGGATCCTGCTGGGCTCCTTCAAGACCCAGGACGAGTTCCTGAACAACCCCACCTGGGCGCTGCCGCACAACTTCCTCAACGTCGCCAACTACACGCAGGCGTGGTCCAGCATCGCGCTGTACCTGCGCAACTCCGTGGTGGCCGTGTTCCCCGCCCTCGCGCTGGTGATCCTGCTCGGCACGGCGGCCGGGTACGCGCTCGAGGTGATGGTGTTCCGGGGACGTTCCAGCATCCTGCTGGTGTTCCTCGCCGGGATCATGATCCCGGGCCAGATGATCCTGCTCCCGCTGTTCACCGTGTACTTCAAGCTGCACCTGACCAGCACGCTGTGGCCGCTGATCCTCACGTACACCGCCACGGGCCTGCCCCTGACCGTGTTCATGATGGCGACCTACTTCCGTTCGGTACCGCGGGAGGTGTTCGAGGCGTCCACGCTGGACGGTGCCTCCGCGGTCCGGTCGTTCTGGTCGATCGGGCTGCCGATGATGCGCAGCGCCGTGTTCACCATCGCCCTGGTGCAGTTCTTCTTCCTCTGGAACGACCTGCTGATCGCCCTGACGTTCACCACCCAGGACACGCTGCGCACCGTTCAGGTCGGGCTGCTGAACTTCACCGGTCAGTACGGGGCCGTGGACTACGGGCCGACCTTCGCAGCCATCTGCATCAACATGCTGCTGGTCCTCGTGCTCTACGTGTTCCTCAACCAGCGCGTGATGCGCGGCCTGTCGGCCGGCGCGGTCAAGGGCTGAGCCGATGAGAGCCCCCGAGGCGGACGGGATCACCGGCCGCTCCCAGCTGACTGCCCCGCGCCCCCAACCCGCGCAGGACCGGCTCCAGGTAGCCCCTCCGGTCGTCGAGCACCACCGGGCGGCGCTCGGCATCGGCGAGGCCGCACCGCGGCTCTCGTGGGAGGTGCGGCAGGCTCCGGACGGCTGGTCGCAGGACGCCTACCAGCTGCGACGTGACGACGACGGTGGGGTGACGACCGCCGACTGGGTGGCCGGTGACGCGCAGGTGCTCGTCGGCTGGCCGTTCGACACGCTCCGCTCTCGGGAGCGCGCGACCGTCCGGGTCCGGGTCCGGGGGAGCGACGGCGTGGTCTCGGCGTGGTCGGGGCCGACGACGGTGGAAGCAGGTCTGCTCGCGCCGGGGGACTGGGCGGCCGTCGCGATCACGCCCGCCGGCCCCGTCGAGGATGGTGAGCTGCGCCGGCCGCCCCTGCTCCGGTACGAGTTCGCCGTGGCGGCCGGGATCCGGTCCGCGCGGCTGTACCTGACCGCGCACGGCCTCGTCGAGGCCGAGATCAACGGGATCCGGGTCGGCGACGAGGAGCTCGCTCCCGGCTGGACCGTGTACGGCTCGCGGCTGCACTGCTCCACGTTCGACGTGACCGAGCTCCTGCAGCCGGGCGCCAACGCGATCGGGGCGTTCCTCGGCGACGGCTGGTACCGCGGCCGGATCGGCTTCGACGGCGGCACGCGGGACATCTACGGCGACCGCCTTGCCCTCGTCGCCCAGCTGGAGATCGAGCTGGCGGACGGGACGCGGCAGACGGTCGCCACCGGGCCGGGCTGGAAGGCGGGCCGCGGACCGATCCTGAGCTCCGGTCTGTACGAGGGTGAGACGTACGACGCCCGGCTGCTGCCGGTCGGGTGGTCGTCCCCCGGTCTGGACGACGACGCATGGGCTCACGTCGAGGTCGTCGAGCGGGACCCGCGCACGCTGGTCGCTCCGGAGGGTCCGGGCATCCGGTGCACGCAGGAGGTCAGCCCCGTCTCGGTCGAGCGCAGGTCCGACGGCACCTATCTCCTGGACTTCGGGCAGAACCTCGTCGGGCGGCTGCGGATCACGGTGGACGGCCCGGAGGGCACGCGGATCGTGCTGCGGCACGCCGAGGTGCTCCAGGACGGCGAGCTCTACACGCGTCCGCTGCGAGCGGCTGTCTCCGTCGACACCTACGTGCTCGGTCCCGGTGGACGGCAGGTCTGGGAGCCCCGGTTCACCATCCACGGCTTCCGGTACGCACAGGTCGAGGGGTGGCCGGGCGAGCTCGACCCGGGGGCTGTGGTCGCACGGGTGCTCCACTCGGACCTGCGGCGAACCGGGGGGTTCGCGTGCTCCGACCCGCGGCTCGACCGACTGCACGAGAACGTCGTGTGGAGCATGCGCGGCAACTTCGTCGGGATCCCCACGGACTGCCCGCAGCGCGACGAGCGGCTCGGCTGGACGGGGGACATCCAGGTGTTCGCCCCGACGGCCACCTTCCTCTACGACTGCTCGGGGTTCCTCTCCTCGTGGCTGCGCGACCTCGCGCTCGAGCAGCTGCCGGACGGCACCGTGCCCTGGTTCGTCCCGACGATCTACGGCAACGCGATGTGGACCCCGCCCCGCCCGGGCGCGGCCTGGGGGGACGCGGCCGTGATCGTTCCCTGGGAGCTGTATCGCCGCTACGGCGACCGCGAGGTCCTCGCGCGTCAGTACGACAGCGCGCGCGCGTGGGTGGCGTGCGTCGAACGGCTCGCGGGGGCCGACCGGCTGTGGGACGACGGATTCCAGCTGGGGGACTGGCTCGACCCTGCCGCTCCGCCCGACGACCCCGCGGCCGGACGGACCGACCGGTACCTGGTCGCCACTGCCTACTTCGCCCGGTCCGCCGAGCTTCTGGGGCGAATGGCTGCGGCGCTCGGGCTCGAGGACGATGCCGAGCAGCACCATGAGCTTGCCCGGCAGGTGCGCACCGCCTTCGTCCGGCGCTACGTGCAGCCCTCAGGGCTGCTGACCAACGACGCACCCACGGCGTACGCCCTCGCCCTCGCCTTCGACCTGGTGCCCCGGGCGCTGCGTCAGGCGGCCGGTGACCGTCTCGCCGCGCTCGTCTCGCTCGCCGGCGACCGGATCGCGACCGGCTTCGTGGGGACGCCGGTGATCCTCGACGCGCTGACCTCGACCGGTCACCTCGACCGGGCGTACGCGCTGCTCATGCAGACGGAGTGCCCGTCCTGGCTCTACATGGTCGGCCACGGCGCGACCACGACGTGGGAGCGCTGGGACTCGATGCAGCCGGACGGGACAGTCAACCCGGGAGGCATGACGTCGTTCAACCACTACGCCCTTGGTGCCGTCGCCGACTGGCTGCACGGGACCGTGGCGGGCCTCCGGCAGACGTCCCCGGACGGCCGCGAGGTGACGGTCGAGCCCCGTCCCGGGGGCGGGCTCACCTGGGCGAGCGCGTGGCTCGAGACATCGGTGGGGCGGTTCGCCTCCCGGTGGGACGACGACGGGACCGACCTGGTGGTGAGCCTCGACGTACCGGTCGGGGGGCGGGCGACGCTCCGGGTCGGCGACGTGACGGAGGTGCTCGGCGGCGGGTCCCACGAGCGGAGGGTGCACCGGCAGGTCGCCGCTCGCTGAGCCCCATGGTGGCGACGGTGACGCGCTATCGCGGCTCGGCTGACCGTTGCGGCCCGTCCCAGCCCCAGCGCGGGACGGGCAGCCCGTCGGGGACGTCGTCGGCCGAGTGCGGATAGCGGGACATGCTGCCCGTTGCCCAGGCGAAGTAGTCGTGCAGCGCCGCCCGCAGGGGTACGCCGTCCGCGAGGCCGACGTCGGTCAGCGCCTGGTCGAAGCAGGCGATCGCGCGCCGGTCCATCTCGTCGTGCTCGCCCTCGCCGCTGTGCAGGCGCACCACCGAGGTCTCGTCCCCGTAGGCCGTCGTGAAGGCCGGCGGACCGCCGAGCGCCTCCGCCCAGTACGCCGCGAGGCGCTCGGTGTGCTCGGGATGGAAGCCGTGGCTGAATGCGTGGGCGACGACGTCGTCGGCCATGACACGGGTGTGCCACGCCTCAGCCAGGCGGAGCAGCGCCGGGGTGCCGCCGATCGCGTCGTAGAGGCTCTGCACCTGGCCATGGTGAGCCGATGCGGACGGCCGCGACAAGGGCCTGACGCGCTGCGTGCGAGACTGCGCGCCGCCGTGACCACGGCCTTTAGGCCCTGTTCGGCACCCTCGGCGCGCGCGACGGTGGAACCAGCCGTCCGTGGAAGGAGGCTGGGCGATGCCGCGCGCACCTGACCTGCTGCGCCGCTTCCTTCCGGCCGGCGCTCCCGGGGCGGCCGGGGTGGCCGGCGTCCCGACCGACCGGGTGGCGGACGTGACGGCCGAGCTGGCGCCGGTGTTCGCCCGGCTGGCCGCCACCGAGGCCCGGTGCGACGAGGTCGTCGAGCAGGGTCGCCGTGATGCGCTGCAGGCGGCGACGCGCACCACGGACCAGGTGCGCGCCATCGTCGCGACGGCCGAGCAGCGTGCTGCCGGGGAGCGCGTCGACGCCCTGGCGCGAGCCCAGCAGATCACCCGGCAGCAGACGGCGGCCGAGCTGGCCGGCGCGCAGGCGCAGGCTGCACAGCTGCGGGCGGACGCCCTCGAGCGCATCCCGGACCACGTCGCTCGCATCACGGCCGCCGTCACGGCGATGGTCGCAGCCGTCCGGCCGGACGATGCGCCATGAGCACGGCCTGGGTCGCCGTCGGGGTCCGCTCGACCGCGATGCGCCGCCGCCGTCTCGGCCTGCCCGCCACGCGGGCGCTGGCCGCCTCGCCGTCGCTGGACGCGGCGCTGTCGGTGCTGGCCGGCGGCCCGTACGGCCACGACGTGCGTGCCGACCAGTCGCTGGAGCAGGCGCAGCGGGCCGTCGTGGCGACGCTCGTCTGGAACCTGCGGGTGCTCGCCGGCTGGGCCCCCCGCGACGGCGTCGCGCTGCTGCGTGCGCTGGCCGCGCCGATCGAGGCGATCAACATCGACGAGCACCTGCGCCGGGCCGTCGACGGCGCTGCGCTGCCCCCGTACCGGCTGGGCGCGCTCGCGACGGCCTGGCCACGGATCGCCGCCACCACGGACGCACCCGGCCTGCGCACGGTGCTCGCCCAGTCCCCCTGGGAGGACCCGGGCAGCGACGACCGGCACGAGATCTCGGTCGCCATCCGGCTCTCGCTGGCCGAGCGGGTCTCGATCGAGGTCCCGGACGCCCGCCGGTGGGCCGCCGGTGCGGCGGCCCTCGTCGTCGCCCGCGAGCTCGGCTTCCGCGCCGTTGCGCCGAGCAGCCGGGTCCGGTTCCTCGCCTCCCGGGTGCTCGGGCCGGCCGCCGGGGACGCCGGATCGCTCACGGCCCTGCAGGCCTCGCTGCCGGCTGCGGCGCGGTGGGCGCTGGGCGAGGTCACCGAACCGGGGCAGCTGTGGCGGGCCGAGGCGGCGTGGTGGGCTCGCGTCGACCGCGAGGCCGCGGGCCTCTCGCGTCAGCGCGGGACGGATACGGGGCCTCTGGTGGGCACGGTCGCGCGACTGGTCGTGGACGCCTGGCGGGTCCGCGCCGCGCTCGAGCTGGCGGCCCGCGGGGGACGTGTCGTGGAGGACTTCGATGCGGTGGCGTGAGGCGCTGAACCCGGTCGGCATGCAGCGTGTCGCGCTGCTCGCGCCGACCGAGTCGTTGCGCGACCTGCTCGTCACGGTCGCCGACCTCGGCAGCGTCGACCTGGACGACCTGGGGGGGAGCCGCTCGGCGGCCGCCTCGCCCGCGGCGGCGGCGTTGCAGCGGGTGGGCCGGGGGGCGCAGGTCGCGGCGCTGGTCGCGTGGCGACCCGACCTGGCCGGGTGGGAGCAGGACGGCCGCGTCGACCTCATCGCCGGTGAGGCCCAGCTCGACGAGCGAGCGGCCGGTGCGGTCACGCAGGGGCGGGTGTCGGCGCTGATCGGGTGGGCGGCGGCGGACACGGTGCCGCCGCTGGCGCAGGCCGCCGCGGCGGTGGACGGTGCCGTGGTCGTCCTGCCCGCGCCGCGCGGCGTCGACCCGCCGACCCTGCTCTCCCAGCAGGGCGCCGCCCGTGACTTCGCGCCGCTGGTCCAGACCTACGCGACGGTCCCGTACCGCGACGTCAACCCGTCCGTGCTGGCAGGGGTCGCCTACGTGGTCATGTTCGGCATGATGTTCGCCGACGCCGGCCAGGGCCTGCTGCTGCTCGGCGGGGCGCTGGCGGTGCGGGCCGGCCGGTGGCGGCGGCTGGCGGCCCTGCAGCCGTACTGGCTGTTCCTGGCCGGCGCAGGCCTGGCGTCCACCCTGTTCGGCGCGCTGTACGGCGAGTTCTTCGGGCCGACGGGCGTGATCCCGGTCGTCTGGCTGGCGCCGCTGGACAACGCGGTGACCCTGCTACTGGTGGCGGTGGCGATCGGCGCGGTGCTGCTCGCCGGCGCGTACGCCCTCGGCACCGTCAACCGCTTCCGGGAGGGGGGCTGGCGCCGGGCCGCCTACGCGCCGTCGGGGCTGGCCGGGGCGTCGCTGTTCCTCGGTTTCGGCGCGCTCGCGGGCGGGTTCTACCTGCACCACGGGGGGCTCGTCCTCGGCGGCGCGCTGGTCGCGCTCGCGGGCCTCGTGGTCGGCTACGTGGGCCTGCTCGCCGCTGCCGGCGGTGGCGCGGCGGGGGCCAGCCAGGCGGCGATCGAGCTGTTCGACCTGGTCATCCGGCTCGGCTCCAACCTGGTCAGCTTCGCCCGGCTGGCCGCCTTCGGGCTGACCCACGCAGCGCTCGGGCTGGTCGTCTGGCAGGGCGCGACGGGGCTGGCGCACCGCGGCGTGCCGGGCCTCGTGGGAGCGGCGCTCGTCTTCGTCGTCGGCAACGCGCTCACGTTCGCCCTCGAGGGGCTGGTCGCCGGCATCCAGGCGCTGCGGCTGGAGTACTACGAGCTGTTCTCCCGGATCTTCGAGGGTGAGGGCCGGCCCTTCCGGCCCTGGCACGTCCCGCTCGCACCGACGGAGGCCTGATGTTCATCTGGACGATCTGCCTGCCCGCGATCCTCGTCGTCGGGCTCGCCACCGGCTGGGTGCTGCGACGTCGCGGCCGACCCGCCCTGCGCATCGTGCTGGCGGCCAACGGGCTCCTGCTGGTGGCCGCGCTGGTGGTGGTGGCGATGGTGGCCTCCGCCGGGCCGTCCGCCGCCGCCACGGCGCCGCACGCCGTCGTCGCCGCAGCGGCGACCTCGGCCAGCGGCTCCGCGCTCATCGGAGCCGCCATCGCCGTGGCCGGGTCCTCCATCGGCGCCGCCATCGCCGTCGCGTACACCGGGGCGGCCGCACTGGCCGCGATCAGCGAGCGGCCCGAGCTCTTCGGCCGGGCGATGGTGATCGTCGGCCTCGCGGAGGGCATCGCGATCTACGGCCTGATCGTCTCGATCATCCTGATCGGCAAGGCATGAGCGACGTCGCGGTCATCGGTGCGGCGGAGCTGGTCACCGGCTTCGCACTGGCCGGTGCGCGGACGTACCCGGTCTCCGGCGCCGACGAGGCTCGGGCGGCCTGGCAGCAGCTGCCCGCGACGGTCGCGGTGGTGCTCCTGTCCGACCTCGCGGCCGAGGCGATCGGCGACGCGCGCACCGCTCGTGCGGCGCCCCTCACGGTGCGGCTGCCGGCATGACGACCGGCGCGACGAGCACGACGGACGTGGAGAGCCCGGTCGGCACCGCGAGCTCGTTGGAGCCCCTGCAGCGTGCGCTGCTGCGACGCGCGCAGGCCGCCGCCGACGCCCTGCGCGACGACGCCGAGCGCACGGCCCGCGCGGCGACCGACGCCGCGCGGCAGCAGGCGGCTGCGGCATTGGCCAAGGCCCGTGCCGACGGCGAGGCGGACGCCGCCCAGCGGCAGGCGGAGGACCGGGCGCACGCGCGCCGCGAGGCCCGCGG
>DAIDJQ010000060.1 GCA_027451305.1 Cellulomonas sp.
CGTGGCCATGGCCGCGCTCCCGACCGCGCAGAACGTCCTGGTCTACGCCACCCAGTACGGGCACGGCCGGCCGCTCGCGCGCGACGCCGGGATCGTCACCACCCTGCTCGCGGTCCCCGCTCTGCTCGTGATCGCCGCAGCCCTCGGCTGATGTGCCGCCATCCTCGCCCGGGACGGCGGGCTGCAGCCCGAGCGGTCGGCGTACCACGGTGTGCTCCGGGAGCGCCGCGGCAACCGGGCGGACGGGGTTCGCGAGCCGGTCGGCCGATGCAGGACGGAAGGCCTCGCACGGAAAGGTGCGGGCGGAAAGGTGCAGGGCGGGTGCTCGGGCACGAGCGGCAGCCTGCGCTCACCACTCCGCGACTGAGCCATCCGCATGCCGCCACACGGGGTTGCGCCACCGGTGCCCGACCTGCGCGCGTTCGGCGACGTACTCCTCGTCGACGTCGATTCCGAGCCCGGGACCGTCGGGGATCGCCACGAAACCGTCCCGGTACTCGAAGACCTTCGGGTCGCGCAGGTAGTCCAGCAGCTCGTTCGACTGGTTGTAGTGGATGCCGAGGCTCTGCTCCTGGATGAAGGCGTTGTGGCAGCCGGCGTCGATCTGCAGGCAGACGGCCAGTGCGATCGGGCCGAGCGGGCAGTGGAGCGCGACCCCGACGTCGTAGGCCTCCGCCATGGTGGCGATCTTGCGGGTCTCCGTGATGCCGCCCGCGTGGCAGGGGTCCGGCTGCACGATGTTGACGACGCCTGAGGCGAGCACACGCCGGAAGTCCCACCGGCTGTACAGCCGCTCTCCGAGGGCGATCGGCATGGCGGCGCTCTGCAGGACGTGCGCCACCGCCTCGAGGTTCTCGCTGAGCACCGGCTCCTCCACGAACATGAGGTGGTAGGGCTCGAGCTCGCGCAGCAGCACCTTCGCCATCGGAGCGTGCACGCGCCCGTGGAAGTCGACGGCAACGCCCACCTCTGCACCCACGGCGTCCCGGACGGCGGCCACGTTCGCCACGGCGAGCTCGACCTTGTCCCAGGAGTCGATGTACTGCAGCTCGGACGTCCCGTTCATCTTCACGGCGTCGAAACCCCGCGCGACCGCGTCCGCCGCCGCCGCGGCGGTGTCCGCCGGTCGGTCGCCGCCGATCCACGAGTACACGCGGATCCGGTCACGTACGCGGCCTCCGAGCAGCTCGTGCACCGGTACGCCGAGCGCGCGGCCCTTGATGTCCCACAGCGCCTGGTCCAGCCCCGCGATCGCGCTCATCAGCACCGGGCCGCCCCGGTAGAACCCCGCCCGGTACAGCACCTGCCAGATGTCCTCGACCTGGCGGGGGTCCGCACCGATGACGTAGTCCGACAGCTCCTCCACGGCCGCGGCGACGGTCGCGGCACGCCCCTCGACGACGGGCTCACCCCAGCCGACCGACCCGTCGTCCGTCTCGAGGCGGACGAAGAGCCACCGTGGCGGCACCTGGTAGGTGGTCACGCGGGTGACCTTCATGGCGTTCCCCTCTCGTTCCGCACCGCCGCGACGACGGCTGACGCCCGGCGGGCGAGCTCCCCCGGATCGATGCCCGGGCGGTAGAGGCTTGACCCGATCCCGAAGCCCCCCGCGCCCGCGTCGAGGAAGGCCGGGATGGTCGTCGCATCGATGCCGCCCACGGGGAGCAGCCGCACCCGCCCGGGCAGGACGGCCCGCCACGCCCGAACACCCGCGGGCCCGACGGTCTCGGCCGGGAAGACCTTGACGTCGCGAGCTCCCGCACGAATGGCGCGGAACGCCTCCGTCGGGGTCGCCGCACCGGGGATCGAGGTCATCCCGGCGTCCAGGGTGGCCCTGATCACGTCCTCGTCCGTGTTCGGCGAGACGATCAGCTCGGCCCCCGCGGCACCGGCCGCCGCGACGTCCGCCGCGCTCAGGACGGTTCCGGCACCGACGCGACACGCGGCCGGGAGGTGCTCGCGCAGCCGTGAGACGGACGTGCGGGCGTCCGGGGAGTTCAGCGGCACCTCGATCGCACGTACGCCTGCGCGGTACAGCACCTCGCCGACGCCCACGACCTCGTCCGGTGTGACCCCCCGCAGGATGGCGACCAGCATCACGTCAGGCACGTCCCGCCTCCGGATCCTCGAGCAGCCCGCCCGTGACCGCCGCGTGCCACAGCCCGCGCCGCACGGCCCCGTCGTCCGCCGGGTGCGCCACGATGCCCACCCGTGCGAGCGCCCGGCGGTACCGCTCGCACAGCGCAGGCTCGCCGCAGAGGGTGACCTCCCCGGCCCCCTCCGCCGCACCGAGCAGCAGGGCGCCGCGCACCTCGTCCCCGATGACCAGCCCGGACAGGTAGTCGAGCACGTCATCGGGCACGAGACGGCCGGCCAGGGTCAGTGACCTGGCCGAGAAGCCCGTGCCCAGGAGGCCGGCTGCCCCTCGCGGGGACGCGGCGACGTCCAGCCCGTGCTCGAACGCCGTCCAGCGCGGCCGCTCGGACGGTTGCGCGAGCAGCCCGATCACGCTGCGGCGGGAGAGGAGGGCGTACAGCTCGCCGGTCAGGAACGTGGTGAGGTCCACGACCGTCGTGCCACGCAGCTGCACCCACTTCGAGTGCGTCCCGGGCAGCACCACCGTGCGCGCCGCTCCGCCGCCGGTCCCGGCCGTACCGACGACCAGGCCCGCGACCTGCGTCTCCTCGCCACGCATGACGTCGGGCAGCGCGCAGTCGCTGCGCAGACCGGCCAGCACGGCGAGCGTGGCCCCGCCCGTCGAGCGCACGAGCGTGAGGTCCGCCGCCGTCGCCAGGTCCGCGGGCACCGCTCGGTAACCCGCGTCGACCCAGCCGCTGTCGCTCCCGACCATGCCGCAGGCGATCGCCGCCAGTGCCGGGCTGCGCGCGAGCCAGTCCCCGCACAGGTCGTCGAAGACCTCGGCGAAGACCTCCTGCCGGGTGCACCCCCTGGTCGCAGCCAGCTCGTTGACGGCCAGCACACCGGCCGCCGAGGTACGGGCGTCGCGAACGTCGTCGGGCCCCGCGAGCAACCAGGCGCGGCACGTCGTCGACCCCCAGTCGAGCGCCACGAGGCGCGCGCCCTGCAGGTCGGGGGTCGAAGCCGGCCGGGCCGTGGCGACAGCAGCGCTGGTGTCAGCCGACAACGACGATCGTCACCCGCCTCGGCCCGTGCATCCCGCGGATCATCGCGCTCTCGATGTCCCCGGACCGGCTTGCACCGCTGACGATCTGGACCCCGGTCGGAGGCGGATCCAACCCGGCCACGTCGTCCACCATGGCCTGGTACGTCGCCCTGACCCGTTCGGCGGGCACCAGCACGACGTGGTGCGGCGGCAGCAGGGAGGTACGACGCGGGCTGCCGGCGAGCTGCACGAGCGCCACGGTGCCCGCCTCGGCGGCGGCGCTGAAGGCCTCGCTGACGCCGATGGCGGCGTCCCACGGGTCGCCGGCGGTCGTCGCCCCGGTGAGCCCGGCCAGCAGCGGGGTGTGGTCCACGAGCGCGGGCAGCCCGGCGATGAGCCGGCGTACCTCGGCCGTCGCCTCGTCCTGGTCCGCGACCCGGCGGACGTCGGTGCCCGCGGCCAGCGCCCGTTCGACGAACAGCTCGACGCTCATGCGCCCTCCTCGGGTCCGCGCCGGTCCACAGCCGTCGCCCGTGCCCAGCGTCGCGCCGCGCCCGCGCGGCGCAGGTCCGGGAGCAGGCGCCCGGAGGCCCAGTCCCGTGCCACGGGCAACCTGGCCAGGAGTGCCACCGGAACCAGCCGGCCGGCGATCTGCGCCCCGACCACGGTGGCGCGGTAGGTGCCGGCCCGGCTCCACAGCATCGACCAGGCGCGCCACACCTGGGTCGCCAGGCCGCCGTGGCTCTCCTCGTACCTGGCGCGACCGTCGACCAGGAGGTCGGGCAGCGGGATCTTCACCGGGCACGCGTCGGCGCAGGCCCCGCACAGGGAGCACAGGTACGGCAGGTCGCTGTCCTGCGCCTTGTCTCCGAGCAAGGGGCTGAGCACGGCCCCGATCGGACCGCCGTAGACGGTCCCGTAGGCGTGCCCGCCGCCGAGCGTCCGGAACACCGGGCACGCGAACTGGCAGTTGCCGCAGCGGATGCACGCGAGGACCTCCTCCTGCGGCGTCCCCAGCAGACCCGTGCGGCCGTTGTCGAAGATCACGCAGTGCATCTCGCGCGGCCCGTCGTCCTCACCGGACCTGCGGGGGCCCGACAGGAACGTCTGGTAGGCCGTGACGAACTCCTTGTTCGCCGTGTCGCACAGCAAGGGCACCAGGGTGCCGACGTCGCTCAGCCGCGGGACGACCTTCTCGACCGGCATGACCGCGACGAGCACGTCGGGCTGGGAGGTGACCATGTCGACGTTGCCCTCGTTCGAGACGATGACCAGCGTCCCGGTGTCGGCCGCCGCGAAGTTCACCCCGCAGATCCCCATCTGCGCCGCCTTGAAGTCGGCCCGCAGCCGCCCACGGGCGTAGGCGGCGAGCGTGTCCGGGTCCGGCGGCAACGGTTCACCGCTCATCTGGCTGAACAGGTCCGTCACGTCCTGCCGCGACATGTGCAGCGCCGGACCGACGATGTGGCTCGGGCGCTCGCCCGCGACCTGGGCGATGTACTCGCCGAGGTCCGTCTCGACCACGTCGATGCCGAGCGCCTCCAGGTGCGGGGTGAGGTGGATCTCCTCGGTCGCCATCGACTTGGACTTCGCGACGAGCGTCACGCCGTGCTCCGTCGCGATCCGCCCGATCACGTCCCTCGCCTGCTGCGCGGTCGCCACCCGGTGCACCACCACACCGTTCTTGCGGAGCTGGCCGGACAGGGCGTCGAGGTACCACTCGAGGTCGCTCAGCGTCTCTCGCCGGATCCGGGCGCCCTGGTCGCGCAGGCCGGCTGCCCACTCGTTCCACTCCCCCGAGGCTCGCTGCCGACCCAGCGCCTCGAGCCGTTCGCGGGTGCGCTGCACGCTGGGCTGCGCGAGCGCCGACGCGGACATCAGCCGCAGCGTCGGCCGGTCGCCGGGGGCCAGGTCGCTGCCCGACCAGGTCGGGTGGGTGCGTGTGACACGGCCGGCATCCGCAAGGGCGGCCGAGCGCGGGGTGGGCTCGCTCATGACCCGGCCTCCCGTTCGCTGGTCCGTCCGGCGGGTTCACGGCGTTCCGTGCGCGGCAGCGCGTCCCGGACCAGCTCGGCGATGTGCCTCGTGGTGACGGCACGGCCGGTCGCGTCGGCCCGCGTCTGCAGGTGCAGGAGGCAGCCGGGGTCCGCGGAGACCAGGTAGTGCGCGCGCGTGTCCTGCGCGTTGGCCAGCTTGACGTCGCCCATGGCCACCGACAGCTCAGGCAGCTTCGCGGCGAACGTGCCGCCGAAGCCGCAGCACGTGGTCGAGTCACGCATCTCCACCAGCTGCAGGCCCCGGATACGGCTCAGCAGCGCGCGGGGGGTCGACCTCTCACCGAGGAACCGGGTCATGTGACAGCCGTCGTGGTAGGTGACGGTGGCGTCCAGCGCGAGGTCGAGGTCCTGACCGAACGCCTCGACGAACTGCGTGAACTCCCACAGGTGCGCCACGCCGGCCCGGCCGGCAGCGGTCGGGCCCAGCAGCCGAGGGCTGTGGTGCGCGATCATGGCCGCGCACGATCCGGCGGGTGTCACCACGGCGTCCGCGCCGTCCAGCGAGTCCAGCAGGTGCGCCTGGACGCGGGCTGCCTCCCGAGGGAAGCCCGAGTTGAGCGCCGGCTGCCCGCAGCACGTCTGGGCGGCCGGGATGTCGACGGAGAACCCCATGGCCCGCAGCACCTCGACGGTGGCTGTCACCGGGCCCGGCGTCGCGAAGTCGCCGATGCAGGTGGCGAAGAGCGCCACCCGGCGGGGGCGCGTGGCGCCCGGATGTCGAGGTACCTGGTTGCCGGTCACCGGAAGAGTCGTCATCGTCGTGCGCTGCGCGCACGGTCCCTTCTCAGAGCAGGTGGACGGGGTGGATGCGAAGGCCACCGGCCACGCGGGGGTGGCCCGGTGGTGGGGTGCGCCCCAGGGCGCACCCCACCACGTCGGTCACGCAGGCTGGATGCTGGCGCGGCTCTCGAGCGCGTCGGTGTCGACCGCCTCGGAGTCCACGAAGTTGAACACCTCCGGCAGGATGAACTTCGCCGCCAGGAAGCCGATCAACGACAGGATCGAGACGGACATCGTCGCCCAGAAGGCGCCGACCTTGGCGGTCAGCACCGGGAACACGAAGGCACCGAAGAAGGACGCCAGCTTCACGAAGATGTAGCCGAAGCCGGACGCCGTGCCACGGAACCGTGCAGGTGCGACGACGGACGTGATCGTCATGCCGTTCGAGGCGTCCCAGTAGTGGCCCCACATCAGGATGCCGGCGAAGAGGACCAACGCCAGCCGCCAGTCGTTCTTGATCGCGAAGGCACCGCCGACCAGACCCACGAAGGCGAGCCCGAAGCCCCACATCGCGACGCCACGGTGGCCGATCTTCGAGAGCATCAGCGGCGCCACGAATCCGGAGATGGTGGCGAGGGTGAAGATCGCGGCCGTCACCAGGTTGGTGCCGACCAGGCTGCCGCTCTTGCTCACGCCGATACCGGCGACGGTGAGGATGACCGGGAGGTAGAACGCCCACGCCGTGAACTCCGCACCCTGGCACGCGTTGGAGATCCAGCCGAAGATCGAGCCGCGACGCTTGATCGGGTCCTTCCAGATGACCGCGAGGAAGTCCCGCGTCCGGGGGCGGGCCTCCTTGAAGTCGATCGCAGGAAGCATCGCCAGGTCGTCGTTGAACAGGCGCTTGGAGCTGGCCTTGGCCTGCTTGAACTGCCGACGCTCGATCAGGGACATCGGCGTCTCGGGCAGGTCGAGACGGCCGAGCAGGAGCACCAGGGCCGGGATCGCGCCCATCGCCAGGCCGACCCGCCACAGGACGCCGTGGCCCATGCCGGTCATGTACATCGCGGTCACGACGAGGATGGACGCCACCTCACCGGCCCCGAACATGAACTGCCACCGGCTGCCCATCACCTCACGCTTGCCCTTGGGCATCGACTCCATGATGTACGCGTACCCGTTGGCGATGTCGCTGCCGAGCGGGATGCCGATGGCCAGGCGCCAGAAGATCAACGAGACGGGCCCGGTGGCGAACGCCTGGCCGATCGCCAGCACGATGAACAGCACCATGGTGGTGAGGAAGACCTTGCGTCGACCGAACCGGTCGGCGAACCAGCCGCCGACGATCGCGCCGATGAGCGCACCGAACTGGACCGCACCGGTGATCCAGCCGACCTCGAACGGTGTCGGCTTGAACTCCCCCTTGATGAAGACCAGCAGGAACGAGATCGCGTACAGGTCCCACGCCTCGATGAGGATCGTGGCGATCATCATCCAGCCGCCGGAGTTGCTCGTCCGGGTCGCCGGCTTCTCCATGAGGACAGCGGTCGCCTCATCGGTGAAGCGTCGGATCTCCTCGTCGCTGTAGTAGTCCTTGTGAATCTGAGACATCGGCGTTACCTCCCTGGTCTGGCCCGCCATTGGGCCGTAGAAAGGATTCGTGCGTGGTACAGGGCTGCGGAGCCGAGGTCGATGTCGATCCCCGGCCCCGGATTCAACGCTCGGGAACCTCCTGCCACAAAGAGATGAGCACCTTGCCGGACGCGCGGGAGTCACGCGCGACGGTGAATGCGCGCACGGCGTCGTGCGCGGGCAGGACATGGGTGATGGCCGAGTCGAGCTCCGAATGCCCCGCGAGCATCTGCACGGCGTCGTCGATCTCGTCGTCGAACCTGAAGCACCCGCGGTACTCCACCTCCTTGGAGATGAGGGGCGCGACGGCGAGCCCGGCGGGTCCGTTCGGCACCATCCCGACCTGCACGACCACCCCCGCGCGCCGGACGGCGAGGAACGTCGGCGAGATCGCCGCAGGGACGCCGGAGCACTCGAACACCACGTCGTAGGCCTCGACCGGCAGGTCCTGCTCGCCCACCTGGACGGTGTGCTGGACGCCCAGCGTCCGAGCGCGCTGCAACGGCTCGGCGAGCACGTCGGTGGACGTGACCTCCGCCGCACCCTGCACCACGGCGGCGGCGGCCAGCAGGAGCCCGATCGGCCCGGAGCCGCTGACCAGCACTCTCTTGCCGCTCACGCCACCGGCGAGGGCGATGGCGTGCAGCCCGACTGCGAGCGGCTCCGCGAGCGCCGCGCGGCGCAGCGGCAGGCCGTCGGGCAGGACGCGGACCATGTCCTTGCGCACCACGAGGAGCTCGGCCATGCCGCCCTGCGTGTGCGGCCACGTCGACGCGCTGCCGAGGTAGCTCCCGCCGGGCCACAGGTGCCGCTTGGCCGGCACGTGCGCCAGCTCGGGGCCGAACGTCGCGGGGTGCACCGTGACGGGCGTCCCGGGGGCGAGCTCCCCGGAGGGGTCGAGGTCGACGACGCCTGAGACCTCGTGGCCGGGTACCAGGGGTTCGCGGACCACGAACTCCCCGTTCGCGCCGTTGAAGAAGTAGTGCAGGTCGGAGCCGCAGATGCCGGCGTACGCCATCCGTAGCCGGACCTGCCCCGCACCCGGCTCCGGGGTGGGCACGGACTCCTCCCGGAGGTCCGCCTTGCCGTGGATCGCCAGCTGCCTCATGTCAGCTCTCCTTCGAGGTCGAGGTCTGCACCGCGCTCGGCGTGCGCGCGTCGAGCGCCTCCCGCGCGGCGGTCCGCACGCCGTCGCGGACGATCGCCGTGACCAGCTCGCCCACGCGCTCGGTGAACGGCACGTGCTCGACGAGCTCGGCGGGGAAGAAGCCGCCGGCCATGACGGCCGCGACGTGGTCCTGGACCGAGCCGGCTCGCGCGGTGGCGGCGGCGAGGGCGGCCCGCGCGGGCTCGTCGATCGCGGCCGCCACCGGTCCGGGGTCGAAACCGCTCGGCGGTGCCACGCAGGCGATCCAGGCAGCGACCGTCAGAGCCATCTGCTGCGGCACCACGTCCTGGCGCAGCAGGCGCAGAGCGGGCTCAGGGACACGCTGCAGCAGCTTGGTGGACCCGTCGGAGCCGACCCGCGCGGTCCGGTCGGCGAGCCCCGTGTTGGACCAGCGGCGGAAGAGCTCGCCCACGTAGTGGTCCGGGTCGAAGCCGGAGGGCAGGGCGATGCTCGGCAGGTACTCGTCCTCGATCGCAGCGTGCACGCAGCGCGCGACGAACTCCTCACCGGTCGCCGCGGGGATCGTGGTGCGCCCGTCCAGCGCGCCGAGGTACGCGATCAGGGAGTGCGAGCCGTTCAGCAGGCGCAGCTTGACCAGCTCGTACTTCTCCACCTCGTCGGAGAAGATCGCCCCGGCCGCCTCCCACGCGGGACGTCCGGCGGCGAACCGGTCCTCGAGCACCCACATGGTGAACTGCTCGGCCGGGACCGGCACCTCGTCGTGGAGGCCGAGCAGACGGTCCACGTCGGCCCGGGTCTGGTCGCTCGTGGCGGGCACGATCCGGTCGACCATCGCGTTGGGGAAGGTCACCGTCGAGGCGATGCGCTCGAGGACGGCGTCGGGCGCCCCGGCCGCCGTCAGGTACTCCAGCACCACGGCCCGGGTGGCGTGGCCGGCGGACTGCATGTTGTCGCAGGACAGCACGGTGATCGGCGCCTGCGACGCCTCGGCCCTGGTCCACAGGCCCGTGGCGAGCTGCCCGAGGGGGGTCCTGGGTGCACCCGATCGGCCCAGGTCGGCGGCGATCCCGGGGTCCGTGAGGTCGAGGTGACCGGTGACGGCCGAGCGGTGGTAGCCCTTCTCCGAGATCGTGAGGGTGACCACCCGGTGCTGCGGGTCGGCGATCGCCGCCACCACCGCGTCGGGCTCCTCCGCGGCCACGAGCCAGGCGCGGTGCACGTCGACGACCCCGACGCTCTCGCCCTGCGGTGTCAGCTCCAGGATCGAGTAGAGCCCGTCCTGCTCGGCGAGGGCGTCCACGACCCGGCGGGACCGGTTCGAGACCCCGACGACGCCCCAGTCCCCGCCGGCTGCAGCCATGGCCAGGGCCGTGTCGACGGCCGCATGGGCCCGATGGAAGTTGCCGAGGCCCAGGTGCACGATCCCGGTGCGGTCCGGTGCCGAGGCGCCCAGCCGTACCCCGGCCGGTGCAGTCGTCCGGTTCAGCCTGTTCATCGTCACCAGTCTCCGAGCGTGCCGTCGAGGGATCGCGCCACCGGGAGGTAGGCGCGCACGTAGGGATGGGAGTCCACGACCGACTCCTCGAAGCTGACGCCCAGCCCGGGCTCCTCGCCCGGCCAGAGCTGACCGTTCTCGACGTACCAGGCGTGCGGGAATGCCGCGTGCACCTGCTCCGGGTAGCCCATGTACTCGTGGATCCCGAAGTTGGAGGTCGCCATGCACAGGTGCAGGCTCGCCGCGAGCGCGATCGGTGAGACGTCGGAGGGCCCGTGCGGACCGGCCTTGACGCCGTACACCTCCGCGAAGGCCAGCAGCTTGCGCATGTGGCTGATGCCACCCGCGTGCACGATCGCCGTGCGGATGTAGTCGATGTAGCGGTTCGCGATGAGGTGCTGCGCGTCCCAGACGGTGTTGAACACCTCGCCGATCGCCAGCGGGGTGGTGGTGTGCTCACGGACCAGGCGGAGGGACTCCTGGTCCTCGGCCGGGGTCACGTCCTCGAGCCAGAACAAGGCGTGGGGCTCGAGGGCCTTGCCCAGCCGTGCGGCCTCGATCGGGGTCAGCCTGTGGTGCGCGTCGTGCAGCAGCCGGATCCCGGGTCCGACGTGGTCACGTACGGCTCCGATGACGTCGGGGACGGACGCCAGGTAGGCGGCGCTGTCCCACTCCTCCTCCTTGGGGACGGGGGCGCGGCCCGCGGGCTCGTAGACGCTCTCCCGGGAGACCCCGTAGACGGTCCGCAGGCCGGGCACGCCGGTCTGCACCCGGACGGCGCGGTAGCCCGCCTCGAGCTCTCGGTCCACCGCGTCGAGCAGCTCGCTCGTCTCCCAGCCGAACGCGTGGCGGTACGCCATCAGCCCGTTGCGGACGCGACCGCCGAGCAGTCGGTACACGGGTAGCCCGGCACGTTTGCCGAGGATGTCCCACAGGGCCATGTCGACTGCGCCGATGGACGCCATCGTGATGGGCCCACGGCGCCAGTAGACCCCTCGGTAGAGGTACTGCCACGTGTCCTCGATCCGGTCGGGGTCCTTCCCGAGGAGCAGGGGTGCGACGTGGTCGCGCAAGTAGCTGGCCACCGCCAGCTCGCGTCCGTTGACCGTCGCGTCACCCCAGCCGACGAGGCCGTCGCTCGTGGTGATCTTCAGGGTGACGTAGTTGCGCGTGGGGCTGGCGACCAGGACGTCGACCCGCTCGATGGTGTCCATACCGATGCTCCTTCGGTGGCGCGTGCCGTCAGTGGTCGAGCCGGGCTGCGCCGCACCGCGCGCGCCGGACGGGGGGAACGGCAGCCGTGCGGGCGGCGACCGTGTGGGCCGCGGGCCTCTCGGCCACCCGGACCTCGGGGGCAGCGAGGGCACGGGCTGCGGTCGGCACACGTGGTGCGGCGACCTCGGCGGGTGCTCCGCGCCTTTGGCACCTCAGGACGACGATGTCCATCGTTTCCCCAGTCAGAACGTTCGATTCGGTGAACGGAACGACCGCCGTGCCGTGGCTGGGCCCCCTCGAGGCCGCGGCATCGCGATCGGCCTCTTTGGTACCACCATTGCGGCCGACGCGGGGAACAGTAGCGAGTCGGCGCCACGAGGGGAAGACCGCCGGGCCGACGATCTGTCGGAGGGTTCTGGCCGCGGACGGGCACGTGCGCCCGACGTCCGGCCCCGGGCGTCTGGGAGTGCCGCGTCGTCGGGCCGACGAGGGTGTGACCCGCTGCCCGTCCCGGGAGCACGTCCCACGAGCCGGTTTGTGCAACATGCCGCGAAGGGCAGAAGGTGACCGCATGATCAGCACCGCGCATCGGCGCGCCGGCTCGGAAGACTCCTACGGCACCGACCCCGGCGACCCGGCCCGCGCCGTGACGATCGGCGGTGCCGGCCAGGTGCTCGCACCCGACGAGGTGAGCCGGTTCGTCCTCGAGGCGCTGCGCGAGGCGCCGGTGGACGGCAAGCGGGTCTGTCTCGTGGTCCCGGACGGGACCCGGACCTGTCCCCTGCCGCTGCTGCTGCGGGCCGTGCACGCCGCGCTGCGGGGCCGGGCGCGCGACGTGACGGTGCTGATCGCACTGGGCACCCACCACGGCATGAGCGAGGAGCAGCTCGCACGGCATCTGGGCTACGAGGCAGGCGGTTCCGAGGCGACCTACCCGGGATGGACGATCCTCAACCACGAGTCCTGGTTGCCGGAGACGTTCACCACGCTGGGCACGATCGGCGAGGAGCGGCTGACGGAGCTCACCGGCGGCCGGATGACGGGCACGTCGGTCGACGTGCGCATCAACCGCCACGTGGCGGAGTCGGACGTCGCCCTCGTGGTCGGCCCGGTCTTCCCCCACGAGGTCGTCGGCTTCTCGGGGGGCAACAAGTACTTCTTCCCCGGCGTGTCGGGCCAGGAGCTGATCGACCTGTCCCACTGGGTCGGAGCGCTGATCACGAGCGCGGAGATGATCGGCACCCCCGGCGTCACCCCTGTTCGCGCGCTCGTCAACGAGGCCGCGACCATGATCCCGGCGCAGCGGCTCGCGCTGTGCGTCGTCGTCGCATCGGGGACCGACACGCTGCACGCGGCGGCCTTCGGCACGCCCGAGGACGCCTGGGCCAGCTGTGCGGCCGTCTCGGCAGAGACCCACATCGTCTACCGGGACGCCCCGGTGAAGCGGGTGCTGTCGATCATGCCGACCAAGTACGAGGACATCTGGACCGCGGCCAAGGGCTTCTACAAGCTCGAGCCGATCGTCGCCGACGGGGGCGAGGTCATCATCTACGCCCCGCACATCACGCAGATCTCCGTGATGCACCCGCAGATCAGCGAGATCGGGTACCACAACCGCGACTACTTCCTCGGCCAGTGGGAGCGGTTCGTCGACCGGCCCTGGGGCGACCTGGCGCACTCGACGCACCTGCGCGGTCAGGGCACCTGGAGCCAGGAGGAGGGCGAACGCAACCGAGTGACCGTCACCCTCGCCACGGGCATCCCCGAGGACGTCGTCCGTTCGGTCAACCTCAACTACCTCGACCCCGCCACGGTGGACGTCGCCGAGTTCGAGCAGGACCCCGACACGTTCGTCGAGCCCCACGCCGGAGAGGTGCTCTACCGTCTGCGGCGGCACGGTCTCCCGGCGCCGCAGGCCGCCGCCGAGCCTGACGCCCGGGCCACGCCGCCGGCCGGTACCGACGGCTGACCCCGGCGGGCGAGTCGCCCGTCCCAGAGCATCAATGGAGGCCACCTTGCCCTCACCCGCCGCCGAGGCCGACGTCGAGCCCGTCGAGAGGGCGCTCGCCCGTGCCATCCCCGACATCGGTCGGCTCGGGGTCGCCTTCTCCGGGGGCGTGGACTCCTCGGTGCTGCTGGCGGGTGCGGTGCGTGCACTCGGCCCGGACCGCGTGGTGGGGATCCTCGGGGTCTCGCCGAGCCTGGCCGCCGACGAGCGTGCCGCCGCCCACGAGGTCGCCCGGTTCATCGGGGCGCGGCTCGTCGAGGTCGCCACGCACGAGGGCGAGCTGGCGGCCTACCAGGCGAACGGCCCCGACCGCTGCTTCCACTGCAAGGACGAGCTCTTC
>DAIDJQ010000061.1 GCA_027451305.1 Cellulomonas sp.
CGACGACGCGGCCGCCCGGCTGGAGGGCCGCGGCGGCTGCCTGCTCTGCATCAACGCGGACGCCGAGGCGCGCGGCCGCCTGGGTGCGTGCACGCACGCGCTGGTCGTCGGTGAGGCGCCCGCGCCGGTCGTGCTCGCGGCCAGCTGACCCGGGTCCGGCAGCCGCGTCGGCCGACGAGAGCCGTGACCTACCGTGGGGCGGTGAGCAGGCGACGCGCGGTGCTGACCGCCTGGTCGGCGGCCGTGACGGCCGGCGTCGGCGTCTGGGTGCTGTGGCGGGTGTTCGTCACCACGCTGGCCGGCCAGCAGGTGGAGCGGCTCGCGTTCGACGGTGCGCTGTTCGGGCAGACCCACCTGTGGAGCACCGCGCCCGACGTGCTGGAGGTGGTGTCGTTCTCGTTCATCGCCGTGGCGCTGGCCGCCGCGATGGTGGTGGCGCTGCTGCGTCGCCGGTGGGAGCTCGCCGTGCAGGTGGCGGTGCTCGTCGCCGGTGCCAACCTCAGCACCCGGCTGCTCAAGCTGGTGGTGCTGCACCGCCCGCACCTGGGCCTGCCGAGCACCTGAAACAACACGCTGCCGAGCGGTCACACCACGGCGGCCGCCTCGGTCTCGGCGGCCCTGCTGTTCGTCGTCCCGCCGCGGGGCCGGCCGTGGGTGGCCGTGCTCGGCGCCGGCTACACGGCTGCGACCGGGGTCTCCACGCTGATCGGGCAGTGGCACCGGCCGTCGGACGACGTCGCCGCCACGCTCGTCGTGCTCGCCTGGACCGCCGTCGCGTGCGCGCTGGTGAGCCACGGCCGCACCGTGCCGACGGCCACCGACCAGGTCCCCGTGGTCGGCCCCGGCCGGCGCCCGTCGGCGCACTCCGTCGCGCTCGGCACGCTGCTCGCGGGCGGCGTCGCGGCGGCCGTGGTCGGCGGCCTGCTGCTGCTGCGCACCTGGTCGGTGCGGGCGGCGGCCGCCGGCCGGGCGACCGAGGTGCTCGCCTACGCGGGCGGTGTCAGCGCCGTGACCGCCGCCGCCGCGCTGACCTTCGCGGCGATGCTCGCGCTGCGGCGGGCCACCGGCTCGCTTGACGGCAGGTCGTAGGGTTCGGCGGGAACGGCGGTCGACCGACGCGCCGGATCGGTGGAGAGGCCCGGACGCATGGCTGCAGGACGCAAGCTCGTCATCGTGGAGTCGCCCGCCAAGGCGCGCACGATCGCGGGGTACCTCGGCGAGGGGTACGACGTCGAGGCGTCCGTGGGCCACATCCGCGACCTCCCGCAGCCGTCGGAGCTGCCCGCGGACATGAAGAAGGGCCCCTTCGGCAAGTTCGCCGTCGACGTCGACAACGGGTTCACGCCCTACTACGTGGTGGACGCGGACAAGAAGAAGAAGGTCGCCGAGCTCAAGCGGCTGCTCAAGGCCTCCGACGAGCTCTACCTCGCCACCGACGAGGACCGCGAGGGCGAGGCGATCGCCTGGCACCTGCTGGCCGAGCTGAAGCCCAAGGTGCCGGTCAAGCGGATGGTGTTCCACGAGATCACCCGCGAGGCGATCCAGCGGGCGCTGACGTCGACCCGTGAGCTCGACGACCGGCTGGTGGACGCCCAGGAGACCCGCCGCATCCTCGACCGGCTGTACGGGTACGAGGTGTCGCCGGTGCTGTGGCGCAAGGTGCGCCCCGGGCTGTCCGCCGGGCGCGTGCAGTCGGTGGCGACCCGCCTGGTGGTGGAGCGCGAGCGGGAGCGGATGGCGTTCCGTGCCGCGGACTACTGGGACCTGACCGGCACCTTCGCGGTGGCCGACGACGACCAGCCGACGTTCGTCGCGAGGCTCAGCGGCCTGGCGGGCGCCCGCGTGGCGTCGGGCCGCGACTTCGACGACCGCGGGCAGCTGCGCTCGTCGTCCGGCGTCGTCGCGCTCGACGAGGCCGCCGCGACCGCCCTGGTCACCGCCCTGGCGGACGCTCCGTTCGCCGTGCAGTCGCTGGACACCAAGCCGTACACCCGCCGCCCGGCGGCGCCGTTCACCACCTCCACGCTGCAGCAGGAGGCCGGCCGCAAGCTGCGGATGAGCGCCCGCCAGGCGATGCGCACCGCGCAGGGGCTGTACGAGAACGGCTACATCACCTACATGCGGACCGACTCGCCCGCGCTGAGCACGCAGGCGATCGACGCCGCCCGCCGGCAGGCCGCCGAGCTGTACGGCGCGGAGTACGTGCCGGACGCCGCCCGGGTCTACACGGCCAAGTCGAAGGGCGCCCAGGAGGCGCACGAGGCGATCCGCCCCGCCGGTGACCACTTCCGCACCCCCGCCCAGGTGGCGCGTGAGCTGTCCGGCGACCAGTTCCGCCTGTACGAGCTGATCTGGAAGCGCACGGTCGCCTCCCAGATGGCCGACGCTCGCGGCCAGACCGCCTCGGTGCGTCTGGCGGCGACCACCGCCGACGGGCGCGAGGCCGTGTTCTCCGCGTCGGGCACCGTCATCACCTTCCGTGGCTTCCTCGCCGCGTACGAGGAGGGCCGGGACGTGTCCCGGTACGACGACGAGTCGGGCGCCGGCCCCGCCGGCGAGAGCCGCGAGGCGCGCCTGCCCCAGATGGGCGCCGGCGACCCGCTGACCGTCAGCGAACTGGCAGCCGACGGACACCGCACCTCACCGCCGCCGCGGTACACGGAGGCGAGCCTGGTCAAGGCCCTCGAGGAGCGCGGCATCGGCCGCCCGTCCACGTACGCCGCCACCATCTCCACCGTCCAGGACCGCGGCTACGTCACCAGCCGCGGGCAGGCGCTGGTCCCCACGTGGCTCGCCTTCGCCGTGACCCGGCTGCTCGAGGAGAACTTCGACCGGCTGGTCGACTACTCGTTCACCGCCGACATGGAGGAGGGGCTCGACGCGATCGCCGAGGGTCAGGCCGACCGCGTCGACTGGCTGACCGGCTTCTACTTCGGTGACCGCTCCGACTCGCGGGAGACCGGAGGTCTGCGCGGGCTGGTGGACAACCTGGGCGACATCGACGCCCGGGACGTGAACTCGATCGACGTGGGCGACGGCATCACCCTGCGCGTCGGCCGGTACGGACCGTACCTCGAGGCACCACCGGCGCCGGGGTCCACCGACCCGCAGCGCGCCTCGGTCCCCGAGGACCTCGCCCCCGACGAGCTCACGGTGGAGAAGGCCCACGAGCTGCTGACCACGCAGCCGGACGGCGACCGCGAGCTCGGCACCGACCCGACCACCGGGACCGCGATCGTCGCGCGCAGCGGCCGGTACGGCCCCTACGTGACGGAGGTGCTGCCGGAGCCGGAGCTGGACCCGGGCCTCTCGGCTGCCGCCCGCAAGCGGGCCCTCGCCGCCGCACCCAAGCCGCGCACCGGCTCGCTGTTCAAGTCGATGTCGTTGGACACGCTCACGCTGGACGACGCACTGAGGCTGCTGTCGCTGCCGCGCGTGGTGGGTACGGACCCGGAGACGGGCCAGGAGATCACCGCGCAGAACGGTCGGTACGGGCCCTACCTCAAGCGCGGCACGGACTCGCGCACGCTGCCGTCGGAGGAGGCGCTCTTCGACACCACGCTCGAGGAGGCGCTCGCGATCTACGCGCAGCCGAAGCGTGGCCGCGGAGCGGTGACCACGCCGCCGCTGCGTGAGCTGGGCACCGACCCGACCAGCGGCAAGCCGATCGTGGTGAAGGAGGGCCGGTTCGGCGCCTACGTCACCGACGGCGTCACCAACCGCACCCTGCCCAAGGACACGACGCCGGAGTCGATCACGCCGGACGAGGCCGTGGCGCTGCTGGCCGCCAAGCGGGACGCCGGGCCGGCGAAGCGCAAGGCCGCTCCGCGGGCTCGTGCGGGCGCCGGGCGGAGCCGGGCCGCGTCGCGGTCCTGACCAGGGCGTCCCTCCCGTCGTGACGCGTCCGCGCCCGCACGACGAGCCCGTCGGCGCACGCTACGTTGGCGCCATGCCACACACCGAGGACCCCCGTACCGCACCCCCGATCCGCTGGGGCATCCTGGGCGCCGGTGGCATCGCCTCGGTGTTCGCGAACGCCGTCACCCAGTACACGCGCGCCCAGCTGGTGGCCGTCGGCTCCCGCAACCGGGACCGGGCCGAGCGGTTCGCCACCGCCCACGGCATCCCGACCACCCACGTCGGCTACCGGCAGCTGGTGGAGGACCCCCAGGTCGACGCGATCTACATCGCCACCCCGCACTCCGAGCACCGCGACAACGCCCTGCAGGCGATCAAGGCCGGCAAGCACGTGCTGGTGGAGAAGGCGTTCACGCGCAACGTCTCCGAGGCGGAGGAGATCTTCGCCGCCGCACGTCAGGCCGGCGTCTTCGTGATGGAGGCGATGTGGACGCGGTTCCTGCCGCACGTCGCCGCGCTGCACCAGGTGATCGACGCCGGGGAGATCGGTGACGTCGTCAACCTGCGCGCCGACCACGGGCAGTGGTTCGCCTTCGACCCGCGCAGCCGCCTCTACGACCCCGCGCTGGCCGGTGGCGCGCTGCTCGACCTCGGCGTGTACACCACCGCCTGGGCGCACGACTTCCTCGGCGTGCCCGACGAGGTCCACGCCGTCGGTGCGCTGACCCCGACGGGCGTCGACGGGCAGGTGTCCGCGGTGCTGAAGTACGGCGACCGGGCCCTGGCCACCCTGAGCACGACGCTCTGGGCCAAGACGCCCACCACCTCGTCGATCTCCGGGACCGAGGGGCACATCCGCGTGGCCGGCGAGTTCTACCGACCGACGTCGTTCGAGGTGACGCGCCGTGACGGCCGCGTGTGGACGTTCGCGCAGCCGGCGGTGAACGGCCTGCAGTACGAGGCGGCCGAGGTGGCCCGCCGGGTCGCGGCCGGGGAGACGGAGAGCCCGCGCATGACGTGGGACGGGACGCTCGCCGTGCTGCGGACCATGGACGAGGTGCGTCGGCAGGTCGGCGTCGAGTACCCGGGCGAGCCGCGGGGCTGATCCGGTCCGGCGGGACCAGGACGGGACGGGGCCGGTGGGACCACCGGCCCCGTCGTCGCGTCCGGAGGCTGTGGGTGCCGACGGCTACCCTGACGGGCGTGAACGGGCTGTTCGTGTCCTTCGAGGGCGGTGACGGCGCCGGCAAGTCGACGCAGGCCCGTGCGCTGCGCGACTGGCTGGTGGTCGCCGACCGCACGGTGCTGCTGACCTTCGAGCCGGGGGACACCGAGCTCGGTCGCGTGCTGCGCACCGCCGTGATGCACGGTGACCACGTGGACGCCCGCACCGAGGCGCTGCTGTACGCCGCCGACCGCGCGCACCACGTCGCGACGGTGGTGCGTCCCGCGCTGGAGCGCGGGGAGGTGGTGGTGACGGACCGGTACCTCGACTCGTCGGTCGCCTACCAGGGGATCGGCAGGGGGCTGGGGGCGGAGGCGGTGGAACAGCTGTCGCTGTGGGCCACCGAGGGGCTGCTGCCGACGCTGACCGTGCTGCTGGACATCGACCCGGTCGCGGGCCGGGCGCGGCTGACAGGGGAGCCGGACCGGCTCGAGCGGGCCGGCGACGAGTTCCACCGCCGGACGCGGCAGGCGTTCCTCGACCGGGCTGCGGCCGATCCGGGTCGGTGGCTGGTGCTGGACGCCGCGCGACCGGCCGATGAGCTGACGGCCGCGATCCGCGCACGCGTCGAGCCGCTGCTGACCGGCGTGCAGGCCGGCGCGGCACCCGCTGCCGGCGGGGTCGGCGTCGCACGGCCGACGGCGGTCGAGACTGCGCCGGCGGGGCCCGTGGTCGAGGAGCCCGTGGAGCCCGCGGCCGTGGAGCCCGTCGGACGCACGGGGACGGGTCGGTCGTGACCGTCTGGGACGACGTCGTCGGCCAGGACCCGGCCGTCGCCGTCCTCTCCCGCGCCGCGACAGACCCCACGGCGATGACCCACGCCTGGTTGCTCACCGGCCCGCCCGGCTCGGGCCGGTCCAACGCGGCACGGGCTTTCGCAGCGGCGCTGCAGTGCCCGCGCGGCGGCTGCGGCGTGTGCCACGAGTGCACCACGAGCCTGGCCGGCACCCACCCCGACGTCACGCTGGTCGCCACCGAGGGCGTGTTCATCCGGGTCGACACCGCCCGCCCGCTGGTGGAGCTCGCGGCGCGCGCCCCGTCGCAGGGCCGATGGCGGGTGGTGGTGGTCGAGGACGCCGACCGTTTGAACGACTCGTCGGGCAACGTGCTGCTCAAGGCGATCGAGGAGCCGGCCGCGCGGACGGTCTGGGTGCTGTGCGCTCCCAGCCCGCAGGACGTCCTGGTCAC
>DAIDJQ010000062.1 GCA_027451305.1 Cellulomonas sp.
CCCGCGGTATCTACGCGACGGTGGTGAACGTCGGCTGGGTCCCCACCTCGTCAGGAGGGGACCCAGCCGGCACGGCCACCGGTCCGTGGCCGGCTCGCGGCTCACAGGGGCGTCGGCTCCTACTCCCCCGTGTCCACCTGGACGAGCTCGCCCTTCGACGGCGTCAGTCGAAGCTGGTAGTAGATCGATGAGGTGGCGGTCTTCGGGCCGCCGTCGTCGAACCAGCCCGGCTGGGCGTCGTAGGACGCCTGCGCCTGTCCGGTGACCTCGACGTCGATCTCGTCCAGCGAGGTGAAGGTCACGTCGTACGTCGGCTCACCGACCAGCGACCACTTCACGTTGGACACGAGCGAGTCGTCGTACCCAGTGGCGTTCCACAGGGAGCAGCCGGGGTGGTCCAGCGAGGCCGACGCCAGGCACGTCGCCAGCCTGCTCTCCGCGAACGACGCGGCCAGCTCCTTGGCATGGTCCGTCAGCTGGTAGTTCAGGCTCGCTCCGGCTGCCGTGGCGGCCACGTTGACGGTGGGCTCGTCTGCACGCACCTGGACCGTGGCAGTGGTGGACGTGACCAGTCCCGCGTGGTCGTCGTCCACACCGAGAGACACGTCGTACGTGCCGGGCAGCACGTAGGCGGTGTCCGTGAAGCCGAACGACAGCCCGTTCACCACGAACGTGCCTGTGCTCGGCAACCCATAGCTCTCGAGCACCACCTCGTTGACCGGCGGGTTCTTGATCACCCACCTGGTGAACAGCAGGTCCCGGTGCCCCTCGGCGGCGACGTCGAACGTCTGGGTGATGTTCTCCCCGTCCTGCTTGCCCTCCGTCGTCACCGTCGCGCCGCCCTTGAAACGCGTCACCTTGGTGACGTGCATCCCGGTGGGCCGGTCCTTGACCGTGCCGTAGACCGCGTCCGTCAGCAGGGCGCGCGATCCGGACGGCACGCTCGGGTCGGCGATCGCGAAGGCAGCGGAGACGTGCCCGGCGTTCAGGTCGTTCAGGTACGCCGTGACCGGAGCCTGCGGCGTGAAGACGGTGGACGCCAGGACGGCGCGCCCGACGATCACGACGACGGCGAGCGCCAGCACCCCCACGATGGTCCAGGCCGCCCTGCGGGAGACCTTGACCGTCCGGACCGCCGGTGCTGCCGGAGCTGACGTGGCACCCCCCGGCACCGGCGCACCGAGGGGCGCGCCGAGGGTGCTCGGCGCACCCGCCGCCAGGGTGCCGGGGACTGCGGGTGCACCGCCGACGGCTCCGCTGACACCGGTGGCCCGCCCGGGCAGACGAATCGCGGGGATGGCCGCCACCAGGTGCGGGCCGGCGTGCCGCTCGAGCACCTCGGCCAGGCCACCCCACAGGATGGCCGGCAGGATCACCAGACCGGACAGGCCGAGCGAGACACCTGAGCCCGCCTCGTCCGCCCACAGCGCGGCCCCGGACCAGGAGGTGTGCACGCCGGTCAGCAGCACCGCCAGCACACCGCCCACACCGGCGACGGTCGGGACGGCCCATGCCTGCTGCCACGGCCGGACAACGCCTGCACGCGCCCACCGGGCACGTGCCGTGAGCACCAGCGAGCACACCGTCACCAGCAGGGTCAGCCACAGCCACGAGCCGCTGTGCGCGATGGACGCGCTGTCGTCGGACCCGGCACCGCTCAGGTCGAGAGACCCGAACATCCCGAGGGCGTTCACCCACACCACCTGCGTCGGCAGCGTGCCCAGGGCCAGCGCCACGCCACCGGTGAAACCGAGCTTGACCAGGTCCAGCACCGTCAGCACCACGGCGACGACGACGGCGGGGACACCCATCCCGATGCCGACGGCACGCGCCGCCTCGGACAGCACGGCGGGCATCCTCACTCCGAGCACCGTCAACGACCGCCCCGCCCACGCGTGACCGATCGCGGCCACCAGCGCCCCCGTGACGAACCCCCCGAACAGCACACCCACCGGGGAGATCGACAGCCTCGCCGAGGCGTGGACGATGACGATCGTCGTCTGCCAGCTGATGTGGACCGCCGCCGCGACGATCGCCGCAACCAGCCCGAGCATCGTCCCGGTCACGACGATGTCCGCCCACCGCTGCCGCACCGTGGCCACCGCACGGGCGCTGCGCACCCGGACGAACCACACGCCGGCGGCCGCGGCCAGCACCGTTGTGCCCCAGGGGATCAGTGCCAGGTCGGCGGCACCGGAGGCCAGCGCAGAGGCGTTGGCCGACGCGTGCAGGCTGCCGCCGAACGACATCCCGGTGAGGAAGAAGGTCAACGCACCGGCGGCGCCCGCCGGCAGGTCGAGCTCCGATGATGCGGAGCCGATGATCAGACCTGCGATCACCAACGAGACGAGCAGTGCGGCGACGTACGTGACGGCCGCCGTCAGGGCCGGGTTGATCAGCTGACGCAGGTCCAGCGGCGCCGCCGTCGCAGGCTGCGGAGCCGGGGCCCACGTCCACGGGGGCACGGAGTCCGGCGCCGCGTGGTGGCCAGCGGCCGGGGCGGTGCCCGGGGCTGCGAACGGGCCGAAGGTCGTCGGGACGGGCGTCGTCGGGACGGTGTCGGGCCCCGGGGGCGTCGGGACTGCGAACGAGGCGTCCGTCGAGCCGGAGGATTCCGAGGTTGCCGCGACCGGTGGACTCGCAGGTGCGGGGGTGGGTGCCGGATCGTCCGGACCGAGGGCTGACAACGCGTCTCCTCCTTGATTCTGCTGCGCACGACGAACGCGGTCACCCTCGCAGCAGCGCTACCGGAGACGTCCTGGGCCGGCGCACGCTGTGGATCATTTCGCCCGATATGTCGCCTTGCGGCACAGTCGGACGCTGCGCCCGGCGGACGTTCGTCCCGCAACGGCCGGACGGCGGCCGATTTCGCCCTGGACCGGGCGGACGCCCTGCGTAGGGTGCTGACAGGACTGCTTCTCACCGGCTCGCCGAGCCGGTCTGCCCAGGGTGGCGAGGGAGTCGATCGTGCGCAGCGTGATGGTCACCGGTCCCGGCCGTGCCGAGATGGTGGAGGTCCCGGACCCCGAGGTGGGACCCACCGACCTGCTGGTGCGGGTCAAGGCGTGCGGCATCTGCGGCTCGGACGCGTTCTACGTGCACCGCGGCGGCATCCCGCCGCGCGAGGGTGCGACTCCGCTGGGTCACGAGGCAGCCGGCGTGGTGCTGGCCGCCGGTGACCAGGTGCGGGGGCTCGCCCCGGGCGACCACGTGGTGATCAACCCGATGGGCGACTCGCGCGGCATCATCGGCAACGGTGGACCCGTGGGCGCGCTCAGCGACGCCCTGCTGATCCACGACGCCGAGCTGGGCCGCAGCGTCGCCCTCATCCCCGACGACCTGCCGTTCGACGTGGCGGCGCTCAACGAGCCGATGGCCGTCGCGTACCACGCGGTCAACCGGACCAACCCCCAGGCGGGCGCCAAGGTGGTGGTCTTCGGCGCAGGGCCGATCGGGCTCGGCGCGACGATCGGCTACCGGTCGCGCGGGGTCGGCCACCTCGTCGTCGTCGACGTCGTGCCGTCGCGGCTCGAGAAGGCCCTGGCCGTCGGCGCGGACGCCGTGATCAACTCCGCCGAGGAGGACGTGGTCGCGCGGCTGCACGAGCTGCACGGCGAGGCCCGCGACGGCGTGGGCACACCCGGCAAGGCGGGGACCGACGTGTACCTCGACGCAGCCGGCGTCCCGGCCGTCCTGACGACGGCGCTCGCCTGCGCCAAGTACCACGCGACGATCGGTGTGGTGGCGGTGCACAAGCAGCCGGTGCCGGTCGACTTCGGGGCGATCCTCGCTGCCGAGCCGACGATCGTCACCTCGATGGGCTACCCGACGGAGATCTTCGAGGTCACGACGAGCATCGTGGAGCACCGCGACCAGTACGCCCGGATCATCAGCGACCGGTTCGACTTCGCCGACGCCGTACGGGCGCTGGAGCTCGCATCGACTCCCGGCGCGGCCGAGAAGGTGGTCGTCACGTTCGACGACTGACCTGCGGCGGGCGGTCGGCGCTCACCGCAGCGGGTACCACCGGGCGCCGAACCGCCGGGTGGTCCGGCTGGACTCGACCACCACCAGCTCGTCGACCCGGTGCACCACGGTCCGTCCGACGCCGGACGCCGCCAGGTCGTCGGCCGCCTCGAACCGCACGACGACCAGCGCCCGGCCGTGGCGCACCTCGACGGTGCCGGCCTCGACGGCGGTGAGCTCACGAGCGGTGTCGATCGCCGCCGGCAGCACGTCGGCGGGGTCCACCCCGCGGTGCAGCACGCCGAGCTCCATGGTCACGCGGTAGGACGGCATCGCCGCGCAGCCTACGGTCAGCCCTCGCCGCCGCCGACCGTCGGCAGGGCCGCAGCCCGGCGCTCCTCGCGTCCCACCAGCTCGGGCGGCACCAGCGCCGCCACGATCGCCACGGCGCCCACCACCAGGCCCGATGCGCCGCTGCCGAGTCGGGTGACCTGCCCGAGGGCGTACCCGACGGCGAGGGTGACCGCCACCGCGCCGATGGAGATCGCCGCGACCCGGAGCCGACGACCGGCCGCGACCCGGCGCTGAACGGTGAGCAGCACCAGCACCAGCCACCCGACGCCGGCCGCACCGGCCGCCACCATGAACCCCGCGAGCACCGCCACGAGCGTGCCCCAGCCCCCGCTCGCCAGGAGGCCCGCCAGCGCCGCGGCGAGCCCGCCCAGCAGCACCGCGGCCAGCGCCACCACGAGCAGCCCGATCACCCAGGACACGAACAACGCGCGGCGCGGGGTCGGGGCTGCCGCGGCGACGACGGGCGCAGCCTCCGGGGCGGCGACGACGGGCGCAGCCCCCGGATCAGGGGCGACCGTCTGCGCCGTCGGCTCGACGGGTACGTCGGGAGCTGCGCCGGATGCGGGCGTCTCGTGGTCGGACGTCATGCGCCGGACCTTAGCCCGGCCTCGCGCACCTGCGGGCCCGCCGTGCGAGTATCGAACGCATGACTGCCGAGCCGACCACCGCCGCCTCGTCCCCCCAGGCCCCCGTCCCCCCGCTGCCGAACGCCGGCGACACCGCCCTGTGGGTGGAGCGCACCGGCCGCCGCCGCTGGACCGGCCGCTCCTCGCGCGGTGCGCAGGTGCTGGTCGGCTCGGTCGGTGACGAGGGCGTGTTCACCCCCGGCGAGCTGCTGAAGATCGCCCTCGCCGCCTGTGCCGGCCTGTCGGTCGACGCGCCGCTGGGCCGCCGGTTCGGCGACGAGGCACCCGCGACGATCGCCGTCGGGGGCCTCGGTGACGAGGCGGAGGACCGCTACCCCGCGCTGGCCGACGACCTGCGGGTGGACCTCTCGAGCCTGGACCTGGAGGCCCGCGAGCGCCTGCTCCTCGTGATGCGGCGCGCGGTCGACGAGCACTGCACGGTCGGCCGCACGCTCGCCGCGGGCGCCGAGGTGACGTTCACGGTCAACGGCGAGCGCTGATGGTCGCACCCGTCGACGCGCTGCTGGACAAGGCGGTCGCGATCCCGTCCGCCAGCATCCACGCGCACGTGCAGAAGGTCCGCGCGCGCAACCCGCACGCCACGCCCGACCAGCTGGTGCGCGTCCTGGAGAAGGAGTACCTCGGCGTGGTCCAGGTGGCCGGCGGGGCCGTCGGGGTCGTTGCCGCGGCACCCGCCGTCGGCACCGGCACGGCGTTCGCGCTGACGGTGAGCGACGTGGCGACGTTCTTCGGGGCCTCCGCGGCGTTCGCCCTGGCCGTCGCCTCGGTGCACGGCATCGACGTGGCGGACACGGACCGGCGCAAGGCGCTGCTGCTGGCGTCCATCCTCGGTGAGTCCGGCTCCGCCGCCGTCCAGGACGCCGCCGGCATCGGGTCGGTGCGGGTGGCCCGGTCCCTGCTGACCCGGATGCCGCTGGCCACCGTGCGGCGGGTGAACGGCACGCTCACCCGTCGGATGATCCGACGGCAGGCCGCCAAGCAGGGCGGCCTCGCGATCGGCCGGCTGGCGCCGTTCGGCATCGGGCTCGCGATCGGCGTCGCCGGTGGGCGCGCGCTGGCGCACACCGTGATCGACGGCGCCCGGATCGCCTTCGGACCGGCTCCGGCCGTGTTCCCGGAGCCTCTGGTTGTCGCCGGGCCGACGGCACCGCAGATCACGCACCGCTGACCGGGCGTCGGCGGGTCGGCTCGCGCCGGCCCGTCGGCTCACCAGCGGTAGTGGACGTGCTCCCGGATGCGCTCGTCGTACACGTCCCGCAGCGCGTCGAGCGTCTCGGTGCCCAGCGACGGCACGTCGGCGGCGCGGGCGTTGGCCTTGGCCTGGGCCGGCGTGCGGGCACCAGGGATCACGACGGACACACCGGGCTGGTCGATGACCCAGCGCAGCGCCAGCTGCGCCGTCGTCGCGCTCGGCGGCGTGAGCGTCGCCACCTCGCGGGCGGCGGCGACCCCCACCTCGTAGGGGACTCCGGAGAACGTCTCGCCGACGTCGAACGCCTCGCCGTGGCGGTTGTAGCTGCGGTGGTCGTTCGCGGCGAACTGCGTCGTCTCGTCGTACCGGCCGGAGAGCAGCCCCGACGCCAGCGGGACCCGCGCGATGATGCCGACGCCCGCCTCGATCGCCGCCGGCAGCACCCGCTCCAGCGGCTTGCGCCGGAACACGTTGAGGATGATCTGCACGGTGGCGACGTTGGGCCGGGCGATCGCCGCGAGCGCCTCCTCGACGGTCTCCAC
The DNA here is from genome assembly GCA_027451305.1 of Cellulomonas sp. Next base: position 6,702 of record DAIDJQ010000062.1, read on the forward strand.
CGAGACGCCGTAGGCCGCGACCCGCTTCTCCTCGACGAGGGTGTCCAGGTCGTCGTAGGTCTGCTCGCGGAGCAGCACCTCGGTCGGCGGGCAGTGCAGCTGGACCAGGTCGAGGACGTCGGTGCGGAGGTTCTCCCGGGACCGGTCGGTCCAGCGCCGGTACGCGTCAAGGGTGTACGCGCCGGCCACGTGCGGGTTGGCGCGGCGGCCCATCTTCGTCGCCACGGTCAGGCCCGACGACGCGCCGCCGCGGCTCGCGACGAACCGTCCGACCAGCCGCTCCGAGCGCCCGTCGCCGTACACGTCCGCCGTGTCGAGCATCGTCACGCCGGAGTCGACGGCGGCCGCGAGGACGCCGAGCGCGACGTCCTCACCGACCTCGCCCCAGTCGCCACCCAGCTGCCAGCAGCCCAGTCCCACCACGGACACGTCACGGCCGGTACGGCCCAGGACCCGGTGCTCCATGCGGCCGACCCTACCTCGGGCGAGGATCGACCCATGGAGCGCGAAGCAGTGGTGACCAAGCGCCTGCCCGGGTCCGCCCAGCAGGTGTGGGACGCGGTGACCGACGCCCGCAACCACGCGGACTGGATACCCCTGACCCGGGTGAGCACCGACGGCCCCCCCGGCGTGGGACAGCGGATCGAGGCGGTGTCCGGGCCCGGCGCGCGGCACGGCTGGCCCGGCGTGGTCGACCGGATGCGGGTGGAGCGGTACGACCCGCCGGAGACGGGCCGGCCCGGCATCGCCGTCTTCCGGAAGGTCGGGCCCGTGATGCACGGGACGGCGACGATCGTCGTCGTGCCCGACGGGCCGGACCGGGCCGTGCTGCGCTGGTCGGAGCGGGTGCACCTCGCCGGGCCGCTGCCCGCCGCGTGGACGTCCGCACTGCTCGCCCCGGTGTTCGACGGGATGCTGAGGATCGCCCTCAAGCAGGCCGCCCGCACAACAGATCGACGCAGTGCAGGCTGATCGCGCAACGGATCGCGTGCCGACGGCAAGCGAATGGCACCCGTGTCAGCGGCCCTCGCCTCGTACCCTCGCAGTGGACCCGCGACGAGGCGGCCCGCCCGACCGCACCCCGGGACCGGCACCCCCGGCCCGCACCAGACCGCCGAGGAGCACCATGACCACGCATGCGCCCGGAGCCACCCCCCGTCGCTACCTCATGTGCGAGCCGACGTACTACACGGTGTCGTACGAGATCAACCCGTGGATGCACAAGGACCGGCCGACCGAGACCGACGTGGCCGTGCGGCAGTGGCGTCGGCTGCGGGATGCCTACCTGGACCTCGGCCACACCGTGGAGCAGATCGACCCGATCCCCGGCCTGCCGGACATGGTCTACGCGGCCAACGGCGCCACCGTGGTGGACGGCGTCGTCTACTCGGCACGTTTCCGCTACCCCGAGCGGCAGCCGGAGGGTCCCGCGTACCAGAAGTGGTTCGCCGACCGCGGGTTCGTCACGCACACCGCCGCGCGGATCAACGAGGGCGAGGGCGACATGCTGGTCGCCGGGCGGCTGGTCCTGGCGGGCACCGGGTTCCGCACCGAGCGCGCCGCGCACGCGGAGGCGCAGGAGCTGTTCGGCCACCCCGTGATCTCGCTGGAGCTGGTGGACCCGCACTACTACCACCTGGACACGGCCCTCGCGGTGATCAGCTCCGACCCTGCCGACCCGCAGGTGGCGTACTACCCGCCGGCGTTCTCCTCCGGGTCGCGGGCCGTGCTGGAGCAGCTGTTCCCCGACGCGGTGCTCGCCACCGAGCGGGACGCCGAGGCGCTCGGCCTGAACATCGTGTCCGACGGGCTGCACGTGGTGCATGCACCGGGCGCCGTCGACCTGGCCGCCACGCTGCGCGAGCGCGGGTACCAGACCATCGCCGTGGACACCTCCGAGCTCCTCAAGGGCGGCGGCGGCGCGAAGTGCTGCACGCTGGAGATCCGGTCCTGACCATGGGCACCGTCGCGGCAACCGGCAGCGCCCTGGCCCCCAACTACCACCCGCTGCCCGTGACGATCGCCACCGGCGAGGGCTCGTGGGTGACCGACGTGCACGGCCGGCGCTACCTGGACCTGCTGGCCGCCTACTCCGCGCTGAACTTCGGGCACCGCCACCCCGCGCTGGTGGCCGCGGCGCACCACCAGCTGGACCGGCTCACGCTGACCTCCCGCGCCTTCGACCACGAGCTGCTCGAGCCGTTCGCCCGCGCGGTCGCCGGCCTGATCGGACCGCTGCTGGCCGAGCCGAACCCCTTGGTGCTGCCGATGAACACCGGCGCCGAGGCGGTGGAGACGGCGATCAAGGCCGCACGCAAGTGGGGATACGAGGCGCGCGGGGTGCCGGACGAGCAGGCGACGATCGTCGTCGCCGAGGGCAACTTCCACGGCCGGACGACGACGATCGTCTCCTTCTCCGACGACCCCGACGCCCGCCGCGGCTTCGGCCCCTACACGCCGGGGTTCCGGCTGGTCCCGTACGGCGACGCCGAGGCGCTGCGCGCGGCCGTCGACGAGACGACCGTGGCGGTGCTGCTCGAGCCGATCCAGGGCGAGCAAGGTGTGGTGGTCCCGCCCGACGACTACCTGCCCGCGGTCCGGGCCACGTGCACCGAGCTCGGGGTGCTGCTCATCGCCGACGAGGTGCAGTCCGGTCTCGGCCGCACCGGCAGCACGTTGGCGTGCGAGCGCTGGGGCGTCCGGCCGGACCTGGTCACCCTCGGCAAGGCGCTGGGCGGCGGGATCGTCCCCGTGTCGGCGGTGGTGGGCCGGGCCGACGTGCTCGAGGTGCTGACGGCGGGCACGCACGGCTCGACGTTCGGCGGGAACCCCCTGGCGTGCGCGGTCGGCCTGGCTGTCGTGGACCTGCTCGCCCCGGGGGACCTGCAGCGGCGCGCGCTCGAGCTGGGGGGCGTGCTGCGCGGGCGGCTGGACGGTCTGGTGGCCGAGGGCCTGCTGGCCCGCGTCCGGACCATCGGGCTGTGGGCCGGGGCGGACGTGGACGCGTCTCGGCCCGGCGGACCTGCCACCGGCCGCGACCTGGCCGAGCGGCTGCTGGCCCGCGGGGTGCTGGCCAAGGACACGCACGGCGCGACCATCCGGCTCGCACCACCGCTGACGATCACGGACGAGGACCTGCAGCTCGCCCTCGACCGGCTGGCTGACGCGCTGCGCTGAGCTCGCGCCCCGCCCGTCAGGCGGTCAGTTGAACTTCACCGCGCCGTAGAGCCAGCCACCGGCGGTCGCGCCGCCCACGGCCATGCTGGAGACGTCGGTGCGCAGCATCTGCGCGTTGTGCGCGGGCGACCGGGACCACGCACCGACCAGCGCGGAGGCGCTGCCGTTGCTGATGCAGCCGACGATGTTGTCGTAGCCCGAGTGCCAGATGCCGCCGGCGTCCGCCATGTCCTCCGCGTGCTGCACCAGGATGCCGGAGCGGGACACCGACAGCGACGGCAGCCCGTTGCTCGCGCGGTAGGCGTTGATCGCCGCCCCGATCGCCCCGACCGACGACTCGGTCCCCGGCGTGCCGACCGGCGCACC
>DAIDJQ010000063.1 GCA_027451305.1 Cellulomonas sp.
GTCCGTCCCGCGGGGACCGCCGAGCAGCTCGGAGCCGGTCAGCAGGGTCGGCTCCCAGTCGAACACCACCGAGTTGTCCTCGGGTCCGATCCGCACCTCGTCGCCCGCGACCGCACCGGCCTCGTACAGCGCGTCCTCCACGCCGAGCCGGGCCAGCCGGTCCGCCAGGTAGCCGACGGCCTCGTCGTTGGTGAAGTCCGTCTGGCGCACCCAGCGCTCGGGCTTGCTGCCCCGCACCGAGAACCAGACGCTGCCGGCTGCCTCCCGCCGGGTGACCGTGAAGCCGGTCTCGTCGACCGCCCGCGGCCGTAGCACCGTGCGCGTGGGCTCCGCCGCAGGTGCGAGCGTGCGGGCCGTCTCGACGAAACCGGCGAGCGCGAACTCCAGAGCCCGCAGCCCCTCGTGGCTCGCGGTCGACACCTCGAACACCGGCAGCCCGCGCTCGGCGAGGATCGGCCGCACCAGCTCGGCCAGCTCCCGCGCCTCGGGCACGTCGATCTTGTTCAGCACCACGACCCGCTCACGCTCCATCAGCGGCACCCGGCCGCCCTCGATGCCGAGGTCTCCGGCGTACGCCCCCAGCTCGGCCTCGATCACGTCCAGGTCGCTCACGGGGTCACGTCCCGGTTCGAGCGTGGCGCAGTCGAGCACGTGCACCACGACGGCGCACCGCTCGATGTGCCGCAGGAACTCCAGGCCCAGGCCCTTGCCCGTCGAGGCGCCGGGGATCAGCCCGGGGACGTCCGCCACGGTGTACCGGGCCGCGCCCGCCTGGACCACGCCGAGGTTCGGCACCAGCGTGGTGAACGGGTAGTCGGCGATCTTCGGCCGCGCCGCGGAGATGGCCGCGACCAGCGACGACTTGCCCGCGCTCGGGTAGCCGACCAGTGCGACGTCGGCGATCGTCTTCAGCTCCAGCACCACGTCGGCCGCGTCACCGGGCTCGCCGAGCAGCGCGAAGCCGGGAGCCTTGCGCCGCGGAGACGCCAGCTTCTCGTTGCCGAGGCCGCCGCGACCGCCCGCGGCGGCGACGTACCGGGAGCCGATGCCGACGAGGTCCGCCAGCACCTCGCCGGACGCGCTCTTGACCACCGTGCCGCCCGGCACGCCGATCACGAGGTCCGGGGCGGAGCTCCCGTCGCGGTAGTTGCCCATCCCCTGCGAACCGGACAACGCCCGCTGGTGCGGCTGACGGTGCAGGTCGAGCAGGGTGGTGACCTGCGGGTCGACGACGAGCACGACGGAGCCGCCGTTCCCGCCGTCGCCGCCGTCGGGGCCGGCCAGCGGCTTGAACTTCTCCCGGTGGATGGAGGCGCAGCCGTTGCCGCCGTCACCGCCTGTCGCGTGCAGCACGACGCGGTCCACGAACGTGGTCATAGCTCACTCCTCCCGCAGGTGCGGATGTTCGCAGGTCACCGGACGGCGACCCTTCTCGATGGTCACACGACGAAGGGGCGCACCGAACCGGTGCGCCCCTTCGTCGACGACGGTGTGATGTACGTCAGACCTCGGCTGCGACGACGTCGATCACCTTGCGGCCACGCCGCGTGCCGAACGCCACGGCGCCCTCGGCCAGCGCGAACAGGGTGTCGTCCCCGCCGCGGCCGACGTTGATGCCGGGGTGGAAGTGCGTGCCGTGCTGGCGGACGATGATCTCGCCGGCCTTGACGACCTGGCCGCCGAACCGCTTGACGCCGAGGCGCTGCGCGTTGGAGTCCCGACCGTTGCGCGAGGAGCTCGCGCCCTTCTTGTGTGCCATGACGAACCTGCTCTCGTACGACGAATGGTGACCGAGCGCGAGGCTCAGCCGATGGCGGTGACCTTCAGGCGGGTGAGGTCCTGACGGTGGCCCTGACGGCGGCGGTAGCCGGTCTTGTTCTTGTACCGCAGGATGTCGATCTTCGGTCCGCGCTCGTCGCGGACCACCTCGGCGGTCACGGTGACCTTCGCCAGCGCCTTGGCGTCGGTGGTCACCTTCTCCCCGTCGACCAGCAGCAGCGCCGGCAGCTCGACGGTCGCGCCAGCCTTGGCGGCGAGACGGTCGACGACGACGACGTCGCCGACGGCGACCTTCTCCTGGCGGCCGCCAGCCTTCACGATCGCGTACACCACGTTGCTGCTCATCTCTGCTCGTCGTCCTGCGTCCTGTGCCCGCATGTCCCCGGCGCCCGCGCACACCCGTGGCCACAGGCCGGGGGGTTCGCGTCGGCGTCCGCCGCCCGGACCCCGACGTTGCGCTGACGCAACAGGGACCCGGCGAAGGCACGCACGGTCGGCACGCCAAGCGCGCCGACACACCAGGGTACGGACCGCGGGAGCGGTGGTCAAACCTGGTCGGGACCGTCCAGGGGCTGTGCGTCCGCCTCGGAGCGGTCGTCGCCCTCGGCGCCGTCCGCCTCGTCCGCCTCGGCGGCGAAGAGGTCGGGATCGACGGGCAGCAGCGACAGCTGCTGGTCGTCGGGCTCGGCCTCGTGCGGCTCCGGGATCGCGGCGTTCCCCTCGGTGGCGACACCGAGCGCCGCCAGCTCGGCGAACACGTCGAGCACCGGTGCTACGGGAACCTCCGGGGCCGCGACGACCTGCACGGGCGTCGGCTCCTCCTCGACGGGCACCGCCTCGACCGTGGCCGAGGCGACCTCGTCGGGCACCCACTGCGCCAGGAGCTCGGGCGCGGCCTCCGCCGGCGAGCCGAGGGCCTCCGCGGCGGGCTGCACCGGCGGGACCTGGTCGGCGTCGTGGAGCTCCGACGGCCCGTGCTCGTGCGCGTGGGCGGCGGCGGCCGCGATGGTGGCCAGCGTCGCCTTGACCGCCTCACGAGCCTCCGGGAGCACCGGCACCGCCGCCGTGGCAGGCATCGTCAACGGCTCGGTCCCCCGCTTGCGCCGCGACCGCTTCGCCGTCGACTCCGCCGGCACCGGCTGCGACTGGCCGGCGTCCGGCCGCACGTTCCGCTCGATGGGGTCGGTGTGCACGATGAAGCCGCGGCCGTGGCAGTGCTCGCACGTCTCGCTGAACGCCTCGACCAGGCCCTGACCGACGCGCTTGCGGGTCATCTGCACCAGCCCGAGGGACGTGACCTCGGCGACCTGGTGCTTGGTCCGGTCTCGCCCGAGGCACTCGACCAGGCGACGCAGCACCAGGTCGCGGTTCGACTCGAGCACCATGTCGATGAAGTCGACGACGATGATGCCGCCGATGTCCCGCAGCCTCAGCTGCCGCACGATCTCCTCGGCGGCCTCGAGGTTGTTCCGGGTGACCGTCTCCTCGAGGGTGCCGCCCACACCGGTGAACTTGCCGGTGTTGACGTCGATGACCGTCATGGCCTCGGTGCGGTCGATGACCAGCGAGCCGCCGGACGGCAGCCACACCTTGCGGTCCATCCCCTTGGCCAGCTGCTCGTCGACGCGGTGCGCGGCGAACACGTCGCCCGTCCCCGTCCAGCGCGTCACCTTGGCGGCGAGGTCCGGGGCGAGCTCGCCGATGTAGCCGGAGATCGTCGACCACGCGTCCTCGCCCTGCACCAGGAGCGACGTGAAGTCGTCGTTGAAGATGTCGCGGACCACGCGGATGGCCATGTCCGGCTCACCCTGCAGCAGGGCGGGCGCCGAGGCGCTGGTCGACCTCTTCTCGATGGCCTCCCACTGGCCGCGCAGGCGCGCGATGTCGGCGCGCAGCTCGTCCTCGCTGGCACCCTCGGCGGCCGTGCGGACGATCACGCCGGCGGAGTCCGGGACGATGTCGCGCAGGATCCTCTTCAGCCGGGCCCGCTCGGTGTCGGGGAGCTTGCGGCTGATCCCGGTCATCCCGCCGCCCGGCACGTACACCAGGTAGCGGCCGGCCAGCGTGACCTGGCTCGTGAGCCGGGCGCCCTTGTGCCCGATCGGATCCTTGGTGACCTGGACGAGCACCGCGTCGCCCGACTTCAGTGCCTGCTCGATGCGCCGGGGCTGACCCTCCAGCCCCGCGGCGTCCCAGTTCACCTCACCGGCGTAGAGCACGGCGTTGCGGCCCTTGCCGACGTCGACGAACGCCGCCTCCATGCTCGGCAGCACGTTCTGCACCCGCCCGAGGTAGACGTTGCCCACCATCGAGGCCTGTGCCTGGTTGGACACGTAGTGCTCCACGAGCACCCCGTCCTCCAGCACGGCGATCTGCGTGCGCCCGTGAGCCTCCCGCACCACCATGGCGCGGTCCACCGACTCGCGGCGGGCCAGGAACTCGGCCTCGCTGATGATCTGGCGACGCCGGCCGGCGTCGCGCCCCTCACGGCGGCGCTGACGCTTGGCCTCCAGCCGGGTGGAGCCGCGCAGCGCGGTCACCTCGTCGTTGCGGGCACGCGTGCGCGGCTCGGCCTCGCCGGGCTCGGTCCGCGCTCCGCGGCGACGGCGCCGCCGACGACGGCTCGACGCGGCGTCGCCCTCGTCGGCGACCTCCTCGTCTGCCACCCCGGCCGCCTGGTCGACGCCCTCCTCGTCCTCCGACTGGTCCTCGGGGCCACCCGTGGTCCCGCCGTCGGACTCCGCGCGGGCGCGACGGCCACGTCCACCGCGGCGACGACGCCGACGCGGGGCACCCTGCTCGTCCTCGACGGTGTCCGCGCCGACGTCCTCACGGTCCGCGACGTCGGCGTCCTCGTCGTCCATCGCGTCGAGCTCGGCCGGCTCCAGCTGCTCGTCGGACGCGACCGTCCCCCGAGGGGACTCGCCGCGACCTCGACCGCGACGCCGACGGGACCGGCCCGACTGCGGGCCCTCCGCCGTGACCGGCGTCTCGCGAACGTCCTCGACGGAGGACGGCGTGCCGAGCTCCACCGCGGCGACGGCGGCGGCAGCCCGCTCGGCCCGTCGGGCGGCCTCGGAGATCTCCTCCGGGGAGCCGGCGCCCACCTGCGCACGACGCCGACGCTGCCGGGTGAGGGCCGGGTCCGGAGCCTGGAACAGGAGCGCCGTGGTGGCGAGGCGGGGTGCCTGCGGGATCTCGTAGCCCGAGACGGGAGCGGCTGGGGGCGGCTCAGGGGCGGACGTCGGCTCGGCCGCCGCCTGCTGCTCCTCCGCCTCCTCGTCCTCGGTCGGCTCGACCGGCTCGACGGCCTGCGCGTCCTCGGCGGCCGGCTCGGCCGCCGCTCGCCCGCGCCTGGTGGCCGAGCGACGGCCCGAGGTCCGGGGTTCCGTCGGCTGCTCGGGGACGGACTGCTCGGGGACGGGCTGCTCGATCACCGGCTGCTCGCTGGCCGGGGACTCGGTCGGCGCGTCGGTGGCCTCGGGCGCGGCGGCCGTGCGCCGGACCGCACGGCGACGACGAGGAGCCGGGGCCGGCTCGGCCGGCAGCTCGGACCCTGCCGTCGGCTCGTCGGCCGTCCGTGCCTCCGACGGCTCGGCGGTCTGGACGTCGGTCGGGCCGGAGACGGTCGGGGCAGCGGCGGCCGCGGTCACGGTCTGCTCCTGGTCCACCACCTGCGCACCCGAGGCCGGAGCACCGGTGAGCTCGGAGGTGGTCGCGCCTGCCGGGGTGGGCGCAGCGGCGGAGCGAGTGGCGCGACGGCGACGCGGCCGGGCGGGCTCACCCCCGGCGGGCTGGACGTCGACGGGATCGGGGGTGGTCTGCGAGGTCACGCGATGTGCTCCTGGGTACCCGCCAGCCCCGTGCCCACACGTCACGGCGCCGGTCGGGCGGTCGGTCGTCCTTCGGCGTGATGGCCGGGACGGAAGTCGGCGGTCGGGTCGCGGCCTCGCGCGTCGGCGCCATCGCCTGCTGGGCCCGTCGGTGCGACCCCGGTCAGGGGCGTCACGCCAGGCCGAGCGGCGGCTGGCACGCGGGACGCGCCGGACTGCGAGCTCGGTGGACGGGAGGGCGGTGTGGACGCCCGATGTCCGCCGTCAGTATCGCACAGCGACCCTCGCGGGGCGGCGACGACGGGCGGACGGCCCGCGTCCCCGAGATCCCCGCACCTGCTTCACATGACGGGTACCCGCGCAGGACACGCCAACGCGAGACGCCGTCGACACGCCCGGAGTGAGGCGATGAAGTGTCGTGACGAGTGACTTTGGTCCTAGGACTTCAGCCCTAGCACCCCTAGCGTTCCGAGACGGGCCTGCCGGGCGCGCCCGGCTGGCCGCGCCTCGGAGGGCCTGCCCGACGCCCGACCCTGCACCCCCGGAGACCTGCGTGGACGCGCTCACCCTGGCTCGTTGGCAGTTCGGTATCACCACCGTCTACCACTTCATCTTCGTGCCGCTGACGATCGGGCTCTCGGCCCTCGTCGCGATCATGCAGACCCTCTGGGTGCGCTCCGGGAAGTCCGAGTGGCTGCGGCTGACCAAGTACTTCGGCAAGCTGCTGCTGATCAACTTCGCCATCGGCGTCGCCACCGGCATCGTGCAGGAGTTCCAGTTCGGGATGAACTGGAGCGAGTACTCCCGGTTCGTCGGCGACATCTTCGGCGCCCCGCTCGCCATGGAGGCCCTGGCCGCCTTCTTCATCGAGTCCACGTTCCTGGGGCTGTGGATCTTCGGCTGGGACAAGCTGCCGAAGCGGGTGCACCTGGCGACCATCTGGCTCGTGGCCGGCTCCACCACCCTGTCGGCCTTCTTCATCCTGTCCGCCAACTCGTGGATGCAGCACCCGGTCGGTGCGACGTACAACCCCGCGACGGGCCGTGCGGAGATGCACAGCCTCGGCGCCGTGGTGACCAACCCGACGGTGCTGGCAGCCTTCCCGCACACCATCGCGGCCGCCTTCCTCACCGCGGGCACCTTCGTCGCCGCCATCTGCGCCTGGTGGATGGTGACGCTGGTCCGCCGGGGGCAGACGGACAAGGCCCGCTCCGTCTACCGGCCGGGGCTGCGGCTCGGCCTGGTCGCGATGATCGTCTCCGGGCTGATCGTGACCGGCTCGGGGCACTGGCAGGCGCAGCTGATGTTCCACCAGCAGCCGATGAAGATGGCCGCCGCCGAGGGGCTGGTGAACACCGAGACACGCGTGCCGCTGTCGCTGCTCACCATCGGCAGCCTGGACAACGACCCGGCGAGCGTGCGGCACCTGGTGCAGATCCCCTGCCTCACCTCGATCCTCGCGGACAACACCTGCAACTCCACGCTGCACGGCGTGGCAGACCTGCAGAAGCAGTACGAGGCCAAGTACGGGACGGACGTGAACTACATCCCCAACCTCGCGGTCACGTACTGGTCCTTCCGCCTGATGATCGGCTTCGCAGGGTTCGCAGCCCTGCTGGCGCTGATGGCGCTGTGGTTCACCCGCGCGGGGCGGGTCAGCGACAACGTCTGGTTCAAGCGCGTCTCGCTCGCGGCCCTGCCGACGATCTTCCTGGCCTCCAGCGCCGGGTGGATCTTCACCGAGATGGGGCGTCAGCCCTGGGTCGTCGCGCCCAACCCGAACCCGGAGGGTGCCGACCTCGTCTGGCAGCTGACGATGCGCGGCGTGTCCACGCAGGTCAGCGCAGGCGCCGTGGTGACGTCCCTCGTCCTGTTCGCCCTGCTGTACGGCGCGCTGGCCGTCGGCTGGTACCGGCTGATGCGGCGGTACATCGCCGGCGGCGTCGAGGACGTCGACACCGGGACACCCACGGCCGGTGGTGACGGCACGACCACCGACGTCGACCGCCCCCTGTCCTTCGCGTACTGAGACCGCCGGAGCCCGAGATCATGAGCCACGAGACCCTGCAGATCCTTTGGTTCGTCCTCATCGCCGTCCTCTGGACCGGGTACCTGGTCCTGGAAGGCTTCGACTTCGGCGTCGGCATGCTGCTGCCGTTCCTGCCGCGGGACGAGCGTGAGCGGCGCGTGATGATCAACACCGTCGGCCCCGTCTGGGACGGCAACGAGGTGTGGCTGCTGACCGCCGGCGGTGCGACGTTCGCGGCGTTCCCCGAGTGGTACGCCACGCTGTTCTCGGGCGCCTACCTCGCGCTCCTGCTGATCCTGCTGGCGCTGATCGCTCGCGTCGTCTCCTTCGAGTGGCGCGGCAAGATCAGCACCCCGCAGTGGCAGAAGGCGTTCTACTGGGGCCTGGTGCTCGGTTCGTGGGTGCCGGCCGTGCTGTGGGGCGTCGCGTTCGGCAACCTCGTCGCCGGTCTGAAGATCGAGCCGTTGACCACGGTCGTCAGCAACCCGGGCGCCGCGCACGAGCTGACCAGGACGACGCTGCAGTACACCGGCGGGTTCTTCGACCTGCTGACCAACGGCCACGGGTTCGCGCTGCTCACCGGCGTGCTGACCGCGACGGTGTTCCTCGCGCACGGCGCGATCTTCCTGGCGCTGAAGACCGCCGGGGACATCCAGGTCCGCGCCGCGGCGCTGGCGCAGCGGCTCGCGCTCGTCGCGCTCGGGGTCGGCGCCGTCTGGGCGTTCTGGCTGCAGCTGGGCTACTCGCGCAACACCTGGACCTGGTTCCCGCTGCTGGTCGCGGCCCTCGCGCTGGCCGGGTCCGCCTGGTTCACCCGGGTGCGGTCGGAAGGTCGGGCGTTCGCCTCGTCCGCCGTGGCGATCCTGGCCGCGGTGGTGCTGATCTTCGGTGCGATGTACCCGAACGTGATGCCGTCGAACGTCGACCCGGCGTACTCGCTGACGATCCACAACGCCTCGTCGAGCGCCTACACCCTCACCATGATGTCGTGGGTGGCACTGGTCCTGACGCCGCTGGTGCTGGCGTACCAGGCGTGGACGTACTGGGTGTTCCGCAAGCGCATCGGCGTGCACCACATCCCCGAGCCGGTGGACGTGACGTTCGAGAACACCCCCTCGCTCCGGTGACGGCCGCGTGAGGCCGCTCGACCCGCGGCTGCTGCGCCACGCCCGCTCCGCTCGGGGGTACCTGGCGCTCACGGTCGGATTCGGCCTGCTCACCGGCGCGCTGGTGGTGGCGCAGGCTCTGCTGCTGGCGCACGGTCTGGGCGGCGCGGTGCAGCACGGCGCCACCCTCCGGGCGCTCACGCGCACCGTCGTCGCGCTCGCCGGTGTGGTCGTCGGACGCGGCGCGGTGACCACCGCGCAGGAGCGGTTCGCGCACAGGGCGGCCACGCGGGCGGTCGCGGAGCTGCGCAGCGGCGTGGTCGCCCGCGCCGCGGACCTCGGTCCGCGCTGGCTCGCGTCCGGTCAGGGACCCGCGGTGGTCACCCTCGCCACCCGGGGCCTGGACGCGCTCGAGCCGTACTTCGTCCGGTACCTGCCGCAGCTGGTGCTGGCCGTCACGTTGACCCCGGCCACGCTGCTGGTGGTGCTGGGTCTGGACTGGGTGTCCGCAGCGATCCTGGTGGGCACGCTGCCGCTGATCCCGTTGTTCATGGTGCTCATCGGACAGCTGACCGAGGGCCGCTCGGCGCGTGGGCTCGAGGCGATGGCGCGCCTGGGCGCCCAGGTGCTGGACCTGCTGGCCGGCCTGCCGACGCTGCGGGCGTTCGGGCGCGAGCGCGGTCCGGCCGCACGGGTGCGGGCCCTGGGCGACGCGCACCGGCGCTCGACGATGGCGACCCTGCAGCTCGCGTTCCTGTCCGGCATGGTGCTCGAGCTGCTCACCACCCTGTCGGTGGCGCTCGTGGCGGTCGCGATCGGGCTGCGCCTCGTCAGCGGCCGCCTCGACCTGGTGACCGGGCTGGCGGTGCTGATGCTCGCGCCCGAGGTGTTCTGGCCGCTGCGGCAGGTAGGGGCCCAGTTCCATGCCGCGGCGGACGGCGTCGCGGCGGCGGAGGCGGCGTTCGCGGTGCTGGACACCCCCGTCGCGGCGCGGGGCGGCGAGGTCTGCCCGGACCTGCGTCGTTCCAGGCTGCGGCTGACGGGGGTGGCCGTGCGGTCCGCAGGCGGCGTGACGCCCGCCGGCTTCGAGCTCGACCTGGAGCCCGGGACGGTGGTGGCTCTGACGGGCCCGTCCGGCGTGGGCAAGACGACGGCCGTCGAGGTCCTGCTGGGCCTGCTCACCCCGGACGAGGGCTCGGCGTGCGTCGAGGGGCCCGACGGCCGTCTGCTGCCACTCTCCGAGGTCGACCGACGCAGCTACTGGGACCAGGTGACCTGGCTGCCGCAGCGGCCGGTGCTGGAGCCCGGTTCGCTGCGCGCCCTGGTGGGTGGGCAGGACGACGGTCAGCGCGCCCGAGCAGCCGCGCTGACCGGGCTGGACGCGGTGGTCGCCGAGCTGCCCGCAGGCTGGGACACCCCGCTCGGTGCCGGCGGCGCCGGACTGTCGGTGGGGCAGCGCCAGCGCGTCGCCCTCACGGCGGCCCTGCTGGGCGACGCCCCGCTGGTGGTGCTCGACGAGCCGACGGCTCACCTGGACGCGGCCGGCGAGCAGGTGGTGCTGGGCACGGTGGCCGCGCTGCGGGCGGCCGGACGGACGGTTCTGCTCGTCGCGCACAGGCCGTCCCTGGTGGCGGGGGCGGACCGGGTGGTGGCGGTGCACGCCGAGCGTGGCGCTGCGTCGGGACCCCACGACCTGCTCGACGAGACGGTGGCCCCATGACCGCCACCGGGCTGCCGACCGGGGTCGGCACGTCGTCGGGCGCTCCCCCGGCGCCTTCTCCCGCCGAGCCGCAGCGTCCGCCTCGCGGCACCCTGCGCCGAGCCGTCCGGCTGCTCGAGGTGCCGCCCGGCCGCGCGCTGCTCGCGGTGCTGGTGGGCACCCTCGCGCTCGGCTGCGCCGTGGCGCTGGCCGCCGTCTCGGCGTGGCTGATCGCGCGCGCGTCCCAGATGCCGCCTGTGCTGCTGCTGTCGGTGGCCACCGTCGCGGTCCGCACGTTCGGCATCGGCCGTGGTGTGCTGCGCTACTGCGAACGGCTGATCTCGCACGACGTCGCGCTGCGCGGCATGACGACGCTGCGCACCACCCTGTACGAACGGCTGGCAGCAGGTCGGCCGGAGGCGACGCTCGGACTGCGCCGCGGTGACCTGCTGGCGCGCGTCGGTGCGGACGTGGACGCCGTGGGCGACGTGGTGGTCCGCGGGCTGCTGCCCGCCGGGGTCGCCCTCCTGCTCGGCACCGGGACCGTCACCGCGATGGCCTTCTTCTGGCCGCCGGCCGCGGCCGCGCTCGCGCTGTGCCTGGTCCTGGCCGGCGTCGTGGCACCCGCGCTCACGGTCCGGGGCGCCCGCGCGACCGAGAGCCGTGCCGCCTCGGCCCGCGCGGACTCGGCGGCGGCCGCGCTCTCCGTGCTCGACGACGCGGGCCCGCTCCAGGTCTCCGGTCGGCTGGGGGCCCACCTCGCGGCCCTGCGAGCGGCCGACGCACGGGTGGCGGCCGCGGTGGACGCGGGGGCGCGGCCCAGCGCCCTGGCGGCAGGGACCGGCACCGCGGCCACCGTCCTGGCCGCGGTCGCCGCCCTGGTCACGGGCGTGCCCGCCCTGCGCGCCGGGCTGCTGGCGCCCGTGGAGCTCGCGGTGATCGTGCTGACGCCGCTCGCCGCGTTCGAGGCGACGTCCCTGCTGCCTGCGGCTGCGGTGCAGGTGCAGCGGTCGCGGGTCGCCGCGGCGCGCGTCCTGGCCCTCCTGGACGCCGCCGCACCCACTGGCGCCGGGGCACCGGCCACGGCCGGTTCGGCAGCTGCCTCGGAGGCGCCGGCCCCCACCTCCGCGAGCGCCGGCCGACCACGCGGTTCCGGCGGCGTCGACCTGAGCCCGTCGGAGCGCCGGCCCCACCAGGTCGACGCGTTGCGCGCTCGTGGCCTGTCCGTCGGCTGGCCCGGACGGCCACCGGCCCTGACCGGCCTCGACCTCGACCTCGTCCCCGGCCGGAGCCTGGCGGTCGTCGGGCCCAGCGGCATCGGCAAGACGACCCTCCTGCTGACCCTCGCGGGCCTGCTGCCACCGCGGGCCGGCACGCTCACCCTCGACGGCACGCCGCTCTCGACGCTCCCGGAGACCGACCGGGCCGCGCACGTGGTGGTGACCACGGAGGACGCCCACGTGTTCGGCACCACGGTGCTGGAGAACCTGCGGGTGGCGCGCGGCGACGTGACCGCCGAGCAGGCGGACGCGGCGCTGCGGCGTGTCGGGCTCGGCACCTGGCTGACCAGCCTGCCGGACGGGCTCGACACGGTGCTCGGGCCGGACGCCCGCACCGTCTCCGGCGGTGAGCGGCGACGGCTGCTGCTGGCCCGGGCCTTGCTGGCGTCGGCCCCGCTCCTCCTGGTCGACGAGCCGGCCGAGCACCTGGACCCGCTGACCGCCGACGCCCTGGTGCACCACCTGCTCGACCGGCCCGCCGGCTGGGACGGTCGCCCGCGCGGCGTCGTCGTGGTCACGCACCGTCTCGCTCCCCTCGCGGCGGCGGACGAGGTGCTCTGGCTCGCCGACGGTGCGGTGGCGGCGCGGGGCACCCAGGAGGACCTGCTGCGTGGCAGCGCGGGATACCGTGAGGCGTTGGACCGCGAGCAGGTCGCGGCGGACGCCCAGGAGCGTGCATGAGCGCAGTTCCCGCGCCGGGTCGCCAGGTGGGCGTCCCGTTCGAGCACGGCGTGCTCACCGAGGCCGCGACGCACCCCGCGACGCTGACCGGCGACGGCCTCACCGACCTGATGCAGGCGATCCTGGCGGTTGCCGGGGAGCTGGAGCTGCCGTCGGTGCTGGAGCGGTTCGTCCAGGTCAGCGCCGAGCTGACCGGTGCGCGCTTCGGTGCGATCAACGTGCTCGACAACCGAGGCGCGTCGACCACCTTCGTCTACACCGGCGTCCCCACCGCCGTCGCCCGCATGCTGGCGCACCCGCCGCACGCCCAGGGCGTCCTCGGCCAGATCCCCGACGAGGGCGCGCTGCGCCTGACGGACCTCACGCAGCACCCCGCGTTCCGCGGCTGGCCCAGCAACCACCCGCCGATGGGCTCGTTCCTCGGCGCGTCCGTCCGGGTCCGCGACCGTGTCTTCGGCCAGCTCTACCTGTCGGAGAAGCTGGACGGCACCCCGTTCTCCGAGCAGGACGAGCAGACCGTGGTCGCCCTGGCTGCGGCCGCCGGCGTCGCGGTCGCCAACGCCCAGCTGTACGCGGAGTCCGGCCGCCGCGAGCACTGGCTCCGCGCCGGCCAGGAGATCACGACGATGCTGCTCGAGGGCATCGACGAGGAGGACGCCCTCGAGCACATCACGCGGACCGCCCGCGACGTGGCGGGCGCGGACACCTCCGCGCTGGCGCTCCCGGGCCTGGGCGGGGAGCTGCTGATCGAGCTCGCCGACGGGCACGACTCGGACAAGCTGCTCGGCCAGGTGATGCCGGAGGGCGGCCGCGCGTGGACGGTGATGCGCGAGGGCAAGGGGCTGATGACGCCGTCCCTGTCCGCGTCCCGCACCGTGACGCTCGCGGCGATGCGAGCGTTCGGCCCTGCGATGTTCGCGCCCCTGCAGACCTCCGGCCGCGGCGTCGGCGTGCTGATCCTGCTGCGCCGGGTCGCCTCGGCCCCGTTCGAGGAGGGCGACCTGCTGACCGCCGAGTCCTTCGCCTCGCAGGCCGCGCTCGCCTACGTCCTCGCCGAGGCTCGGCACGCCCAGGACGTCGCGGCGCTGCTCGACGAGCGCGAGCGGATCGCGCGTGACCTGCACGACCTGGCCATCCAGCAGCTGTTCGCCACCGGCATGCAGCTCGAGACCGTGCGCCGCCGATCTGCCCGCGGTGTCGACGCGCACGAGCTGACCGCGATCGTCGAGGAGGCGCTGGACAACGTCGACGAGTCGGTCCGCCAGATCCGCCACATCGTGCACGAGCTCCGCGACCCCGACGCGGCGACCGGGCTCGTGGAGCGGCTCCGCCGCGAGTCGTCGCTGGCACGTACCGGACTCGGCTTCGCGCCGTCGCTGGTCATCTCGTTGGAGGGCACCGTGCTCGGCACGGACGACGTCGAGGCGGAGGACCTGCTCGACGAGCGCCTGGACGCCCAGCTGACCGACGACGTGGTCGCCGTGGTGCGCGAGGGCCTGGCCAACGCAGCCCGGCACGCGCACGCGTCGTCCGTGACCGTGTCGGTGTCCGTCCGGGGCACCGGTCCGCAGGGGACGGTGCTGGTCGAGGTCCAGGACGACGGGATCGGCATGCCGGTGCGTCGTGACCGGACCTCAGGGACCGGCAACCTCGCGGCACGGGCCCGTCAGCACGGCGGGACGTTCTCGCTCAGCACCCCGCCGGACGGGCGCGGCACCCTGCTGACGTGGCAGGCGCCGCTGCCCTGACGGAACCGCAGCCTTGCGGGTCGGTGCTCGGTCAGTGACCGGGCTCGGCACGCCAGCCGGAGTGCTTGCGGGCGGCGACCCAGGCAGCCACCTGCGTGCGCCGCTGCAGGCCCATCTTGGCCAGCAGTGAGGTGATGTGGTTCTTGATCGTCTTCTCGGCGACGCCCAGCCGGTCGGCGATCTCCCGGTTGGACAGTCCGTCGCCGATCAGGTCGAGCACGCGCAGCTCGCTCGGCGTCAGGTTCTCCGTGGGGTCCTCGTGCCCGGCGCGGCGGCGCGTGACCGTCCGCTCGTCGAGCAGGGTCCGCCCGGCGGCAACCGCACGGATCACGTCCGTGATCTCGGCGCCTCGCACGCTCTTCAGCAGGTACGCGGCAGCACCCGCGTCCAGGGCCTGGGCCACCGCGTCGTCGTCGTCGAACGACGTGAGCACGATCGCCTTGCTGTCCGGCAGCGTCTCTCGCACCGCACGCATCAGGTCGATGCCCGTGCCGTCCGGCAGCTGCAGATCCACGAGCAGCACCTGGGGACGGACGAGCGCCGCTCGGCGGGCACCGTCCGCGACGGAGCCGGCCTCGGCGACGACGGTCATGCCGTCGGTGCGCTCGACGACCTCCGCTATCCCGCGGCGGACGACCTCGTGGTCGTCGACGATCATGACGCTGATGGGGCGTTGGCGGTCGATCCCTGCCGTCCCGGTGGAGCTCACCGTGGCATCGTAGCGACCCGTGACCATCGTCCTGCTGCCGGACACACTCGACGGCGAGCCCACGCTCCCCTCTGACGTCGAGGCCGTCCGCTACTCCGTCGCCGATCCCCTGCCCCCGCGCGCCGAGGAGGCCGAGGTCCTCGTCGTCTGGGGGAACCCCCGGGCGAACCTCGCCGACGCGGCGTCGCGCCTGCCGAAGCTGCGTTGGGTGCAGTCGCTGGCGGCCGGCACCGACGACGTGCTGGCGGCAGGGTTCGCCCCCGACGTGGTGGTCACGTCCGGTCGCGGGCTGCACGACCTGCCGGTCGCGGAGCACACGCTCACGCTCGCGCTCGCGCTGCTCCGGCACGTGCCGGACCTGGTGCGCGCCCAGCAGGAGCACCGTTGGGCTGCCGAGCTCGGGGGCCGGCAGCCGCTGCACCCCGTGGGTGCGGTGCGCACGCTGCTGGACGCGCGGGTGACCATCTGGGGCTTCGGCTCGATCGCGGCGCACCTGGCCCCGGTCCTCGCCTCCCTGGGTGCCAGGGTCACCGGGATCGCCACGGCAGCCGGCGTCCGCCACGGGTTCCCGGTGCTGACCGAGCACGCGGTCGCGCAGGTGCTGCCCAGCACGGACCTCCTCATCGGGCTGCTGCCGGCGACCGCCTCGACCCGGCACGCCATCGGCGCCGAGGCGCTGGCCCTGCTGCCGCCGCACGCCCTCCTGGTGAACGTGGGCCGGGGCGCCACGCTGGACGAGACCGCGCTGCTGGCCGCCGTCCGTGCGGGCGCGCTCGCAGGGGCCGCGCTCGACGTGTTCGAGATCGAACCGCTGCCTGCCGACTCGCCGTTGTGGGGCGAGCCGCGGGTGCTGATCAGCCCGCACGCCGCCGGCGGCCGGCCCGTGGGCGCCGCCGAGCTGGTGGCGGACAACCTGGTCCGGTTCGTCTCCGGCAGCCCGCTGCGCAACGTGGTGCACCGGTAGCCGTCAGGCGTGCGGCCGCCGTGGCACCGGTTGGCAGCGCGGGCAGAAGAACGACGAGCGGTTCATGAACACGTCGCGCTGGACCGGCGTGCCGCACCGGGGGCACGGCCGGCCCGCCTGCCCGTACACCGCGAGCGAGCGGGCGAAGTAGCCGGAGGCACCGTTCACCGCCACGTAGAGCGCATCGAAGCTGGTGCCGCCGGCCGCGAGCGCCTCCCGCATCACCTCGCCCTCCGCCTCGAGCAGGCGCACGGCCTCCACCGGCCGCAACGCGGCAGTCGGCCGCGCGTAGTGCAACCGGGCGCGCCACAGCCCCTCGTCGGCGTAGATGTTGCCGATGCCCGACACCAGGGTCTGGTCGAGCAGGGCGCGTTTGAGCCCCGTGCGCCGGGCGCGCAGGCTGGCCACCACGGCATCGACGTCCAGCGTCGGGTCGAGAACGTCGCGTGCGATGTGCGCCGCGGGTGCCGGCAGGGCCGGCAGCGCCGAGCCCCGGCCGCCCGGACCGCCGTCGGGGGTCGGCACCAGGTCCGGCACGGACAGGTGCCCGAACGTGCGCTGGTCGACGAAGTCCAGCAGCGAGCGGTCGTCCAGCTCCAGTCGCACCCGCAGGTGCGGGTGCTCCACCGGTTCCTCCTCGCCGGGCGGTCGCACCCGAAGCTGCCCGCTCATGCCGAGGTGCGCCAGCAGCGCCTCGTCCTCGCCGTCGAGCAGGAGCCACAGGAACTTGCCACGCCGTACCGCCGCCGTGAGCCGTCGCCCGGTGAGCCGGGCGGCGAAGTCGAGCGGTCCCCCGTCGTGCCGCCGGACGCTGTAGTCGCGGTGCACCTGCACCGCGGTGACCGTGCGCCCCAGCACGTGCCGGGCCAGACCGTCACGGACGGTCTCGACCTCCGGGAGCTCCGGCACGCGGGCTCAGCCGGCGGAGCGCTCGTCGGCGGCCGATCGGGCCGCCGCCTCGTCCTGCGCGTCGCGCAGGGCACCGAGCGCGAGGTACGCGCTCTCCGCGGCCTCCTGCTCGGCGATCTTCTTGGCGGAACCGACGCCCGTGCCGCGGACCTCGCCTCCCACCACCACCTCGGCGGAGAAGACGCGCGCATGATCCGGTCCCTCGCCGATCACCACGTACTCAGGCGCGCCCATGCCGAGCGCAGCCGCCAGCTCCTGCAGGGAGGTCTTCCAGTCCAGACCGGCTCCGAGGTCTGCCGCGCGCGCGAGCGTGGGGCCGACGAGCCGGTCCACCACCACCCGCGCCGTCTCCAGGCCATGGGTCAGGTAGACGGCGCCGAACAGCGCCTCGAGGGTGTCGGAGAGGATCGAGTCCTTGTCCGCGCCACCGGTGGCGAGCTCGCCCTTGCCGAGCAGCACGAACCGGCCCAGGTCGAGCTCGCGGGCGATGCCGGCCAGCGCACGCTGGGACACCGTGGCCGCCCGCATCTTCGCCAGGTCGCCTTCGGGGTTGTCCGGGTGCTCGCGGTAGAGCCGCTCGGTGACCACCACGCCCAGCACGGAGTCGCCGAGGAACTCCAGACGCTCGTTGGTGGGCAGGCCGCCGGCCTCGTGCGCGAACGACCGGTGGGTGAGTGCCAGCACGAGAAGCTCGGGGTCCAGGTGGACCCCGAGCTTCGTCAGCAGCTGATCGGCCGCGGTGCTCATCACGAGATCACCGCGCGAGGTCAGACGCCCTCGAACTCGCTGCGCACGGCCTGGGCGTACTGCCGGCCGTTGTAGGTCCCGCAGGAGGGGCAGGCCACGTGCGGCTGCTTGTCAGCCTTGCAGCGCGGGCAGCTGGTGAGCGTCGTGGCAGTGGTCTTCCACTGCGAGCGGCGCGCCCGGGTGTTGCTGCGCGACATCTTGCGCTTCGGAACAGCCACGGCTAGCTCTCTTTCGTCTCGTCGTCCGGGCCGATGAGGCCGCCCAGGGCGGCCCACCGGGGGTCAAGCGTCTCATGCGTGTGGTCCGGGTCGTCCGCCAGGTGCGCTCCGCACTGCGGGCACAGGCCCGGGCAGTCGGGGCGACACACCGGCTGGAACGGCAGCGCAGGCACCACCGCGTCCCGCAGCGCGGGTTCGAGGTCGATCAGATCGCCCTCGAGCTCGCGCACGTCCTCCTCGTCGTCACCGTCCTGGACCGCGACGGCTGCGCGCTCGGGGTACACGTACAGCTCGGACAAGGTGACCTCGACGTCGTCGAGCACCCGATCCAGGCAGCGCACGCACTCCCCGACCGCCTGGCCACGGACCGTTCCGGAGACCAGGACCCCTTCCGTCACCGCCTCGAGACGCAGGTCGAGCTCGAGGTCGGTTCCTTCCGGGATGCCGATGACGCCCGTGCCGAGGTCGGCGGGAGCCGCCACCGTCCGGCGCTCGGGCCGCATCGACCCCGGGGCCCGGCCGAGCTCGTGCGTGTCCAGCACGAGAGGCGAGCGGGGATCGAGGTGGCCAGGGCGCTGCACGGCAGGTGTCCCCTCGTCGATCTCGGCCCACACCACCACCGGCAGGACCAGCGGGCAACTCTACGGCACCGGCCAGGGCTGCCCAAATCCAGGAGCTCGTCGGCGGACCGGTCCGGCCGACCGCGCCGGCCGAGCGCGCCGGGTGACCGTGCAGACGGAGCTCGTCGACGACGAGCGTCAGCCGTCAACCGGGACCGCCGTGGCACCCCACGCCGGGCGGTCCGGACTCCTAGAGCGACGGGCTGCCGAGCCGCCCCGCGAGCTTGGCACGGCCCGCCTGCACCTGGCTCAGCACCTTGCCGAGGTCGATCTCGAAGTCCGCCAGCCGGCGGTCGCAGTAGTCGTCGGCGTCGCGGCGCAGGGCGTCTGCCTGCTCCTGGGCGTCAGCCAGCAGCTGGGCGGCACGGTCGCGCGCCTGGATCGTGACGGCCTCGGCCTCGACGAGCCGGTCGGCCTGCTCACGGGCGCGGGCGAGGATGGCCTCCGCCTCCGACCGGGCGTCCGCCCGGGCCGCGTCAGCGTCGGCCAGCAGCGCGTCCGCCCTGCCCAGCTGCGCCGGCAGCGCGTCGCGGGCCTGGTCCACCAGGTCCAGCAGCTCGGCCCGGTTCACCAGCACCGACGACGACATCGGCATCGCCCGTGCCTGCTCCACCGCGGCGGCCAACGCCTCCAGGACCCCCTGCACACCGCCCGCGCGGTCGTCGAGCTCGCTCATCGCGTCACCTCCGTCCGTCGCGGCGCCGTCGCGGCACCGCTGATCTGCCCACCGGCCGTCATCGGCGTCGACGCCGGGCTCGTCGGTCCCGCCGCCGCCAACCGCTCCGCGTCGAGAGCGGCATGCACCGCCTCGACCACCCCTGCCGGGACGAGGTCGTCGATCCGGCCGCCGTGCCGCGCCACGTCCTTGACCAGGGACGACGCGATGTGCGCCAGTGCGGTGTCGCCCTGGACGAACACCGTCTCGACACCGGCCAGGTGGCGGTTCATCAGCGCCATCGCCAGCTCGGCGTCGACGTCGGCACCGCCGCGCAGACCCTTCACCACCGCCGAGGCGCCGACCTCGCGCAGGTAGTCGGCGAGCAGGCCGTCCGTTGCGACGACCCGCACTCCCGGCAGGTCCGTCACGGCGGCGCGCAGCAGCCGTACCCGCTCGTCGACGGACAGCAGCGGGTGCTTGGCGGAGTTGTGCGCGACGGCGACGACCACCTCGTCGAACAGCGACCTCGCCCGCCGCACGACGTCCAGGTGGCCGAGCGTCACGGGATCGAAGGACCCGGGGCAGACGGCGAGGCTCACGGGGTCAACCTACGCCGGGCCGCGGCCCGGCCCCCGCGACGGCGCCGGTCCCGCCGAAGGCGGCCGTCTACGCCCTCGCGGATCGTCAGGGAGCCGTGGCGAACCAGACGCGCGTCTCGCCGTACCGGCGCTCGCCGTCGTCCACCAGAGCGGCCGGCCAGCTCGGGGCGGCACCGCGCGTGGAACGCTCCACGACCACCGTCGCACCGGGTGCGAGGACGGGCGCGACGGCGGCGAGGACCTCATCGAGGGCGGCCGCAGGCACGTCGTACGGCGGGTCGAGCAGCACGAGGTCCCAGGGCGTCGTGGCAGGGCGGACGACGAACCGCTCGACCCGCTCGGTCACCACCTGCACCCGGTCGGCCAGGCCCAGGCTCGCGGCGTTGCGACGGCACACGTCCGCGGCTGCGCGCGCCGACTCCACGAGGGTCACCGCGGCCGCTCCCCTGCTGGCGGCCTCCAGACCGAGCGCACCAGAGCCGGCGTACAGGTCGAGCACGCGGGCACCCGCCACCGCGTCGCGATGCTCAAGGCGGGAGAACAACGCCTCCCGCACCCGCTCGCTGGTCGGGCGGGTGCCGCGGGGCGGGACCTGCAGCGTCCGACCGCCGGCGGCGCCCGCGACGATCCGGGTCACGGCCGGCCCGGCCGGCCTCCGGCCGCCGCCTTCTTCTTCTCGTCCTCCAGCAGCTCCTGCTGGTGCGCCATCCAGTCCATGAACCCGCCGGTGGACAGGGAGGACGAGATCAGCACCGCCACCACCGCGAGCGCGGCCTGCACCAGCAGCAGCGTGGGGTTGACCGTGCGCAGCAGGACGGCGATCCACGTGGGCAGCAGCCCCAGGACCACCACGTCGGGGCCCCGGGCGATCACCGTCGCCACACCCGTCGGCAGCGCACCCATCGGGGTGGCGACCAGCGGCTTGGTCCAGTCCGGGGCCGGTCGGTAGGCGGCACGGACCGCTCCGGCGGCCCAGACCGGCGTGCCGGCCACGGCGAGTGCGGTCCAGCCGGGCACGTCCGCGGCCCAGCGGCCGAGCCCGGCGAACACGACGAGGTTCCAGACCAGCATCACCGCGGCCGGCACCACCATGCGGAGCCTGCGGACGGTACGCGCCGGCAGCGGCAGCGCACGGTCCAGCACCGGCGCCATCTCGCCCCGCCGGGCGCCCTCCGCCGTGGCGCTCTGCGCCACCATCCCGGCGAGGAGGACGACGAGCAGCACGGCGCCGGGCGCCGCGAGCTGTGGCACCACGGTTGCCAGCAGCGGCACCAGCGCCGCCACCACGAGCTGCACGACGTGCCGGGGTGAACGCCGCAGGAGCACCAGGTCGGCGGTGATCAGCGCGCTGACGGGCCCTCTGATGGTGCGCAGCCGGGACAGCCGCCGACGGGTCGGCGCCTCTCCGCCGGCAGACAGTGCCCGGCCCAGCTCGCGCGAGTCCATCGAGACGACGGCACCGACCGCCTGCGTCACCACCGAGCCGCTCTCCCGCAGCGTCCGGGCCGGCATCCGGTCCAGCCGGCGGTCCACCAGTGCCGCCAGCCCGACCACGACCAGCAGCGCGACGACCAGCAGGGGCCACGACAGCACGGGCAGCGCGGCGATGCGTGTTCCGGCCAGCGTCAGCGCCCCGGCGACCAGCGGCGCGGCCACCAGGACGAGGTCGCCGACCAGCGCGGTGTGCCGGCGCGCCACGCCGACCGACTGGCCCACGGCCGCGGCGAGCACCAGCAGGACGGCGACGAGCGCCCCCGACACGGCGGCCCGCAGCACCCGGGCGCCCCCGTCCGCGAGCAGCCCGCCGTCGAGCAGCGCGACGACGACGGCCCCGACCGCAGCGGCCACCAGCGGCAGCCGCCGGGCAGCCGGGCGCAGCAGCCCGCGTCGACCGACCGGGAGGCTCAGCCACCACGACGCCTCCGCGCCACCGGCGCCGACCGGCCCCAACCGGCCGGCCAACGAGATCAGCACCCCGACCAGGCCGAGCACCAGCACCGTGACGAGCGTCGGCATGTTCAGCCCATGGGGCGCCGAGACCGGCGGGGCCGGTGGCAGCGCCAGCCGCAGCTGCTGGGCGACGCCGAGCGCGACCCCGATGGCGATCGCGAGCGTGATCACGGCGTAGTACACGTCGGACAGCAGGGACCCCACGCCCGCCCCGGCCCGGGTGCGGCCCGCCGCGGTGGTGAACCGGCGGACGGCCTTGGACGACGGCAGCTCGCCCCGCTCGCCCGGCAGGACGGCAGGGGCGTCGGCGACCTCGTCGGACGACGTCACGCCGGCACCTGCTCGATGAGCGCCGCGCCGTCCTCCGCGGACAGGAGCTCGCAGCGCTCCTCGTCCACGTGCAGCGCCCGGTCCGCCACGGCGCGCACCAGTGCGGCGTCGTGCGTGGCGACCAGCACCGCGCCGCCGGCGGCCTTCTCCGCCCGGAGCCGCTCCACGAGGCTCGCGTGCATCCGCCGGTCGAGCCGCTGCTCGGGCTCGTCGAGCACCAGCAGGGACCGCGGGCGCGCGAAGCCGGCGGCGAGCAGCAGCCGACGGCGCTGACCGGACGAGAGCGCCACCGGCAGCGCTCGGGCGTGCTCGGTCAGCCCGAACTCGTCGAGCAGCTCGTCGACGCGGTCCCACGCGTCCCGGACGCCGTGCCCGCGCGCGATCAGGTACAGGTGCTCGGCGACGGAGAGCGACGGGAAGTAGGCATCGTCGTCCAACACGCTCGACACCTGGGTTCGGAACGTCGTCTCGCGCTCGTCCACCTCGGACCCGAACACCTCGAGGCGGCCACGGACCGGCTCCAGCAGCCCGATCACCGCGCGCAGCACGGTCGACTTGCCGGCGCCGTTGGCCCCCACGAGCGCGAGAGATCGGCCCGGCTGCAGGGTGAAGGTCACGGGAGCGCACACCGGGGCCCCGCCGTAGCCGACGAGCAGGTCCTGGGCACGCACGGCGGGTACGGTCTTCGGCACGACGGTCAGGGTAGACCGGACGGCGACCCCTCCCGTCGGCCGGTCGGCGGCGGCGGGCGCCGGGCACGTCCCGCGTGCGGCCGTCAGGACTCAGACCCGCTCGAGGAACTCCTCGCGGTCGCCGCGCAGCCGGTCGGCGATCGCCGCGTCGAGCGCAGGCCACGACGACAGCTCCGCGTCCCGCTCCACCAGCGCCGTGGCGTCGGCCCTCGCCTGCTCGATGACGTCCGCGTCGCGGGTCACCCGCAGCAGGCGCAGGGAGCTCGCACCGCCGGACTGCGCCGCGCCGAGCACATCGCCCTCCCGGCGCAGCTCCAGGTCCGCAGCGGCCAGGGCGAACCCGTCCGACGTGGTGGCCAGCGTGGTCAGCCGGTCCCACGCGGTCGTGCCCTCCTGCGCATGGGAGACGAGGAGGCAGACGCCGGGTGCCGTCCCCCGCCCCACCCGACCACGCAGCTGGTGCAGCTGGGACAGGCCGAACCGATCGGCGTCGAGCACCACCATCACCGTGGCGGCGGGCACGTCGACCCCCACCTCGATGACGGTGGTCGTCACCAGCACCGGCCTCTCGCCGGCCGCGAAGTCCGCCAGCACGCGCTCCCGGTCCTCGGCGGGCAGCCGTCCGTGCAGCACGCCGATGCCCAGGCCGGCGAGCTCCGGGCGTGCGGCCAGGTCGTCCGCGACCTCCAGCACGGCGCGCAGCGGCCGGCGCGGCCCCTCTGCACCCTCGTCGTCCAGCAGGTCGGTGCCGTCCAGCTCGGCGGTGGACGGCGGCGCGGCGGAGTCGTCCGGATCGATGCGCGGGCACACGACGAAGGCGCGCCCCCCTGCGTCGACCTGCTCCCTGACCAGAGCCCAGGTCCGGGCGAGGTATGCCGGCCGGTCGGCCGCAGCCATGAACGTGCGCACGCCGCTGCGTCCCGCGGGCACCTCGGACAGCACGGACGTCTCCAGGTCGCCGAACACCGTCATCGCCACCGTCCGCGGGATCGGCGTCGCCGTCATCACCAGGAGGTGCGGGTTGGTCCTGGCCTTGGCACGGAGCAGGTCACGCTGCTCCACCCCGAACCGGTGCTGCTCGTCGACCACCACCAGGCCCAGGTCGGCGAACTGCACGGTCGACGAGAGCAGGGCGTGGGTGCCGACGACGATGCCCGCGCGTCCGCCGGCCGCGTCCGCCAACGCCTCGCGGCGCACCGCCGCCGGCTGCGAGCCGGTGACCGCCGTCACGCGCGTCGCGAGCTCGGCCGCGCCGAGGAAACCACCCTCCGCGAGGTCGCCCAGCAGCGCGCGCAGCGTACGGACGTGCTGGGCCGCCAGCACCTCCGTGGGTGCCAGCAGGGCCGCCTGGCCACCGGAGTCGACCACCTGAAGCATCGCGCGCAGCGCCACCACGGTCTTGCCCGAGCCGACCTCGCCCTGCAGCAGCCGCTGCATCGGGTGCTCACTCGCCAGCTCCTCGGCCAGCACCCGGCCGACCTCTCGCTGGCCCGCGGTGAGCGTGAACGGCAACCGGGCGTCGAACGCGGCCAGCAGGCCGTCCGGGGACCCCGGGCGCCGCACCGCTGCCTGGAGCGCAGCCCGGGCCCGGCGCCGCGCCAGCTCCGCCTGCAGCACGAACGCCTCCTCGTACCGCAGCCGGTCCTGCCCGCGACGCCAGTCGGCGTCCGAGCGCGGCTCGTGCACGTCCGTCAGCGCCGACCGCAGCGTGCCGAGGCCGCGGGCGGCGCGCACCTGCGGCGGCAGCGGGTCGGGCACGTCGCCCTCGTCCAAGCCGCTCAGCTGGGACCGCACCGCCTCGCGGATCTTCCACGACTCGATGGACTTCGACGCCGGGTAGATGGGGATGGGCCAGGATGCCTCCTCCCGGTGGCGCTCCTCGTCGAGGTCGTCGCCGAGCAGCGTGAAGGCCGGGTGCAGCAGCTGCAGCTTGGGACCGTAGCGGCTGACCGTCCCGGTGAACATCGCGCGGCGCCCGGGCAGCAGAACGCTCTCGTGGTACTTCAGGGCGCCCGGCCGGACGGCGAAGAACCCCAGGTCCAGCCGTCCGTGCCCGTCCGTCACCACCGCCTCGAGCAGGGCACGACCTTGCCGCGTGCGGCGCAGGGTGGCCTGCACCACCTCGGCGACCACGGTCACGTGCTCACCCTCGCGGAGGCCGGCGAGATCGGTCAGAGACCCGGGCTCGGCGTACCGGCGCGGGTAGTGCCGCACGAGGTCGCCGACCGTGTGCAGCCCCAGCCCCGCCAGCGCCTTGGCCGGTCCCTTGGCGACCACCGCCGCGAGGGGCCGGTCGAGGGCACGGTCGGAGCGCACCGCCGACACCGCGGCGCCCGGTCCGCTCACACCGCCCACGTCGCCACCCACCTCAGTCCACCCCGATCCGCCACGTGGGCCCGGCACCCACCGGGCCCACCAGCACCGCGTCGAGCTCGGGGTGCCGCCCGGCCAGCGCGGCGAGCAGCGCGGCGCCGTCCTCGATCGCGTCGGCGTGCTGCACGGTCACCACCTGAGCCGGGGGCGCACCCGCCACGAGCGCGTCCACGCCGTCCAGCAGCTGATCGAGGGCGCCGACCCGGCCGACCTCGATCGTCCGCAACCGACGCAGCGCCGCGCGTGCCTGGTCGGCACGTCCCGTCGCGTCGCCGCCGGGGTTCCCGAGCACGGCGAGCTCCGCGACCGCGGTCGCCAGCACGTCCGTCGCCGCGTCCACGACCTCCACCTGCACGCCCGGGAGCAGGGGCTCGGCACGGTCCGCAGCAGCCAGCGAGAGGGCCGGGCCGAGCACCCGCGGGGTGCCGGGCAGCACCACCACGTGGTCGGCACCGGTGTCGGCTGCGGCGCGGGCCAGGTGACCGGCGTCGACCGGCGCGTCCGGGCACTGCACCACCACCACCGATCCGCCGGTGGCGAACCAGGCCGCCATCGCGGGTGCGTCCGTCCCGATCACCACACCGAGATCGTCGCCTGCAGCCACGAGCACAGCCGCACCCTCCACCAGCCGCACCACCACCTGCTCCCGCAGCCCGACCGGCGCCGCGACGGCGATCGCCGCCCCCGGCACGTCGGTGTGCACGTGCACGTGCCACAGGTCGTCGGCGCCGACCACCGCGACGGAGTCCCCGACCGCGCCCAGTGCCGCCCGCAGCCGGGGCCCCACCTCGGCGTCGGGATGCTCCGGACGCACCAGCAGCATCACCTCGAACATCCCGCCGACCGGACCGTGCCCCGTCGCGGCAGCGGGCGCCCCGGACGGCAGCCACTCGGGGATCCCCGCAGGTGCCGGGGACCCGCCCGCCGGCGTCGCCAGCGTGCGGTCGAGCGCATCCAGGAGCACGAGGAGGGCGCAGGCACCGGCATCCACGACGTCGGCGGCACGCAGTGCCGGGTTGCCGGCGCTGACCCGCCGGAGGTCCGCTCGCGCGTGCTCGAGCACGGGTCCGAGCAGCGCTGTCAAGGGCGCTCCGGCACGTGCCGCGCGGCGGGCGTGCTCGCCGACCAGGCGCGCGACCGTGAGCACCGTGCCCTCCTGCGGCTGGGCGACCGCCCGCTCGCTGTCCGCCGCGGCCCGCGTGAGCGCGCGAGCCAGTACCTCGGCCGGGCGCTCGGCAGCCCCGTCGTCGCGCCGCGGCGAAGCCGACCCGGCCGCGAGCGCCGCCGCGAAGCCGGTGAGGTACTGGCTGATGATCACGCCCGAGCTGCCGCGCGCGGCGCGCAGGCAGCCGCGGGCGAAGGACGCGGCGACCCCGGCGGCGTCCGCCCCCGTCGCCGCCTCGGCGGCAGCCGCAGCGCCGCCCGCCACGGTGAGCCGCACGTTGGTGCCGGTGTCCGCGTCCGGAACGGGGAAGACGTTCACGGCGTCGATCCGGCCGGCGGACGACGCCAGACCGTCCGCGGCGGCCGCAGCCCACGCCCGCACGACCGCGCCGTCCAGCTCGTCCATCCGCTCGCCTCCCGTCGGCACACACTGCCGCAGACCGGTGACAGACGGTGACCCGGTCCGCGCCATTTTGGCCCCCACCCGGCGGTGGGCTAGTCTTGTCCGGTTGTCCGGCAGGCCCGGACCACTGGTGGTGCCCGGCTCGGCTCCCATCGTCCTTCGGACGGTGCCGGCGGCCGTGCGGAGCGCCCCACCTGGCGGACGGAGCCCAGTCTCCGGCCCGTCCGGCCCTCGAACCATGCACCACTGAAGACCAGGAGAAGATCGTGGCTGCCAACTGCGACGTCTGCGCCAAGGGCCCGAGCTTCGGGCACTCCGTCTCGCACTCGCACGTCCGCTCGAAGCGGCGCTGGAACCCCAACATCCAGCGCGTGCGGGTCGTCGTCGCGGGCACGCCCAAGCGGCTCAACGTCTGCACGTCGTGCCTCAAGGCCGGCAAGGTGCAGCGCGCCGCCTGAGCGCGCCACCGACAGGGCTCAGCCGAAGGCCCGCGAGGTTCGCCTCGCGGGCCTTCGTGCTGCCCGGGGCTGCCGGCCGGGTCTGCCGAGCGCCCAGCCGTCTGTGGCATCGTGACCCCCATGGAGCAGCCTGACGAGGTGATGGTCCGCCCGGCCGAGATCGCGGACGCCGCCGGTATCGCCGACGTGCACGTCCGGTCCTGGCAGGAGGCCTACGCCGGCATCGTGCCGGACGCCTACCTCGCAGGCCTCGACGCCCATGAGCGCACTCCGGTCTGGGCCGACCTGCTGCGGCGGGGCCCGGCCGACGACGTGCGCACGTGGGTCGCCGAGGTCGGTGGGCGGATCGTCGGGTTCGCGTCGCTCGGCCCGGGACGGGACGAGGACAGCCGGCGGGCCGACCGTGAGATCTACTCGATCTACCTCTCCCCCGAGCAGTGGGGCCGCGGCGTCGCGCGCGAGCTGATGCGCACCGTCATCGCCGAGGCGGGCGACGAGCGACGGATCGTGCTCTGGGTGCTGGCGGACAACGAGCGGGCGCAGCACTTCTGGCGTCGGCACGGCTTCCAGCCCGACGGCGTCGAGAAGTACGAGGAGGTCGGCGGCGCCGAGCTGCTCCAGGTCCGCTACCGCCGCGGCTGAACGCGGCTCAGAGCGCGTCCTTCCCGCCGAAGTGGTCCCACCCGGGGGCCACGTCCGGCTCGGCTCCTGCGACGAGCACTCCGGCGCGCGCCCCGTGCGGCACCGCCCGTACGTGCCCCACGAGCCGGAACGGCGCCGGCAGCTGGGACCCGGGAGGGAACGTCGCCAGCAGGCCGTGGTCCTCCCCGCCGCCCAGCACCCAGGTGCGAGCCTGCGTCCCGAGCGCCGCCCCGGCGGCCGCGAGCCGTTCCAGGTCCGCCGCGAAGGCGTCCTCGGCACGGTCCAGGTCGATCACCACCCCGCTCGCGCGTCCCACCCGGCCGGCGTCCCGCAGCAGTCCGTCGGACACGTCGATCATCGACGTGGCGCCCGCTGAGGCTGCCGCCGGACCGGCGTCGAGCGGCGACGTGGGGCGTAGGTAGGCCGTCACCAGTCCCTCGTCCACAGCACCGCGGCCCGCCAGGAGCAGCTCGAGCCCCGCGGCCGACCAGCCACGCACGCCCGCGTGGGCCACCACGTCCCCCGCGCGCGCGCCCGACCGGCGCACCGGCGCCCTGCCCTCCAGGTCGCCGTGCGCGGTGACGCTCACCACGACCACCGGCCCACCGGACAGGTCACCGCCGACGACCCCGACGCCCAGTGGCGCGCACTCGGCGGCAAGGCCCTCGGCCAGCCCCACGGCCCACTCCACCGGGAGGTCACCCGGCATCACCAGCGCCACCACCAGCGCCGTGGCGCGTGCCCCCATCGACGCCACGTCGGCGAGGTTCTGCACGGCCGCGCGGCGGCCGACGTCCATCCCCGAGGACCACTCCCGCCGGAAGTGCTGGTTCTCCACCAGGACGTCCGTGGTGATCACCACGCGGCCGTCGGGAGCGTTCACCACGGCGGCGTCGTCGCCGGCGGCGATCAGCGTCAGCCGCCCGCGCGGGAGCACCGGCACGATGCGCCGGAGCAGCGCCTCCTCGGAGAGGTCACGGACGAGCAGGCGATCCACGGCGCCCCACGCTAGCGCTACCGTGGCGTGTGACCCGTCGCCCGGCCGCATCCCGGCGCCGCGCCCCCTCCCGGACGACGAGCACCGGGGTCCTGGTCGCAGTCGTCGCCACCACGGCCGGCTGCGCCTCCTCGGTCCCGGTCGCCCCGGCGACGCACGCCACCGACCCTGTCTGCGCCGACGTGGTGCTCAGCACCCCGGACGTCCTGGGACCCGGGCTGAGCAGGCTCGCGACCACGGCGCAGGCCACCACCGCCTGGGGGACCAAGGAGGCTCCGGTGGTGCTGCGCTGCGGCGTCGAGCCGCCCGGGCCCACCACGCAGCGCTGCGAGACGGTCCAGACGCCCAACGGCCCGAGCATCGACTGGCTGGTGATCCCCGCGGACGCCGCGGCGTCGAGCACGGGGGCGCCCACCGACTGGACGTTCGTCACGTACGGCCGAGTGCCCGCCGTCGAGGTGCACGTCCCGGCGCAGGTCGCGGCGCTGCGCTCGACGTCGTTCCTCGACGCGCTCGGGCCGGCGGTCGCACGGACGACGAAGGAACGCTCCTGCATCTGACCCGGCAGCGCCACCGCCGGGTCCCGGCCCGGCACCACGCGGGCGCCGGGCTGCCGATCAGCGCAGGCCGGTCGGCCGCTGCAGCGCCAGCTGCAGCAGGGCGTCGACGAGAGTCGGGTAGTCGGTCCCGGTGGCGGCCCACATCCGCGGGTACATCGAGAACGGGGTGAACCCCGGCATCGTGTTGATCTCGTTCACCACGACGTCGCCGTCCGCGGTGACGAACACGTCGACCCGCGCCAGGCCCTCGCACCCGACGGCGTCGAACGCGCGCACCGCGGTGTCGCGCACCCGGGCCACGACGTCGGGCGGCAGGTCGGCCGGGCACTCGAGCCGCACGCTCGCCTCGTCCAGGTACTTCGCCTCGAAGTCGTAGAACGCGTGCCGGCTGTCGGTGACGACGATCTCGCCGGGCAGCGAGGCGCGGGCCGGCTGACCGTCACCCCCGCCGAGCACGCCGCACTCGATCTCGCGCCCGACGATCGCGGCCTCGACCACCACCTTCGGGTCGTGCTCCGCGGCCGCCCGGATCGCCCCGGGCAGGTCGGCCCAGTCGTCGACCCGGCTGATGCCCAGGCTGGAGCCGGCCCGTGCCGGCTTGACGAAGACGGGCAGCCCCAGCTCCTCGACCCGCGCCGTGACGGCCGTCGGGTCGCGGTCGAGCTCTCCGGGCCGCACAACCCGGTACGGCCCCACGGTCAGCCCCTGGCCCGCGAAGACGAGCTTCATCATCTGCTTGTCCATGCCGACGGCGGAGGCGAGCACCCCTGCTCCGACGTACCGGACGTCCGCCAGCTCGAGCATCCCCTGCAACGTGCCGTCCTCGCCGAAGGGCCCGTGCAGCAGCGGGAAGACCACGTCCACGGTGCCGAGCGCCTCGGCCACGCCGCCGCGCAGCACCTGCAGCTCACGGTCGTCGACCGCCTGCGGCAGCAGCACGCGCGCAGGTGCGTCGGTCACCTCCGGCAGGCGGCCGTCGGTGATCGCCCAGCGGTCCGGGTCGTCGTCGACCGGCACCCAGCGCCCGTCACGGGTGATGCCGACGGCGAGCACGTCGTAGCGGTCGCGGTCGATGGCGCGCAGCACGCCCCCTGCGGTCACGCAGCTGATGGGGTGCTCGCCGGATCGGCCGCCGAACAGCACCATGACCCGGGGGCGGTGCGGGGCGGGGGTGGCAGACATCGCGCCGACCCTACCCCGAGCCGCGGACTACCCTGCGCGGGTGAGCGACGCGTCCGAGCACCCCGGCGACCTGTCCCCCGCCACCCTGGCCGTCACGGCCGGCCGGCCGCCGCGGGTGCAGGGCGGCCCGGTGAACGCGCCGATCGTGCTCTCCTCCACCTACGTCTCCCAGGGCGTCCCGGGGCCCGGCGAGCTCGTCTACACCCGGAGCGGCACGGAGACCTGGCGACCGTTCGAGGAGGCCCTCGCGGTGCTGGAGGGCTCGCCGCGGCCTGCGCTGCTGTTCGGCTCCGGGATGGCCGCCGTGGCGGCAACGCTGTCCCTGGTACCTCCCGGTGGGCGGGTGGTGGTGCCACGCCACGCGTACCAGGTGAGCCTCGGCC
Source organism: Cellulomonas sp. (assembly GCA_027451305.1). Next base: position 30,714 of record DAIDJQ010000063.1, read on the forward strand.
TGCTCGACGAGCTCGAGACCCGCGGGGCCGTCACGGTGAGCCGCGTCGACATCGCCGACACCGACGCCGTCGTGGCCGCGCTGCCCGGTGCGGCGATGCTCTGGGTGGAGACCCCGACCAACCCGATGCTCGAGGTCGCAGACCTCCCGGCGCTGGTCGCGGCCGCGCACGCCGAGGGGGTCGTCGTCGCGGTCGACAACACGTTCGCGACCCCGCTCGGCCAACGACCGCTCACCCTGGGCGCCGACGTCGTCGTGCACTCGGTGACCAAGTACCTCGCGGGGCACAGCGACGTGGTGCTCGGTGCGGCGCTGGCCGACGACGAGGCCCTGCACGCCCGGCTCCTGGCCCACCGGACGGTGCACGGCGCGATCGCGGGCCCGTTCGAGGCGTGGCTCGCGCTGCGTGGCCTGCGCACCTTGGCCCTGCGCGTCGAGCGTTCGCAGGCCACCGCGGCCGAGCTGGCCCGCCGGCTCGTCGACCATCCCGCCGTCGTCGAGGTGCGCCACCCCAGCCTCCCGGCGGACCCGGGCCACCAGCGGGCGACGACACTGATGGACGGCTACGGCTCGATCCTGTGCGTGCGCCCCGTCGGCGGTCCCGCAGCGGCGGACGCCGTCGTCGCGGCCGTCCGGCTCTGGGTACCCGCTACGAGCCTCGGCGGCGTCGAGTCCTCGCTCGAGCGCCGGCGGCGCTACACCACCGAGTCGGTCACCGTCCCGGAGGACCTGCTGCGGCTCTCGGTCGGCATCGAGGACGTCGGGGACCTGTGGGCGGACCTGGACTCGGCGCTGCGGGCGGCCACCGCCTGAACGCTCACGGCCCGGCCCGCTCCTGCATGGCCGGCCTGCGGGCCCTCAGATCCCTTCGGCGCGCGTGGGGCGGCCCAGCAGCAACGGGGCCAGCTCGTCGACCGGCAGGCCCTCGTAGAGCACCCGCACCACCGCCTCGGTGATCGGCATCTCGACGCCGAGCGAACGCGCCAGGTCCAGCACCGGACGGCACGACTTCACGCCCTCGGCCGTGCCGCCCGTCGCCGCGATCGCCTCAGGCAGCGCCATCCCGGCGCCGAGGTGCACGCCGAGGCCGTGGTTGCGCGAGTCGGGTGACGCACAGGTCGCCATCAGGTCGCCCATGCCGGCAAGCCCGCCGAACGTGTCCGGGTCGGCGCCCATCGCCCGGCCCAGCCGGGTGATCTCCACGAGCCCCCGGGTGATCACCGTCGCCATGGTGTTGAACCCGAGCCCGCGCCCTTGCGAGATGCCGACCGCGAGCGCGATGACGTTCTTCACCGCGCCGCACAGCTCGACACCCACGACGTCCGGGTTGGTGTAAGGACGGAAGTACGACGAGCTCACGGAACGTGCCACGAACGCGGCCGTGTCCGCGTCTGTGCTCGCGACGACGGTCGCTGTCGGCTGGCGCTGCGCGATCTCGTGGGCGAGGTTCGGCCCGGAGATCACAGCGACCCGACCCTCGGGCAGACCGAGCGCCTCGCCCACCACCTGGCTCATCCGCCGGTCGGTGGCCAGCTCGACACCCTTCATCAGGGAGACCACCACCGCCTGCCGTCCGATCGCCCCGCGGAGCGGCTCCAGCACGGCGCGGGCGCCCTGGGACGGGACCGCCACCGCCACCAGGTCGGCACCGCGCACGACGGCGGCGGCGTCGGTCTCGGCGGTCACGCGGGCGGGGAGCTCGACACCGGGCAGGTAGGCGTCGTTGCGGTGCTCCTCACGGATCTGCCGGCAGATCTCCTCGTCCCGGCCCCACACCGTGACGTCGCAGCCCGCGTCGGCGAGCACCATCGCGAACGTCGTGCCCCAGCTGCCGGCACCCAGCACGGCCGCCCGCGTGACGGGCCCGCTCGCAGAGGTCACGAGGCAGACGGAGAGCTCGCAGGGCCCCCGCGTCCGCCGCCCGGCGGCGGCACGTAACGGGCGGCCGGCGCCTGCTCCCCGCGCAGCCCCTCGAGCAGGCTCGTGATCGCGGCCATCACACGCTCCGTGGCCTCGCGCAGCGTGGCGGTGTCCTGCGGCCGGTCGTACAGGTCGTCGAGCCTCACCGGCGGGCCTGCCACCACCTGCACCCGGGCCCGCGGGAGCAGGTGCGGCACCTTCCCGTACCGGGCGAGCAGGTGGTGCGCACCCCACTGGGCGACGGGGACCACCGGGGCTCGGGTGGTCAGAGCGAGCCGCGCCACCCCCGTCTTGCCCTGCATGGGCCACATGTCCGGCTCTCGGGTGAGTGTCCCCTCGGGGAACACCACCACGCACTCGCCGTCCCGCACCGCCTGCGCACCGGCGTCCAGCGACTGCCCCGCCGCGCTGCTGTTGCGCTGCACGGGGATCTGGCCGGTGCCGCGCAGCGCCGCGCCGATCACCGGTGCGGTGAACAGCGACGCCTTGGCCAGGATCCGCGGCACCACGCCGTTGTCCCAGAGGAAGTGCGCGAGCGTGAGCGGGTCGGCCTGCGTCACGTGGTTCGCGGCGACGATGTACCCACGGTCGGTGGGCAGGTTCTCCACACCGCGCCACTCCCGCCGGGTGGTGGCGAAGAGGACGGGGCGCACGACGAGGGCGACGTTGCGGTAGGCGCGGTTGGCCCGTGCGGGGGACGACACGGCGACGATGCTAGCCGTAGCGTCAGCGCGGCTCCTCCCGGCTGAACTGCGCGCCCAACGCCTCGAGCTTGTCGGTGAACCGCTCGTAGCCGCGGTCGATCAGGCTGATGCCGCGCACTGCCGAGGTGCCCTTGGCGGTGAGCGCCGCGATCAGGTGGCTGAACCCGCCGCGCAGGTCCGGCACCTCGATGTCCGCCGCCGACAACGGCGTGGGGCCGGAGATGACAGCCGAGTGGTAGAAGTTCCGCTGGCCGAACCGGCACGGCCGGCTACCCAGGCACTCCTTGTAGACCTGGATCGTCGCACCCATGCCGACCAGCGCGTCGACGAAGCCGAAACGGTTCTCGTACACCGTCTCGTGCACGATCGACAGCCCCTTCGCCTGGGTGAGCGCGACGACGAGCGGCTGCTGCCAGTCCGTCATGAAGCCGGGGTGCACGTCGGTCTCGAGCTGGATCGAGTTGAGGTCGCCACCGGGGTGGAAGAACCGGATGCCGTCCTCCTCGACCGAGAACTCGCCGCCGACCTTGCGGAAGGTGTTCAGGAACGTGGTCATCTCCGGCTGCGTGGCGCCGCGCACGAACACGTCGCCACCGGTGGCCAGCGCCGCCGAGGCCCAGGACGCCGCCTCGATCCGGTCCGCGAGGGCCGTGTGGCTGAACCCGACGAGCCGCTCCACGCCCTCGATGCGGATGACCCGGTCGGTGTCGACCGAGATGATCGCGCCCATCTTCTGCAGGACGTTGATCAGGTCCATGATCTCGGGCTCGATCGCCGCTCCGGAGAGCTCGGTGATGCCCTCGGCGCGGACCGCGGTGAGCAGGAGCTGCTCGGTGGCGCCCACGCTGGGGTACGGCAGCGCGATCTTGGTGCCCTGCAGCCGGTGCGGCGCCACGATGTGGATGCCGTTCGCGCGCTTGTCCACCACCGCACCGAACTGTCGCAGGATGTCGAGGTGGTAGTTGATCGGGCGGTCACCGATGCGGCAGCCACCCAGGTCGGGGATGAACGCCTCGCCGAGACGGTGCAGCAGAGGCCCGCAGAACAGGATCGGGATACGACTGGAACCGGCGTGGGCGTCGATGTCCGCCACGTGCGCGGACTCCACCTCGGTGGGGTCGATGTGCACCACACCGGCGTCCACGTCGGTGTCGACGCGCGCCCCGTGCAGCTCGAGCAGCCCGGTGACCACCTGGACGTCACGGATCTCCGGGACGTTGCGCAGGACGCTCGGGGTCTCGCCGAGCACGGCGGCCACCATGGCCTTGGACACGAAGTTCTTGGCGCCGCGGACGGTGATCTCACCGTTCAGCGGGTTGCCACCGTCGACGTACAGCAGGTCGGCCATCGCACCATCGTCTCTCATGCGTTCACGGGCCCCAGGCCGCAGCCACGGGTGCGGCGAGGATCCCACCCGAAACCCTCACACGCGACCCGGCCGGCTCTCGGGTGGCGTACAGGCAGGGGTGCACGCCCTGCGCAGGTCACCCGTCGTTCGGCACCTGCAGGTCAGCGCTTGGCCTTGCTCTTCTTTCCCGAGGTGCCTGCACCCTTCTTCGACGTGGGTGCGACCTGCTTGACCTTCTTGCCGCTCTTGAGCTTCTTGCCGCTCTTGGCCGGCTTGGCACCCTTCGCCGACCCCTGAGAACCCGGCGCGCCGGGGCCCGTCGCGAGG
>DAIDJQ010000064.1 GCA_027451305.1 Cellulomonas sp.
GCGGTCAGCTCGCGCAGGTAGGTGCCGAGGTGCTCGGGCGGCACCGCCGAGTCCTCGAAGCCCGGCCACGCCTGGGCGCCGGAGGGAGTCCGACCGCCGAGCCCTGCGCCGTCGGCGCGGATCCGCCACATCGCCGTCGCCTCGGGCCCCGGCGGGAACAGCCCGACGGCACGGGTCGACGCGTCCGCCGCGAGCGCACGGGCCGAGACCAGCGCCTCGTCGAGCGTCTCGCCGCCGACCTCGACGAACAGCCAGCCGCCGCCCTCCGGCAGGTCCGGGACGGCGGCGGCGCCGCGCACCCGGCGCACCACGTCCACCAGCCGGGAGTCCATCCCCTCGATCGCCAGCGGCCGGTGCGCGAGCAGCGCCGGCACCGCGTCCGCCGCGACCGCCATGTCCGGGTAGCCGAGCACCACGAGCACCGGCGTCGGCGCCATCGGCACCAGGCGGACGGTGGCGCCGAGCACCGTCACCACGGTCCCCTCGGTACCGACCAGCGCCTTCGCCAGGTCGGTGCCGTGCTCCGGCAGCAGGTGCTCGAGGGAGTAGCCGGACACCTGCCGGCCGAACCGGCCGAGCTCGGTGCGGATGGTGGACAGGTGCGCCCGCACCAGCTGGTCGAGGCCCGGCACCGCGTCCAGCGCGCCGGCACCGGCGCCGGCGGTGAACCGACGGCCGGTGCCGTCCACCACGTCCAGGCTCAGCACGTTGTCGGCCGTCCGCCCGTACGCCACGGCGTGCGGACCGCAGGCGTTGTTGCCGATCATCCCGCCGAGGGTGGCGCGGGTCCACGTCGACGGGTCCGGACCGAACCGCAGGCCGTGCGGTGCTGCCGCGCGCTGCAGGTCGGCCATCACGGTGCCCGGCTGGATCCGCGCGGTGCGGGCCTGCGGGTCGAGCTCGAGCACCCGGTTCACGTGCCGGGACCAGTCGAGCACCACGCCGGGCCCGACGGCGTTGCCCGCCACCGAGGTGCCTGCGCCGCGGGACGTCACGGGGACACCGAGCTCGCGGGCGACGCTCAGCGCGGCGAGCGCGTCCTCCTCGTCGTGCGGGAAGACGACGACGCGGGGCACCACGCGGTAGTTGGAGGCGTCGGTGGAGAACTCGGCGCGGCGGCGGGTGGAGTCGTCGACCTCGCCGCGCACCGCCGAGCGCAGACCGGCGACGAGGGTGTCGGTCGCTGTCGCGGTGGCCACGGCTCGCAGTGTGTCATTGCGTCCGGGCCGCAGGCCGGGACGCCCGCAGAGCGGTCAGCGGGCGAACGGGCAGCCGGCGCACGCCAGCGGGTCGACGGTCGCGGTCCGGCAACCCGTGCCGCACGGCGCGGAGCCGCGGGCCGACCGGTCCCCACCGCCGGCGCGGAGCACCAGTCCGATCCGTTCGGCGTGGTCCAGCGCCGCGAGGACGAGACCCTCGTCCACGCCGAGCACCGCGGCCACCCGCGCCGGGGGCAGCCCCCGGCCGGTCTCCCGCAGCACCTGCGCCAGGACGCTCATCAGGCACCCAGCAGCCGGGAGCCGAGCTGGAACACCGCCACTGCCAGCAACCAGGCGACCACCAGCGAGCTGCCGACGGACACCGCAGTCCAGCGCGCCCCGAACAGCCGCCGCTGCTCGGCCACCGTCGCGAGGCACGGCGTGTAGGCGAGCACGAAGACCATGAAGGCGAACGCCGCGGACCGGGGCGCACCGCCCGAGGTCCGCGTGAAGGTGGCACGCAGCTGCGTGCCGAGGTCGCCGCCGGTCGCGGCAGACGCCGCAGCCGTGCCGCTCGGGCCGCCGACCGCGTGCGCCTGGTCCCCGACCGCGTACGTCTGCGCCATCGAGCCGACCACCACCTCCTTGGCGACGAACCCGGTCATCAGCGCCGAGGCGGCGTGCCAGTCACCGAACCCGGCCGGGGCGAACACCGGCGCGATCCCCGCCGCAGCCCGCCCGTACACGCTGTCCGCCACGGGCACCCGCGCCACGGAGTACCCACCGGTCGCCGGGACGGCCATCAGCACCCACACGGCGGAGAGGGTGATCACGATGATCGTGCCGGCCTTGGTGACGAAGGCGCGCACGCGGACCCATGCGGACGTGGCGATCGCCCGCAGGCGCGGCCGCTGGTACGCCGGCAGCGCCAGCACGAACGGCTCACGACGCAGGTCACGGAACGCCGTGCGGCGCAGCAGGAGCCCGATCCCCACCACCAGCAGCGCGGACAGCAGGTACATGGCGAGCACGGCGAGCCCCGCGTGGCCGGGGAAGAAGACGCCGGCGAGCATGAGGTACACGGTCAGCCGCGCGGTGCAGCTGGTGAACGGGATGAGCAGCCCGGTCAGCAGCCGCTGCCGGGCGTGCGGCAGGGTGCGCGTGGCGGACAGGGCTGCGACGTTGCAGCCGAAGCCGACGACGAGCGGCAGCACCGCCCGTCCGTCCAGGCCCAGGGACCGCATCGCACGGTCGGCGACGAACGCGGCACGGGCGAGGTACCCGGAGTCCTCCAGCAGCGCGACGGCGACGAACATGAGCGCCATCAGCGGCGCGAACGACAGCACCGTGGCGACCCCGGCGAGCACGCCGTCGACGACGAACCCGCCGACCCACGGCGGCGCGCCGCCGAGCCAGCCGTGCAGCAGCCCGCCGAACCAGCCGACCACCAACGCGTTCACGCCGTCCATCAGCGGTGCGGCCGCCGTGGTGGCCAGCTGGAACAGCCCCCACATCACCGCCAGCAGCACCGGCACGCCCGCCCAGGGGCGCAGCAGCACGCCGTCGACCCGGTCCGACCAGGTGCGCAGCGCCACCGTCCGGCCGGCGGCGGCCTCCCCCTCCGGGTTGGACGGCCGGCCCTCCTGGGTCGCGAGGGTGCCCAGCACGTCCTCCACCCACGCGAACAGCTCGGCCGCGTCGGCCAGCCGCGGGTCGAGCTCGTCCTCGTCCGACGTGGTCCCGAGCGCGCCACCCGTCCCCTCCGGCGACGCACCACGCCCGTCGTCGTCCGCGGCCTCCGGCCGGTCGTCGTGCACCGGTCCCGGTCGGCCCGGGAGCCTGAGACCTGGAGCCGCCGAGAGGTCGAGCCGGACGGGCGGGCCGTCCAGCGCCGACCGCACCGCGTCGACCAGGGCGTCCACGCCGGCGCCCGTGCGCGGGTCGAGGCCGACGACCGGCACCCCGAGCGCCGCCGCGAGGTGCTCGGGCCGGACGTCCACCCCGCGCGACGCCGCCACGTCCCGCATGGTCAGTCCCACCAGCACCGGCATGCCGGCACGGGCCACCTGCGCCACCAGGTAGAGCGACCGGGCCAGCGCCGTGGCGTCGGCCAGCACCACCACCAGGTCCAGCGCGCCGAGCGGACCCGTGCCCGCCACCGCATCGGCCGTCACCTGCTCGTCCGGGGTGCGGGCCAGCAGGCTGTACGCGCCCGGCAGGTCCACCAGGAGCGCACCGGCGGCCCGCCACGGTCCGGTGGCCAGCTCGACCGTGGTGCCGGGGGCGTTCACCACCTGCTGCCGGGACCCGGTGACGGCGTTGAAGAGGGTCGACTTGCCGACGTTCGGGCTGCCGACCAGGGCGACCGTCGCCTGCCGCGCCTCCCGCGTACCCGCCGGCACCGGCAGCGTCGCGACGTCCGCCGGCTGGTGGCAGCTCATCGAGCCGGCGCCGGCTCGACGGTGATCCGGGCGCAGGTCGCCGCGTCGAGCGCGAACCGGTCGGCACCGACGGCGACCACCCGACCCTGGCTCCCGACGTCGTGCGTCACCTGCACCAGCGCGCCGGCCCGCAGACCGAGCTCACCGAACCGGAGGCGGACCGCAGGCTCGACGTCCACCCGGACGATGCGCGCGACGGCTCCGGCGCGGCAGGCTCCCAGCTCCATGCCGTCCACAGTAAATAAGGGTTGCCTTGCCTCATAGGACACAGGTCCCGGGTGTGAGACCGACCGGTGAGGCGACGCCGCACGCGGCGTCACGCGGCGACGGCGCCGGCCCGCAGGGAAGAGCTCCCGGCCGGCCGGCGCCGCCCGCGCGACCGTGCGGGCGCGCTCAGATCAGGGCGGCGTCCAGCGACACCGTTGTCCCCGTCAGGGCCTTGCTCACGGGGCAGCTCGCCTTGGCGTCCTCGGCCACCGCCTGGAACCCGTCGGCGTCCATCCCCTCCACCTCGCCACGCACCGTCAGGGTGATGCCGCTGATCCGGAAGCCACCGGCGGGGTCGGGGCTCAGCCGCACGTCGGCCAGCACGTCCAGCGAGCGCGGGGTGCCGCCGGCCTGCGCGATCAGCGCCGAGAGCTGCATCGCGTAGCAGGCGGAGTGCGCCGCGGCGATGAGCTCCTCCGGGCTCGTCGTGCCCTGCGCGTCGTCGGAGGTGCGGCGGGGGAAGGACACGTCGTACTGCCCCGCCTTCGAGCTGAGCAGCTCCACGTGGCCGCCACCGTTCTCCAGCGTGCCGGTCCAGTCCGTGCGTGCACTGCGCGTGGCCATCGCAGATCTCCTTCGTCGTGGAAGCCGTTCGTCGGGCCCGGTTCGGCGCCCGGCACCCACGCTAGGAGTCCGGGACCGGCCGCGCGCGTTCGAGGTGCGTGCTCACCACGTGAGCAGGTGCGCCGGCAGCCTCGAGCGCCCAGGCCGCCCGCGCGTGCAGCGCCCGGCGCTGGTCCGGCGCGAGGCCGTCGTACAGCGCCGTGCGCACCAGGTCGTGCCGGAACACCAGCCGGTCGCCACGCGCCGCCACCACCCCGGCAGCGAGCGCGTGCCGCAGGGTGCGCCAGCAGGTGGTCACGTCGAGCGCCGCGAGCGCGGCCAGGTCCGGCACGACGAAGGACGTGCCGAGCACCCCCGCCTCGGTCAGCAGGGCCAGCACCGCGGGGTCGAGGTAGGCCACCTGCGCCTGCACCCGGCGGTCCAGCTCGGCGTGCCACGCGGTGCCCACCAGGTCCACCACGCCGTCCGTGGGCACCAGCGAGCCGGTGTCCCGGGCCGCCCCCAGCACCTGCGCCAGCAGCTGGGGGTTGCCGCCGGCAGTGGCCAGCACGCCGCGCAGCACCGGCCCGGGTGCCGCACCGAGCGAGCGCTCGACGAGGGTCTGCACGGCGAGCGTGGACAGCGGCCGCAGCTCCACGTTGCGCGCGCCGGCCCGCACCCACGCGGTGACCAGGTCCGACACCGCGGCGCGGTGCGGCACCGGCCGCAGGGTCAGCACCACGAGGACACCCGGGATCGACTCCTCGCGCGCCAGGCGGGTCAGCACGTCCAGCGTCGGGACGTCAGCCAGGTGCGCGTCGTCGAGCAGGAGGACCCACGGCCGCTGCTCGCCGCGGCGCCGCACCAGGGCGGCAGCGACGTCGGCGATGCGGGTGTGGCGGTCGAGGTCGGCGGACGGCACGGTCTCGTCGGGCCGGAGCGGGGCTCCGTCCGGCCGGTCGTGGCCCGGTTCGTCCTGTGCCGCGCGCAGCAGCCCGGCCAGCGCCTCGTCGAGCGGGCCGATCGGCCAGACGTCCGGCCGGGGCGCGAGCAGGGCCCGGATCGGGGCGTACGGCGGGTCACCGACCGTGGCCCGGACCTGCACCGGCTCCACCCCGACCAGCCGGGCCCCGGGCCCGAGGGCACCGAGCAGCGCAGACCGTCCGATCCCGGCCTCGCCCTCGAGCAGTGCGGCGGCACCCTCACCCCCGGCCGCCGCGGTCAGCAGGCCGTCGATGTCGTCCAGCTCGCTCGCGCGGCCCACCAGCTCACCGGACCCCGTGGCACCCCCGTGCTCCACCCGAGTGATGCTAGGCGTGCCAGGTCAGCCGGTGTACTCCCAGTGCCAGGCCTCCGGCTTGCTGCCTTTCGGCTCGGCCCAGGCAGGGTGCACGAACCCGTACGTCCCGGCGTTCTGGTTCATCCACAGGCGCTGGGCCGAGGACGACTGCTCGATGCCGCCCCCGAAGTCGACGGCGATGCCGAGACCGTGGTGGGACGTGCCCGGCGTCGCGCACAGGTAGCCGTGGACGGCCACGCAGGCCACCTGGGCGGCGTACGACCGGTACGAGTCGTTGATCGTCATGTGCACCCCGAACGCCGCGAAGTACGCGGCGTCGAGGCTGTCCAGGGCCTCCGCGGCGTCGCAGCGCAGCAGGGCGCCGGAGTCGAAGGTCGGTGCGCACAGCGCGGACGCCGGGATCCGGCCGTTGGGGTAGCCCTGCAGCGACGCCTTCCAGGCGGCTCGCTGGGCGGCGGCGGCCTGGGCTGCAGCGGCCTGGGCAGCGGCGGCCTGGGCAGCGGCGGCGGCCTGCTGGTCGGCGGCGGCGCTCGCGGCGGCGCGGTTCGCGTCGGCCGCGGCACTGACGTCCGCCGTGGCGCGGGCCAGGGCGATCACCGCGTCGCGCAGCCGGGCGGCGTCGGGGTCGTCCGTCGCCAGCACCTGCGGGACGGCGGCGGCCACCTCGGCCGGCGTGTCGATCGCGGCGGCGGTCGGGGTCGCGCCGGGCGTGGCCGGAGCGCTCGCTGCGGGGGTCGCGGTGCCCGACGGGGTCGCCGCGGGGTCCGAGGAGATCGCGACGGTGTCCGACGAGGCCGCCGCGGGGTCGGCGCTCGGCGTCGCCGTGGGCGTGGCTGCGCCCGCCGCCGCAGGGGTGGCGGTGCTCGTCGCCGTCGGCGTGGCGGGGTCCGTCGGCGTGGCGGGGTCCGTCGGCGTGGCGAGGTCCGTCGGCGTGGCGGCACTCGTCGCCGTCTGCGTGGCGGGGTCCGTCGCCGTCGGCGTGGGCTGCGTGAGAGCGGCCGCGGTCGACGTGGGGTCGGCCGTCGCGGTGCCGGTCGGCGCCGGGGACGACGTGGTCGACGAGGTCCCGGCCGACGCGGACGCGTCGGGTGCGGGGGTCCGTTCCGCCGACGAGCCGCCGCGCGAGGCGACGCCGGAGCGGTCGCTCCGGGCCGTCGCGTCCTCGGCCTGCACCTTGCCGACCAGCGTGCCGACCTCTGCGCGGAGCGCGTCGAGCTGCGCCAGCCGGTCGGGTGGCACCTGGGCCTGGACGGCGTCGGCGCGCACGGCCACCGCACGGGCGGCGACGGCGTCGGCCACCACGGCGACCTGGTCACGGGTCTGCTGGCGCGCGACCTGCGCAGCCGTGACCGCGTCGGCCGTGGCGCTCGTCGTCGCGCCGGCGGCCGTGCTCTCGCCCGTCGCGGGGTTCACCAGCACCACGCCCAGCGCGACGGCGAGGGCGACCACCACGCCACCCTGCGCGACGCGGGGGGCGAGAGGACGCGGGGTGCGCGGACGGTGGTCCTGAGGGGCGCGGTGGGCACCGTGTGCACCGGTGGAACGCGTGCGCGGCGTGCCGGCGGCCGGCGCGGTGGCAGCATGCCTGCCGCCTCCGGACCGACGCCGGGGCGGCAATCTGTCACTCACGCGAAACACGTTAAGCGCATCGGACGACCGCTCCGGACGCTTGAGGGTTCCGGCGGGCGAAGATCTTGTGATGATCTCGTCACGGTGTCGTCACAAGATCGGGCACCCGGGCGACTACGCTGCCGCCGTGCCAGCCCCACACGAGCCTTCGTCGGACCCCGATCGGACCCCGCCGCGCGGGCTGGACGACCTCTACGACATCGCCCGCCTGGCGGACCGGCTGGGCGTGGAGCACGCCACCATCAGGGTCTGGCTCTCCCGCAAGGTGCCCTGGTTGCCGGCGCCGGACGGGCGGCTGAACGGCGGCGCCGTGTGGCGCGCCACCACCCTCGAGGGTCTCGAGGACCGGCGCCGGCCCGGCCGGCCCGGTCCCAAGCCGCGCTACCGCTCGGCGCCGGCGGCGGCCGACGTGGCACGCACCGGCCCGCTGCCGGTGGTCTCCCAGGACCTGATCCGCACCGGACCCATCCCGCTGGTGCCGGCGCCGGACACCCGGCCCGTCGAGCGTCCCCGGGGGGCGACCGAGCCGTGACCGGCTCGACGGACCCCGATCGCGACGACCCGGGACGTCCTCACGCCGTCGCCGCTGCGATGGCAGCCCTGGACCGTGCGCGCTTCCTGCCGCCCGACCAGGTGGTGCACGCCCGCGAGGACCGCGCCCTCCCCCTGTTCCACGGCCAGACGGGCTCGCAGCCGTCCACGGTCGCCGCGATGCTGCGGCTGCTCGAGGTCCCCGTCGGCGCCCGGGTGCTCGACGTCGGCTCCGGCTCCGGCTGGAGCACCGCCCTGCTCGCGCAGCTCGTGGGGCCGACCGGCCGGGTGCTCGGCCTCGAGCTCGACCCGGACCTGTGCGCGTTCGGCGCCGCCAACCTGGCGGCGTTCGACCTGCCGTGGGCCGGCATCGAGCAGGCGGACCCGGAGCACCTCGGCCGCCCGGTGGCCGGTGGCTGGGACCGCATCCTCGTCTCGGCGTCGCCGCGGGTGCTGCCCGCCGAGCTGGTGGACCAGCTGGCGGTCGGCGGTCGGATGGTGGTGCCGGTGGAGACCACGATGACCCTCGTCGTGCGCCGCGGCGACGGCCCGCCGGTGGTGAGCACGCACGGCGAGTACGTGTTCGTCCCGCTTCGTACGGGTACCGGCTCGTCGGGGCGTCCCGCCCGTGGCCGCCGGGATCAAGGGCGCGGGCGCGGGCGCCGATGAACACACCGTGCCCCTCTTCCGCCGCACCCCGCGCCCGTCGGGCGGGACGCTGATCCCGACGCCGTTCGGGTCGGTGGAGAACGCCGACGCGGGTCCCACCGCGCCGGAGGTCGCCCCCGGTGTGGTCGAGGAGCTGAACGCCGCCGAGCGCCTGTGGATGGCTCAGCAGCGCGAGCTGCTGCTGGAGCTGTGCGACGCCGTCGTCGACGGGCCGACCGTCGGGCGGTTGTTCGACCGCGTGCACAGCGCCTGGCGGGCCACGCCGAGGCCGGCCGACCCCGACCCGCTGGTCAACGTCTTCGGGGTGGCGCTCGGCGACCTGGTCGCGCAGCAGGTGCCCGGCCTCACGTGGACGGTGTACCGGGACGACGTGGGCACCGAGCTGGTGCTGGCGCACGCGACGCACCCGCTGGTGCTGTTCCCGGTGGCTGTCGTGGCGGAGCGGTGGGGCGACGCGGAGCCCGGCTGGTTCGCCGCGTACGTGGACGAGGCGGCGCGGCTCTCGTCGGCTGTGCTTCGCCGGGGCTCCGACGCCGTACCGTGGAACGCGCAGGGGCCTGACGACGAGGGGCGGGATCATCACGGACGAGGTGACGAACCGCAGGACGGGACGCCGAACGCCGGGACGACCGGACCCGGACGGCCCTCGCGCGGCTGAGGTTCCCGGCACCGTGGTCACTGCGGCTCAGGTGGCGCCCGGAACGAGCCGATGGACCGGTATGTCGACCTTCAGCCCCGCCGGCCAGGTGCCGGTGGACGAGATCCTGTCCGGTTTCGGCACGGGTGACGAGGTGGCGCCGCCGCGGGAGCACCGCCGCCGCACGGGCCTCGTGATGGTCCTCGCGCTGCTGCTGGTGCTGGCCGGCGGCTTCGTGGGCTGGCGGCTGCTGGTGCCCCGGTCGGCGGCCGGGCCCGCGGCCCACGTGGCGGCGTTCGACCGCACGCAGCAGGACGACGACCGTCTGGACGCGGACGACGCGGACCAGCTGCAGGTGGACCCCGCCTCGACCCGGCTGCTGGTGAGCACCTCCGCGGCGGCGAGCTACGTGGCCAGGTCGGTGTCCGGGCGGCTGTGCCTGCTGCAGGTCCCGGCCGGCGACGTCTCGGTGGAGTCCTGCGTCCCCGACCGTGCGGGTGCGGTGGCGACCATCGGCACCAACGGCGGCGGGATGCTGCGCCTGGTGGCCGACGGCGGTCCGGCACCGAAGGCGAGCGACGGGTGGACGTCGGCGGGCCCGAACCTCTGGACGCACGCCTGACCCCGGTCCGACCTCAGCGGCCCGCCACGACGAGCGCGTCCACCACCCGTCGCACGCTCGAGGCGAGCCCCCACCGCTGCGCCAGCTCCACCAGACCGTCCGCGTCGGCGACCACCTGCGGCAGCGCGTCGGGCACGTCCGCCACCGGCGCGTCCCGCGCCACCCGCACCACCCCCGGCGCCACCGCGAGGTAGTCCGCCGCCTCCGTCAGCCGCCGCCGCGCTCCGGGCGCCAAGGCCGCGTCGGACCGGTCCCGGGCGGCGAGCACGCCGGCCAGGTCCCCGTACCGGGCGACCAGCTGCGCCGCGGTCTTCTCCCCGATGCCCGGCACGCCGGGCAGCCCGTCGCTCGGGTCGCCGCGCAGCACCGCCAGGTCGGCGTAGGCCGCGCCGGACGAGACCCCGTACCGCTCGGCCAGCACCGCCTGGTCCACCACCAGCAGGTCCTTGACGCCCTTCGTCGGGTACAGCACCCGGACGCCGGCCTCGTCGTCGACCAGCTGGAACAGGTCCCGGTCGCCGGTCACCACGTCCACGGCCGCGCGCTGCGCGGCCGGTCGGGCCAGCTCGTGGGCGACGAGGGTGCCGATCACGTCGTCGGCCTCGAACCCGGGGGCGCCGATCCGCGCGATGCCGATCGCGGCGAGCACGTCGACGATCAGCGGGACCTGCGCCGTGAGCGCCGCCGGCACCTCCTCCACCCACCGGTCGCCGTCCTGGGACGCCACGCGGTGCGCCTTGTAGGTGGGGATCGCGGCCACCCGGAAGGCCGGCCGCCAGTCGTCGTCCCACGCCGCGACCAGCCGCCGCGGCCGGTGGTCGCTCATCAGCCGGGCGATCATGTCCAGCAGCCCGCGCACCGCGTTCACCGGCAGGCCGTCCGGCGACCGCACGCTGTCCGGCACCCCGAAGAACGCCCGGAAGTACAGCGACGCGGTGTCCATCAGCATCAGCCGGTCACGGCGATCGGTCATGGCCTGGAGTCTGGCACCCACCGTTCCGCACGCACCCGGCCCGGTCAGCCCGCGGCGGAGAAGTCGAGCTGCGAGTCGGCGACGGCGACCACGGACCACGTGCCGCCGTCGCTGTCCGTGAGCTGGTAGGTCGGCACCAGCACCGCGGCGCCCGACGGGAGCGTGGTGAGCGCCAGGCCGAGCCGGGCGGAGACGAGCGTGACGTGGCGGACGGGCCAGGCGATGGCGGCTCCCGCCGACGGCACGGCCGGCGCCGTGGGGACGACGGTGGGCGCCGGGACCGGCCTTCCGCCCGGGACCGCCGTGGGGGCAGGCGCCGGGACGGCGATCCCCGGGCCGGCCGTCGCGGTGCCGGACGAGGCACTTCCGGACGAGACGGCGCCCGGAAGGGCCGTGCCCGAGGACGCCGATCCGGCGACGCCGGGCTCCGCGACACCGCTGCCCCGCAACGGGACCGGGCCGCCGCCGAACGCGCCGAACCGCGGGTCGTTCAGCCGTTGCGCGGCCGCAGCCGGGCTCACCACGTCGTACCGGCCCAGGTCCACCAGCGGCGCGAGCGGTCCCCACAGCGACTGCACACCGGACCCGACCAGCGTGGCTGCCCAGGACACCCCGGTCAGCTGACCCTGCACCACCTGCGAGAACGTGACGGTGACCCGCGTCGGCGCCGGAACGGTGGCACCTGTTCCGTCCTGCACGGGGGTCGCGTCGGCCTGCACGTGCACGGTGGCACCTGCCAGGTCCACCCCGAGGGCGTGGAACAGGTCGCGCACCTTGGCCACGGCCGCATCGCCCGCCGGGGTAGGCCTGTCGCCGCTGCGGCACGCCGTACCCGTCGCGGCGCCCTTCGCGCCGGCGCACGTCCACGGGTCCAGCGCGGGGTCGGAGTAGGAGAGCGTCGCCATGCCGTCCCCGGAGAGCCGGAGCACCGGACCGGTCCCGTCGGTCGGGCCGACCGTCCAGGCGCCCCACTCCGGCCGCGGGTCCCCGGCGACGCCCAGCACCGTCGCAGCGCGGCGAGCGGTGCCGGCACCGACCACCGACGCCGCATCGAAGGCCCACGCCGAGCCGGAGCTGCCGGTCGCGGACAGACCCGACGCCACGAACACCGTGCGCGAGCCGTACCAGGTCGAGATGCCCGGCACCCCGACCGCGACGGACGGCGACGAGCCGGCGCCTGACGTCGCTGCCCCGACCGCCGGCTCCGCCGCACCGCCGGAGCTCCGCTCGGCACCGTTCCCGAGGGTGATCGCGGGCAACGGCGTCGCGCCGCCCGTGAGCGAGCCGGTGCCACCGACCTGCGACGTGCCGAGGGCGTACCCCCCGCCACCGACCACGGCCAGCCCCGCGACCACCGCGGCGACCTGCAGCCACCGCGCCGGGCCGCGGCTGCGTCCCCACCGTCGGCGTGCCGCCTCCACGGCCGGTGCGGGGGCCCGCACACCGACGTCCACGCCGGTGGCCGTGCGCAGCACGGCCGTCAGCCGGGCGGCGTCGGGTGCGGCACCCGCAGCGGGGTCGGCGGCACGCAGCGCGGCGAACGCCTCGTCGGCCGGCACGCCGGGCTGGTCGGGACGGGGGGTCCGGGCCGGTGCGGCGTCCGACGGCTCGTGACCGGGGAGCTGCTCGTCCATCACTGACCTCCGTCCCGGGCCGCCGGTGCGGCCCGCTACCCGCCTTGTGTCGGCAGCAGCGCACGACTTGCACCCGGGCTCGGGCCCTCGTCGTCGCCGGCTCAGCCCTCGTCGGCCGCCCACGCGGCCGCCAACCGGGACCGCGCGCGGCTCAGCGCGGCGTCGGCACCCCCGCGGCTGATCCCCAGCACCTCGGCCAGGTCGGCCCCGCCCAGGCCCTCCCAGGCGGCGAGCAGCAGGATCTGCCGGTCCCTGGCCGCGATCCCCGCGAGCACCCGCCGCACCCGGTCGTCCCCGACGGCCCGCAGGGCGGGGTCGTCGTCGGCCTCCGGCGGCTCGGGCAGCTGGTCCACCAGGAGCGGCCGCGCCTTGCGGCGGTGGTTGGCCAGCACGTAGGAGGCGGTCCGGTACAGCCACGGCAGCTCGGCACCGTCGGGCACGTCGGCGCGGCGCCGCCAGGCGACCACCAGCACGTCGGCCGTGAGGTCCTCGGCGTCCACCGCCCCCGAGCGCCGCACCAGGAACCGGTGGACCGCGGTGGAGTGCTGCTGCACCAGCGCGGTGAACCACGCCGCGTCGTGCGCCGCACCTGGCGTCGCCGTGGCGCTCGTCCCGCCGGACCCCGGCCCGACGAGCAGGCCCGCGGCGTCGTCGTCCGGCGTGACGGACTCCGGCACGGGCGAGGTCCTCGGCGACACGGTGGCTCCTGCAGGGCGCTGGCACACGGGTGCGGACACCCCTGTGGTGTGCTCAGCCTGCCGGATCTTGCACGCCCCGCCGGGGCGAACCGCCGCTGCCCACGGGTGGCCGGCGCCGACCGGTCGGCGTGCCACCGCGCAGGGGACCGCCTCAGAGCCCCTCGGCCACCGCCGCCGTCGCCCGCAACCACGCCCGCCGGGTGGCCGGACGCAGCTTGTCGTAGTCGATCGGTCCGCCGGAGACCAGCGCCCGCTCGTAGGGCACGTCGACGACCGTCCTGGTCAGCGCCCCGAAGTGCGTCCGCAGCCGCTTGTGCAGCGCCTTGTCCACCTTCGGGTCGGGTGCGGACAGCACGGTGACCGCCTTGCGCACGGCGTCCTCGTGGCCCATCGCCCGCAGGGCGTCGAGCGCCCACGCGGCCGACTGCGCGGTGTCCTCGCGGATGGTGGTCACCACCACCAGCTGGTCCGCGGCGTCCACCGCCGCCCGCCAGTTGGAGGCGCGCATGTTGTTGCCCGTGTCCACCACCAGCACCCGGTAGAACTGCGAGAGCAGCCGGTGCAGGCGCTGGAAGCTCTCGGCGTCGACCGAGGCGACCGAGGCGGCGTTCTCGTCCGAGGCCAGCACGTCGAACTGCTCGGTGGGCTGGGTGCGCATGTACCCGTCGAGGTCGCCGATCCGCACGTTGCCGTGCGCGGTCAGCGTCGGCAGCGAGCGCAGCAGGTCCACGGCGGTGCGGGTGTGGTCGGAGGGCGCGGAGCGCCAGCCGAGGGTGCCGTGCGTCTCGTTGTTGTCCCAGGCGAGGGTGTAGCCGCCGCGCTGCAGGCCGAAGGTCGACGCGAGCAGCATGGTCGCGGTCGTCTTGTGCGCACCGCCCTTGGGGTTGATCACGACGACGGTGCGCGGCCCCTCCAGCGTGCGCCGCACCGCTTGGACGTCAGCGCGCTCGCGCCGCTCGGCGCGCCCGGGGCCGGGCCGGACGGCTCCGAACGTCACGGTCCGCAGGCCGTGCTGCCAGCCCTGACGGGCCGGGTCGTTGCGGTCCGAGCGGCGCACCGAGACGAGGTCCTCCAGCGTGGGCAGCACGTCCCCGTCGCGCCGGCGGGTGGCCGCCGGGGCGGGCTCGGGGGTCGGTGCCGTGGACGGGTCGGTGCGGGAGGGCGACGACGACTCGGCAGCTGCCCCCGGGACGGCGGGTGCGGGCACGACCGGTGCGGGCGGCGCAGGGACGGCCGCCACCGTGGACCCCTCGGTACGGGCGGGGCCGTCGGACGTGGCGGGCGCGCCGAGGTCGTCCGGCTCAGCCTCCGGCGGCGCCTCGTCCACCCGCCCGTCCGGGTGGATCAGCAGCGACCAGATGCCGTCGGGGTCACGCACCTGCACCGGCAGCGCACGGCCCAGCTCCGCCGCGAGCGCCGCGACCCGGGACGTGACCTCGGCACCGGCCTGCGCCAGGTCGTCGCGGACCACCTGGTGCCGCTCGCCGTCCACCACCAGCTCACCGGTGCCGTCGTCGCGCACCTCGGCGGTGATCGTGGGCACCCGGGCCGGTCCCGTGCCGGTCGTCACGCTGCTGCCGTCGGTCATCCCCGAGTGCTCCTTCGTCGTCCACCGCTGTGCCCCGTCGCGCGAACAACCCACGCATGCGCGACGAAACTACGCCGTAGGGTCTCAGGTCGCACCGCCGGTCCGGCGAATCCGCAGGTCACAGGCTCGCCACGCCGGTGATCCGGGGAGGCGGTCAGGCCTCGACCTCGACGTCGAACCACACCGTCTTGCCGCCGTCGGGGTGGGTGGAGGTGCCCCATGCCGACGAGAGCGCCTCGACCAGGGCGAGACCACGCCCGTTCGGCGCGGTCGGCTCCGGATGACGCACGCGGGGGCGGCCGCCGCCCGAGTCCCGGACGCTCACGCGGACGGTGTGACCCTCGATCCGGAGCCCCACCCGCACCTGTCCGTCGACGGGACCGTGCACCACCGCGTTGGAGACGAGCTCACCGGTGAGCAGCTCGATCACCTGGTTGCTCGGGCCCACCACACCCTCGGCGGCCACGGTGCGCATCACCCAGTGCCGGGCCTGCCGGGGTGCGTGGCGCTCGGCGGGCAGGGCGAGCTCGTCGTCCACCGGACGCCAACCACGCCGGCGCGCGCTCGGTGCGCTGGAGAGGTTCCTGACGTCGCCCACGCCACCAGGGTGCCTGACGCCCGGCCGAACCGCTCCTCGGGGCACGCAACCCGCACGGGTGATCCCCGGGGCGGGCCGGCGCGGGCCGGGAGCACCGTCCTCGGGGACGGGACGGCGAAGGGCGCCGCGGAGCACCGGGCCCCGCGACACCCTCCGTCAGACCGTCAGGGGTTCAGCGCGTCGATGAGCGCCTTGGTGACGTCGTCGGTCGCCGCACCGCCCCCGAGGTCCTGCGTCAGGACGCCGGCGGCCGTCACCCGGGCGATGGCTGCCTCCAGACGGGCCGCCTCGTCGGGGAGGCCGAGGTGGTCGAGCATCAGGGCCGCGCTGCCCACCGCCCCGATCGGGTTGGCCAACCCCTTGCCGGCGATGTCCGGAGCCGAGCCGTGCACCGGCTCGAACATGCTGGGGAAGCGCCGCTCCGGGTTCAGGTTGGCGCTCGCCGCCAGGCCGAGGCTGCCCGCGAGGGCGCTGCCGAGGTCGGACAGGATGTCGGCGTGGAGGTTGGAGGCGACGACGACGGACAGGTCCTCCGGGTGCAGCACGAACTTCGCCGACATCGCGTCCACGAGGACGCTCTCCGTCTCCACGTCGGGGTAGTCGGCGGCGACCCGCGCGAACACCTCGTCCCACAGCACCATGGCGTACTGCTGCGCGTTGCTCTTGGTGACGCTCGAGACCTTCCGACGGCTCCGCGTGCGGGCGAGCTCGAACGCGAACCGCATGATCCGCTCGCAGCCGACCTCCGTGAACAGGGCGGACTGCACCGCGACCTCACCGCCGGCCCCGCGCGCCGCGAGGTTGCGACCACCCAGACCTGAGTACTCGCCCTCGCTGTTCTCCCGGACCACGACCCAGTCGAGCTCGGTGCGGTCCGCCTTGCGCAGCGGGCTGGTGACCCCCGGGAGGAAGTGCACCGGGCGCACGTTGGCCCACTGGTCGAAGCCCTGGCAGATCGCCAGCCGCAGACCCCAGAGGCTGATGTGGTCGGGGACACCGGGCCACCCGACGGCCCCGAAGTAGATCGCGTCGAACGTCCGCAGCTGCTCGAGCCCGTCCTCGGCCATCATCCGGCCGGTGCGCGCGTAGTAGTCGCACCCCCAGTCGAAGTCGGCCCACTCGAACGCGAATGCGCCGTCGCTGCCGTCCGCCAGCGCGTCGAGCACCTCACGCCCGGCGGCCACCACCTCCTTGCCGACGCCGTCGGCCGGGATGGCCGCGATGCGGAACCTGCGCGTTGTGCTCACCGTGTCGCTCCTTCGGATAGAACCGCTCTGTCCTCGCGGAGATTCAACGGGTCGCGCGGTGGCACGGTCCAAGACCAGTTGTCTTGCCGGCTGAGAGGCAGCGCCTATCGACCGGCCGGGCGCGGGAGCGCACCCTCGACGAATGCGCTCGCGCCGGGCGTCAGCGGCGCGCGGCGCGTCACGAGGGAGATGTGCAGGTGCTCCGCGGGCTCGAGGTCGAGCACCAGCGCCCCGGCCGCGCGCGCCAGCGGCGCCCACGCGTCGGTCACGACGGCGACGCCGGTCCCCTGCAGCACCAGCGGCAGGATCGCCTCGCGATGCGCGACCTCGACGCCGAAGTGCACCGGCACGCCGCGGTCCCGCAGCTCCTGAAGCAGCTGCCGCGCCCGGGTGCCTGGGGGCGCGACGACGATCGTCATCCCGGCCAGCTCGTCCAGGGTGGTGGCACGCCCCGGGGTCAACGGGCCGTCGGGTGGCGCGAGGACGACGAACCGCTGCCGCTCCACGGGGAGCACGCGCACCTCGGTGGACCGCAGCGGTGCGGCGGTACCGACGATGCCGATCTCCACGCTCCCCGTGCGGACCTGCTCGACGGCCGCCTCCGCGGTGGGCACCGCACGCACCTCGACGCGCATGGCCGGGTAGCGGCGCAGGTACTCGCCGACCATCCGGGACAGCGGCTGGACGGCGGGCGAGGGCATCGCGGCGATCTCCAGCCGGCCGGTCCGCAACCCGGTGACCGACTGGACGGTGGCGCGTGCGGTCTCGAGGTCACGGATCACCTGCCGCGCCGGCTCGATCATCGCCCGGCCCGCCTCGGACAGCTCCAGCCGCCGGCCGATCCGGTGGAACAGGAGGGTGCCGAGCTCGCGCTCGAGGTTGCGGATGGACTGGGACAGCGACGGCTGCGCGAGGTGGAGCGCAGCCGCAGCCCGGTTCATGCCGCCGTGGTCCGCCACCGCCAGGAAGTACTCGAGCTGCCGCGCGTCCACGCGGCCGATCGTGCCATGCCCCGGGACCGATAGGCGTTGCCTCTAACGCGGCAAGCGAACCGGTCTTGGACGGGCCGCCGGCCCGCTGCGTTCAATCGGTGGCGAGCCGCCCCCGGCGGCAGAACCCGTATCAGCGCCGATGCAGAGGTGACCCATGGACGCCGCAACACTGACCGCCGCCGACGTGGCTCGTGGACCCGGTTCGCCGGTCACGGGCCCCGGCCTCTCCTCGTTCGAACGTGGCCGCCGCGCGACCGGTCTCGTGCTCGCACCCCTCGTCCTGGTGGGCTTCCTCCTGGCACCGATCGGGCTGACCGCGACGCAGCACGCGCTCGCCGCGACGGTGCTGATGGTCGTCGTCCTCTGGGTGACCGAAGCCGTCCCCATCCCCGTCGGCGGGCTGATCGGCATCGTCGTCGCCGTCCTCGTCGGCGTCGCACCCGCGAAGGCCGTGGTCGCGCCGTTCGGCTCCACGACGGTGCTGCTCTTCATCGGGGTGTTCATCCTGGCCCGGGCGATGATGGTGCACGGCCTGGCCCGCCGCCTCGCGCTGCGGGTGCTCGCCCTGCCGGGCGTCGGGAGCAGCACGACGCGGATCATCGCGGCGTTCGGCGTCATCACGACGCTGGTGTCGCTGATGGTCTCGGGCACCGCCACGGTGGCGATGCTGCTGCCCACCGCGCTGGGCATCTCCTCGGTGATGACCACGCTGCTCGTCGAGCAGGGCCTCCTGCCGCGGGACGTGGACCGCACGAAGCTGCGGCTGAACTCCGCGCTGCTCCTCGTCCTGGCCTACGGCGCGAGCGTCGGAGGCTTCGCCAACCCGGTGTCGTTCCCGCCCAACGTCATCGCACGCGGCCTGATCGCCCAGGCGCTCCACCGTCAGGTGACGGTCGTGCAGTGGTTCACCGCCGCGCTGCCCATCCTCGCGGTGATGTTCGTCGTGCTGATCGGCGTGGTCTTCCTGCTCGTGAACAAGCCCGAGGTCAAGCAGATCGCCGGTGTGCGCGAGTACGTGCGCAGGGAGCTGGACACGATCGGCCCCATCGGCCGCGCGGAGACGAACACGTTGATCGCCTTCGGCACGACGGTGCTGCTGTGGCTGGCGCCGGGCCTGCTCTCGCTCCTGGTCGGCAGCACCTCCCCGCTGTACACGCGGGTCGACGGGCTGCTCGACGAGGGGATCGTCGCACTCGTCGGCGCCTGCCTGCTGTTCGTGCTCCCGGTCGACTGGAGGCGTCGGCAGTTCACGCTGGACTGGCAGGAGGCCGCCCACATCGACTGGGGCACGATCCTGCTGTTCGGCAGCGGCATCATCTTCGGCTCGCTGCTGCAGAGCACCGGCCTGGCGAAGATCATCGGGACGTCGTCCGCCCACCACCTCGGCCTGAACGGGCTCGTGCCGATCACGGTGTTCGCGATCCTGCTCGCGGTCGTGATCTCCGAGACGACCAGCCACACGGCCGCGGCGGCCGTGATCGTGCCGATCATCATCCCCGTCGCGCTGGCCGCCGGCGTCGACCCGATCATCCCCGCGATGGCCGGCACGTTCGGGTGCTCGCTCGGCTCGATGCTGCCGGTGTCGACCCCGCAGAACGCCATCGTGTACGGCACCGGCATGGTGCCGATCATGCGGATGATCCGCTCGGGCGCGACGTTCGCCCTCTGCGGGCTCGTCGCGATCACCGTCATCCTGCCGTGGAGCGGTCGGATCCTGCACTGACCGGCGGCGCCG
>DAIDJQ010000065.1 GCA_027451305.1 Cellulomonas sp.
GTTCACCGACGCGCCGGCGGACAGGATCGCGTCCAGCTCGGCCGCGGACGCCTCGGCCGGTGCGGTGTGGTGCCGGTCGCCCCAGTGGTCGAACCAGCCGCACCAGAACTCGGAGCACATCAGCGGGCCCGTCGGCTGGTACCGGCGCAACGTCGCAAGTCGGTCGGCCGCGCGGGCACCGAACGAGCCGGTGCGGTGCAGCGTCGGCAGGGAGCCGCGGGCGAGCATGTCCGGCTCCGGCTGGTCCACCGTGATCAGCGGCACGGTGATCCCGGCCTCGCGGGTCACCTCGACGAGCGTGCGCAGGTACTCGGCGTCACCGCCGTAGGCCCCGTACTCGTTCTCGATCTGGACCAGCACCACCGGCCCGCCACGGTCCACCTGCAGGGGCGCCACCAGCTCGTACACGCGATGCAGGTAGTCGGTGACCGCCGCGAGGTAGTGCGGTTCGGACCGGCGCAGCCCCACGCGTGGGTCGGCCGTCAGCCACGCGGGCAGCCCGCCGTTGTCCCACTCGGCGCAGGCGTACGGCCCGGGGCGCACGATCGCGTACATCCCCTCCTCGGCGACGATCTGCAGGAACCGCACCAGGTCCAGGCGGCCGGAGGTGTCGAAGACCTCCGGGGCCGGGCTGTGCTCGTTCCAGAAGACGTACGTCTCGATGGTGTTCAGGCCCAGCTGCCGCGCCTTGACCACCCGGTCGCGCCACTGACCGGGGTGGATCCGCGGGTAGTGCAGCGCGCCGGACAGGAGCCGGACCGGGCTCCCGTCGACGAGGAAGTCGCGGTCGCCGAGGGTGAACGTGGGCACAGGTTCTCCAGGTGCGAGGGGTGCCGGTCGGGGCACTGACAGGCACGGGGGTGGACCGGGTCGCCGGCCCACCCCCGTGCGGAGGTACGGGTCAGCCGGCCGTGACCGTGAAGCCCTGCTCCGTGCCGTAGGACACGTTCTGGTCCTGCCACGCCTTCAGCCCCACGTTGATGTCGGACTTGTCGAGGAACGCCTTGCCGACGGTGTCGCTGAAGATGCTGTTCGCGTACGACTGCCACGGCAGGTACTGCCAGCCGGTCCCGACGTGCTTGGAGGAGTCGACGATCACCTGGTTGACCTTCTGGCCGCCGAAGTAGTCGTCCGTCTTGCCGAGGAAGTCGGGCGACTCGAGGTCGGCCGTGGTCGCCGGGAACCCGCCGGAGGCGAGGAACACCTTCACCGACGCCGGGTCGGAGTTCAGCCACCGCAGGAACGCCGCGGCGAGCTCGGGGTTCTTCGACTGCTTGACCACCGCCTCGGTGGACCCGCCGTTCTCGGCCGTCACGCCGTCACCGCCGAACGTCGGCATCGGCGCGACCCGCCACTGGCCCTTGCCGGCCGGGACGCTGGCCTCGAACACGCCGGGCATCCAGCCGCCGGTGACGAGCGTGGCGATGGTGCCGTTGCCCAGCGCGGTGAACCACTGGTCGGTCCAGCCGGGGATGTTGCCCAGCAGGCCGCCCTCGTTCAGCTGGTTCCACATGTCGGCGAACTTCTTGCTGCCGGCGTCCTGCAGGTTGATGGTCACCTTGTCGCCGTTGGACGTGAAGGGCCGACCGCCCGCCTGCCAGATCAGCGACGTCGTCATGCCGGCGTCACCGGTGTCGTTGACGAAGAACTTGGTCGGATCGGCGGCGTGGAGCTTCTTGGCGTCGGCGATGTAGTCGTCCCACGTGGTCGGGACCGTGAGGCCGTACTTGTCGAAGACGGTCTTGTTGTAGAAGAGCGCCATCGGCCCGGAGTCCTGGGGAAGGCCCCAGATCCCGTTGTTGCCGGTCACGGCACCCCACGTCGAGGCCGAGTACTTGCTCTTCAGGTCCGCGAAGCCGTACTGGGTCAGGTCGACCAGGTCCTTGGGCAGGACGAACTGCAGCAGCGACTGGTACTCGATCTGGACCACGTCCGGCGCGCCGGACCCCGCCTTGATCGCGTTCTGCAGCTTGGTGTTGTTGTCGTTGGCGCCGCCGGTGTCGACCAGGTTGACCTTGACGTTGGGGTACGCCTGCTCGAACGCCGCGACCTGCGCCTTGGCGGACGGGGTCCACGTCCAGTACGTCAGGTCCCCACCCTTGGCGAGGGCGGCGTCCAGGGCTGCGGCGCCGCCGGCGGCGCCCGAGGTGCTGCCGCCGGACGAGCCGCCCGAGGAGGAGCAGGCGGCCAGTGCCAGGCCGACCACCAGGCCCGCGGCAAGAGCGGCGGCGCCGCGGAGGCGGCGACGGGGGTGCAGGGACATGACGCTTCCTTTCACTTCGTCGTGCGAGGGACGTGCAGGACTACGGACGAGACCCGGGCGCGGACGGCTCAGGCCTTGACGCTCCCTGCGGCCAGGCCGGACTGCCAGTACCGCTGGAGGGACAAGAAGACGGCGACGATGGGCACGATGGCCAGCAGCGAACCGGTGATCACCAGGTTGTAGATCGGCGTCGCGTTGATGCCGGTGGCCCGCAGGTTCCACTGCTGCAGGCCGATGGTCAGCGGGAACAGGTTCGGGTCGTTGAGCATGATCAACGGCAGGAAGTAGTTGTTCCAGGTGGCCACCACCGCGAACAGGCCGACGGTCACCACGCCCGGCGTGAGCAGCCGCAGGCCGATCGTCAGGAAGGTGCGCAGCTCGCCGGACCCGTCGATCCGGGCCGCCTCGAGGATCTCCGTCGGCACGGCGTCCAGCGCGTACACCCAGATCAGGTACAGCCCGAACGGCGACACGAGCGACGGGACGATCACCGCCCAGACCGTGTTGGTCAGGTGCAGCTGGCTGAACATGAGGAACGTCGGCACCGCGAGCGCCGTGCCCGGGATCGCGACGGCGCCGAGGACGGTGGCGAAGACCGCGCGCTTGCCGGGGAAGTCGTACTTGGCCAGGCCGTACCCGGCGAGCGTGGCCAGGACCGTGGCCCCGCCGGCGCCCACGACGACGTAGAGCAGGGTGTTGGCGAGCCAGCGCACGTAGATGCCGCCGTCGTAGGTGAGCACCTGGTGCAGGTTGTCCAGCAGCGAGAACCGCCCGGCGAACCACAGGCCGAACGAGCCGAACATGGACGTCTGCGACTTGGTGGCGTTGATCACCAGCCACGCCAGCGGCAGCAGGGCGTAGGCCGCGAACAGCACCATCACCAGGGTGAGCCGGACCGACGGGCCGCCGAAGGGCCCGCTCGGCCGGGCTCGCCGGCCACGGCTGCGACGGTCACCCGTGGGTGTGCCGGCCGTCGTGGGATCGATCGTCGTCGCCGCCATCAGCGGTTCGCCTCCCTCGAGCCGCGCAGCTGGACCACATAGGCGATCACCGCGGTCACCACGCCCATGACGATCGCCAGCGTCGCCGCGTAGGCGTACTGCTGCCCCGCGAACGAGAGGTTGTACGCGTACATGTTCGGCGTGAAGTAGGTGGCGATCACCGAGGGGATCAGCGTGCGCAGGATGTTGGGCTCGTTGAACAGCTGGAACGAGCCGATGATCGAGAAGATCGTGGCGATCACGATGGCCTGCCGCAGCGCGGGCAGCTTGATGCTGAACACCACGCGCCAGGCGCCTGCCCCGTCGATCGCCGCGGCCTCGTAGAGGTCGGCGGACACCGACCGCAGCGCGGAGTAGAAGATCAGCATGTTGTAGCCCACGAACTCCCAGGTCACGATGTTGCCGATCGCGACGAGGATCCACTGCGGGCTGAGCGGCGTGAGCAGCTCGTGACCGACGAACTTGTTGATGTTCCCGGCGAGGCCGAACTGGTCGCCGTACATGAACCCCCACATCAGCACCGCGACGACGCCGGGCACCGCGTAGGGCAGGAACACCGAGATCCGGAAGAACGAGGCGCCGTGGAGCCGGCCGGAGTCGATGGCGAGGGCTGCGACCAGGGCGAGGCCGAGCATGATCGGCACCTGCACCGCGAGGAACAGGGAGACCCGGCCGAGCCCGTCCCAGAACTTCGGGTCCGAGAACAGCTGGCTGTAGTTCTGCAGGCCGACGAAGCTGCGGCCGCCGATCAGCCTGTCCCTGAACACGGACAGGTACAGCGAGTACAGGACCGGCACCACGAGGACGAACGCGAACACCGCGAGGAACGGGACCACGAACCACAGACCCGCGAGCGAGCGCCGCCGGCGCGCGAGCGTCGGGGGTGGGGCCAGGTCCGTGAGGACGACAGCTGCTGACACCTTTGTCTCCGGTCTGCCGGTCACCGCCATGGTGACGTTACCAAGCAGGAGCGAATCTAGATGGTGACGTTGTCAAGCGCAACTCCCAGCCGGTCACGGTGCGATAACGGCCGTCGGGTGACTTCCACGCCGGACCATCGGATGCGCACGTCACCATGGCTATGCTCCTCACCATGGCGGCAGGCTCCCCCGCGGCGGCTCCGGCACCCCGGGCGTCGATCGGCGACGTGGCACGGCTCGCGGGCGTCGCGCCGATCACGGTCTCGCGCGTCGCCAACGGCTCGGACGCCGTCCGGCCCGGCACGCGCGAGCGCGTCCTCGCCGCCATGGCGATGGTCGGCTACGCACCCAACACCGCCGCGCGCGCCCTGCGCAGCGGCAGCTTCGAGACGATCGGGCTGGTGGCGCACAGGTTCACGCGGACCGGCGAGTCCCGCACCATCGAGGGCGTCGTCGAGGCCGCCCGGACCGAGGGCTACACCGTGGCCCTGGTGGACATCGTCTCCCCGACCGACGTCTCGGCGGCGGCCACCCGGCTGCGGCACCAGGCCGTCGACGGCCTCATCGTGATCCGGGCCGAGGTGGCCACCCCGACCGACCTCGCGCTGCCGCCCGGCATGCCGGTGGTGGTCTCCGACTCGCGCTTCGTCGGGCACCACGCGGCCGTCGGGGCGGACCAGATCGGCGGGTCGCGGGCCGCGGTCGAGCACCTCCTCGGGCTGGGGCACCCGACCGTGCACCACATCGCCGGCCCTGCCGACTCCGCACCGGCCGCCCAGCGTGAGGAGACCTGGCGCGAGACGCTCCGGCTGGCCGGCCGCGACGTCCCGCCCGTCCTGCGCGGCGACTGGACCCCGCAGTCCGGCTACCGGCTCGGCGCCGCCGTCGCCGCGGACCCGACGATCACGGCGGTCTACAGCGCGAACGACGAGATGGCGGCCGGCCTGATGCGCGCGCTGCACGAGCGCGGGGTGCGCATCCCGGAGGACGTCTCCGTGGTCGGCTTCGACGACGCGCCGATCACCGAGTTCCTCTGGCCGCCGCTGACCACCATCCGCCAGGACTTCCGCAAGATCGGGTCCGAGCTGGTGCGCCTCCTGCTCCTCCAGGTGCGCGACCACGTGGACGTGTCCCGTGAGCACGTGGTGGTCGGCACGTCGCTGCAGGTACGTGGGAGCACCGGGCCGTTCCGGCCGCGCAGCTGACGCACCGCCCGCCACGCTCGCGAGCGCGCCACCGCGTGCGGTCAGGGCGACGCCGGTACCGAGGGCGGCGGTACCGGCGTCGTCCTGACGTCGAGGGCCGGTGCGGCCTACTCGTACAGGGCGATCAGCCGCCCGACCACGCCGCCGGCCCGCAGCCGGTCGATCGCACCCGGGATGTCCGCGTGCGTGATCAGGTTCATCGGCGGGTTCAGCTGACCGGAGCGCATCAGGTCGTAGATGCCGACCAGGTCCTCCTTCGTGCCCGACTTGGAGCCCTTGAGCGTCAGCTGGTTGATGATCAGCGGGTACGTGTTGATCGTCGCCTCGAGGCGACCCATCCCGACCTGCACGAAGGTGCCGAACTCGGCCAGCGTCTCGATCGCCGCGGCCGTCGTGGTGCCGAAGCCGGCGTAGTCCACGATGAGCTCCAGGCCGACGTCCTTGAAGTCGGCGATCGACTCGGACACCTTGGTCAGCCCGATCTCGTCCGCCAGCTCACGCGTCGCCGGGTTGACCTCCGCCCCGTACACCTGTGCGCCGGTGAGCGCGGCGGCCCGCGCGCCGATGTAGCCGAGGCCGCCCAGGCCGATCACCCCGACCTTCATGCCCGGCCTGCAGCCGCCGGTGGTCATCATGGCGTGGTAGGCGGTCAGTCCGGCGTCGGTGGCCATCGCGCCGAGGGCGAACGAGACCTCGTCCGGCAGCCGCACCAGGTTGTCATCGGTGGCCAGCAGCTTCGGCGCGAACCCGCCGTCCCACTTCCCGTACCCGAGCGCGTCGCCGTCGTGCATCACGGGGGCGAGGCCCACACGGTCGCCGACCTTCCACCGGTCACCCATGCCGGGCCCGACCTCGCTGATCACGCCGGCGTTCTCATGACCCATGGTCCGCGGCAGCACCGGGAACAGCGGCATCCAGCCCTCGTCGTCCAGCGCCGTCACGTCCGAGTGGCACACCCCGGCCGCCTTCACGTCCACCACCACCTGTCCGGGACCCGCATGCGGCTCCGCCACCTCGTTGAGCTCGAGCGGCTTGTGAGTACCGGTGAACTGCCACGCCTTCATCGAGACGTCTCCTTCGGGTACCGTCGGCGCGTCGTTGCCCCGACCCTCCCGATCGTAGGCCGGTCGTCCCGGCCTACCGGCCCGACCTGCGCAGACGCCGCTATCCCGCAGCCGTCCACCGTTCGTGGGCGGCGAGCTTGAGGTAGAGGTCCTCGAACATCAGCCGGGTGTCGAGGCGGGTGAGCACGCGGATCGAGCGGCCGTCCGGGTCGGCGACGAACTCGCCGTCGGGCCCGATCCGCGGTGCGGGCCGGTCCACCGACTCGCACGAGCCGGGGTCCGGCTCGAACACCGTCTGCAGCGCCGTCAGCAGCACCAGCGGCTGGTCGCCGAGCACGTACGTCTCGCGGCGGCCGCCGAGCAGGCCCGCGACCAGGTCGAGGACGGCGGCCACCTGCCCGTGCAGGTAGTCGCCGAGGGCACCCGCGCCGCCGACGCGGTCCCGCAGCTCCGCCGTCGACACCAACGCCTGCCGGTAGGTGGACCGCGGCACCTGCCACAGCGGCACCCGCGAGGCGAGCACCACACGGGCCGCCACCAGGTCGATGCCGAGGTTGTACTCCGGTGTGGGGTTGCCCGGCGGCGGCACCGCCACCGCCGGGTCCTCGGCACCGCCGATCCAGACCACCGTGAGCCTGTCGGCGACGTCGGGTGCGAGCAGCAGCGCTGACGCCACCTCGGTGAGGCCGCCGCCGCACGCGACGAACAGCGGCTGGTCGGTGTCGGTGCGGCGCGCCTCGGCGACGATCCGGTCCACGCCGGCCGACGGGCGCGGTGTGCGCTCGTCCTCCAGCCCGAGCTCGCTCCCGACGACGAGCACGTCGGACAGGTCGACCCGGAGCACCTCCGCCAGGCCGGCAAGCCGCTCGGCGCCGTGCCGGGCTGCATGGGGCCCCGGGTCGAAGGGGTCGCCGGGTCGCAGGTGCGAGCTGATCACGGCCCGCAGGTCGACGGACGGCGACAGCAGGTGGTGGGCCAGCTGCACCAGGTCGTCGGGGTCGCCGGCGAAGTCGTTGTCGACGATCACCCGGATGGCGGGCCGCTCGGCCGGCACCCACGGCGGGACCGGACCGAGCCACCGCACGCCGCCGGTGCCCGCGTGCGGGTCGTGGTTCGCGGGGGCCGCGGCCGGGCGGGCGTCGTGCACCTGGTCGTCCTCCACGGTCAGGCGACCGCGCCTGCCTGCTCGTCCTGCTCGGCCTGCACGGCGACCAGCCGCAGCCGGTCCGCCCGCCGCTTGGCCTGCAGGGCCGGGTCCGGCACCGGCGCGGCCATCCAGAGCCGCTGGGTGTACGGGTGCTCCGGCTCGGACGTCACCTGCGCGGTCTGGCCCCACTCGACGATCTCGCCGTGGTACATCACCGCGACCCGGTGGCTGACGTGCCGCACCACCGACAGGTCGTGGGTGATGAACAGGTACGCCACGCCCGTCCGCTCCTGGATCTCCACGAAGAGGTCGAGCACGCGGGCCTGCGTCGACAGGTCGAGGGCGGACACCGGCTCGTCGCAGATGATCAGTCGCGGCGAGAGCGCCAGCGCCCTGGCGATCGCCACGCGCTGCCGCTGCCCGCCGGAGAACTCCCGCGGCAGCCGGTTCAGCGCGTCGGACGGCAGCCGCACCTGGTCCAGCAGCTCGCGCACGCGGGCGGTCGCCTCGCTGCGGGGCACGTGCCGGGCGGTGAGCGGCTCGGCGAGGATGTCGCCGATGGTCATCGACGGGTTCAGCGACGTGTAGGGGTCCTGGAAGACCACCTGGATCTCGCTGCCCATGCGGCGCCGCGTGCCGCGGTCCACCTGGGCGATGTCCGTGCCGTTGTACAGGATCTGGCCGGAGTGCACCGGGGCCAGGCCGAGCACCGCGCGGCCGAGGGTCGTCTTGCCGGAGCCGGACTCGCCCACGAGGCCGACGCACTCCCCCGGCCGGATGTCGAGGCTGACCGACTTCAGCACGCGCACCTTCTGCGTGCGATGACCGGGCCGCGGGTACTCCACGACGAGGTCGCGCACGTCCAGCAACGGTGCGGGGCCCGCGGACGTGCCGGGCGTGGACCCGGCGGGGACGGCCGGGGTGGTGGGGACGGTGCTCATCGCCGAGCCTCCGCGGTGGCGGTACCGGCCTGCGCCGGGACGGTGTACGGGGCGCGGATCGCCTCGTCGGACAGGATCGCGCCGAACAGCTGGCGCGTGTACGGGTGCTGCTGGCCGCGGAACACGTCGCCGACCTGGCCGGCCTCGACGATCACGCCCTCCTGCATCACCGCGACGCGGTCGCACAGGTCCGCGACCACCCCGAAGTTGTGGGTGACCAGGATCAGGCCCATGCCCAGGTCCGCCTGCAGGCTGCGCAGCAGGTCCAGGATCTCGGCCTGCACCGTGACGTCCAGCGCGGTGGTCGGCTCGTCGGCGATCAGCAGGTCCGGCTCGCAGCTGATGGCGCCGGCGATGAGCACGCGCTGGGCCATGCCGCCGGACACCTCGTGCGGGTAGGAGCGCATGGTGCGCGCCGGGTCCGGGATGCCCACGCGCTCGAGCAGCCCGATCGCCCGCTCGGTGGCCTTCGCCTTGGAGAGCCCCAGGTGCAGCCGCATCGGCTCGACCAGCTGGTGGCCGATGGTGAACGACGGGTCGAGGTTGCTCATCGGCTCCTGCGGCACGTACGCGATGCTGGCGCCGCGCAGGCGGGTCATCGCCCGCTGCGACAGCGTCGCCAGGTCCTCGCCCTTCCACAGCACCCGGCCGTGCGTGATCGCACCGCCGTCCGCGAGCAGCCGCATCACGCCGAACGCCGTCTGCGTCTTGCCGGAGCCGGACTCGCCGATCAGGCCGAGCACCTCCCCCGCCCGCACGTCGAACGTGACGCCGTGCACCACCTCGGTGGTGCCGCGGGCCGAGGAGTAGCCGATGCGCAGGTCCCGCACACGCAGCAGCACGTCCGCGTCGTCACCGGGCAGCGTCGCCGCCGAGCCCTGCGGCGCGGGCGCCGCCGCGACGGGGGCTGCGCCCTTGCGCGCCTTGCGGCGCTTGGCGGCGGACGTGTTCTCCAGGGCGTCCCGCAGCGAGTTGGCCACCAGGGTCAGCGCGAGGCAGACCAGCGCGATCATCAGGCTCGGCCAGAGCAGCAGGATCGGCTGCTGGTAGATCTTGCCGAAGCCGTCGTTCAGCATCGAGCCCCAGGTGGGGATGATCATGTCGCCCAGACCGAGGAACTCGAGACCGGCCTGGATGGCGATGGACACCGAGGCGATCGAGGCGACCTGGATGATGATCGGCGCCCGGACCACGCGCAGCACGTGCCGGAAGATGATGCGCGCGTCCGAGAGACCGGCCACCCGGGCTGCGTCCACGTACAGCTCGCCGCGCACGGCCTGCACGGTGCTGCGCACCAGCCGGAACACCGAGGCGGACAGCAGCACGCCGAAGATCGCCATCGCCCACCAGGCCGAGGTGCCGATCACCGAGCGGGCCGCGAGCAGCACCACCATGCCGGGCAGCGCCATCAGGATCGCGGCCGCCCAGGAGGACAGGCCGTCGAACCAGCGGCCGAAGTAGCCGGCGAACAGGCCGGACACCCCGCCGAGCACCACCGCCACGACCACCGCGAGCGCGGCGCCGAGCAGGCTGAACCGCGAGCCGAACAGGAGCCGGGCCAGCACGTCGCGGCCCGAGCTGTCCCCGCCGAGCAGGTGGTCGCTGCTGGGCGAGGCCAGCACGTCGGACAGCGAGGTCGTGTTCGGGTCGTGCTGGGCCAGCAGGGGGGCGAAGACCGCCGCGAGCACGACGAGTGCGAGGAAGACCAGCGCGGAGATCCCGAGCGGGTCGCGGACCAGCCGGTGCCACAGCGAGGGCGCCGGAGCGGCCGGGTTCGCGACGACCGGCTGGGTGGAGGGGGTGGTGGTCATGACACGCGCGCCTTCGGGTTGAGCCAGCCCTGCGCGATGTCGATCACGAGGTTGACGACGATGACGATGATGGCGACCACCACGACGACGCCCATGATCACCGGGATGTCGCCCTGCGTGGTGGAGGAGACGGACAGCGAGCCCAGCCCCGGGATGGCGAACACCTGCTCGATGACGACGGCGCCGCCGAGCAGCCCGACGAAGAGCAGGGCCAGCACCGACAGCGCAGGGCCGGCCGCGTTGCGCAGCACGTGCTCGAGCACCACCCGGCGCTCCGACAGCCCGCGGCTGCGCAGCGTGCGCACGTAGTCCTGACGCAGGCCGTCGATCATCGAGCCCCGCACCTGCTGGGCCACACCGGCGACCGCACCGATCGTCAGGGCGACCACCGGCAGCGTGATCGCGGTGGCCCAGCCGCCCAGCGAGTCCTGCGGCCGGGTGTAGCCGGTGGGGGCGAACCAGGCCAGGTCGATCGCGAAGACCAGCACGAGCGCCAGCGCGATGAGGTAGTTGGGGATCGCGGCGCCGACCAGCGACAGCACCTGCAGCGTGCGGTCCACCCAGCCGCGCCGGACCGCGGCCCAGACGCCGACCGCCGTGGCCACCACAGCCGAGATCAGCACGGAGATGACCACCAGCGAGAGCGTGACGCCCAGCCGCGCGGCCAGCAGCTGGGTGACGGGCGCACCGGAGAACCACGACGTGCCGAGGTCACCGCGCACGGCGCCGAGCAGCCAGTGCCAGTAGCGGGTGGCGAGCGGCTGGTCCAGGCCCAGCTCGTGCGCCTTGAGCTGCACCGCCTGCGCCGAGGCGTTCTGCCCGAGCAGGTTGCGCGCGATGTTCGCCCCGGTCAGGTAGATCAGGCCGTAGGCGAGGGTGCTGATGACGAACAGCATGGCGACGCCCGAGGCGACGCGACGGGCTAGGAACTTCAGCACTGGGTCTCCTCGATGAGTCCGCAGGGCCGTGGGGCGGGTGGGGGTCACCCGCCCCACGGCTGCCGGTCAGGACGCCGGCTGGATCAGGTAGAGGTACGGCGTGGTGTTGTCCGCCGCCATCGTCACCTTGGTGCCCGGCTTGCTCAGGAACAGGTTGTCGATCCGGAAGAACGGCGCGAACCACGCGTTCTCCGTCATGTACGTGTTGAGGCTCTTGGCGGCCGCAGCAGCGTCGGCGTCGCTCCCGCTCTGCATGGTCGCGAAGAGCTTGTCAGCCTCCGGCGACTCCGTGTGGAACGGGTTGAACGTCGCCTTGGGCACCAGCGCCAGCTGGGCGAACTGCCAGTCGTTGGCCGAGGCGAGCTGCATCCAGCTGCTGGTGAACTTGCCGCCGAGCAGGTCGGTGATGAAGTTGCTGCCGACGTCGGTGTACTTCACGGTGATGCCGACGGCGCCGAGCTCCTGCTGGATGGTGGTGAGCAGGCTCTGGTTGATCAGCGAGGCCGACGGCATCGTCAGGGTGAAGCCGTTGGGGTAGCCCGCGTCGGAGAGCAGCTGCTTGGCCTTCGCCGGGTCGTACGTGTAGTACGAGTCGAGCGAGGCGTCGTAGCCGGCCGTGGCCTTGCCGAAGACCGAGCTGGTCACCGTGCCGTTGCCGCCCTCGATGGCCTTCAGGATGCCGGCGCGGTCGATGGCGTAGTTGATCGCCTGGCGCACCTTCACGTTGCCGAGCGCCGCGTCCTGCTTGCCGTCACGGTCGTAGAAGATCAGCCCGGACCAGTCGAGCTGCGACTTGTTCACGGTGTAGCCGGCCTTCTGCACCTGCGGGAGCGAGGAGAAGTCGGAGAACGCCGAGGCGTCCAGCTGACCGCCCTGGACCGCGTTCAGCAGCGCGGTGGGGCTCTCGTAGTAGTTGATCGTCAGCGTCTTGTAGACGTGGTACGAGGTGTCCCAGTAGTTCGGGTTCTTCTCGAACACGTACTTGGAGCCGACCACGGTCTTGGCGGTGTCCAGCGTGTACGGGCCGGTGCCGACCGGGTTGGTCTTGGCGTCGGCCGCGGTGAGCTGCTTCGGCGACTCCATGAAGCCGAGCGAACCGGTCAGCCAGCGGGTCAGCATCGGGTCCGGGGCGGACAGCGTGAACACCACGTGGGTGGCGTCCGGCGCCGTCACGCCGGAGATGTACTGGGCGTTGGACAGGTCCGGGGTGGACGAGGCCTTGAACGCCTTGACGTTGGCGACGACGGCGTCCGCGTTGAAGTCGGTGCCGTCGGTGAACTTGATGCCGGACCGCACGGTGAGGGTCAGCGTGGTGCGGGCCGAGTCGTAGGACCAGTCGGTGGCCAGGCCGGGCACCAGCTTGCCGGTGCCGTCCTGGCGGATCAGCGTGTCGTACACCGCGTCGAAGTAGTCGACGTAGTGGGCGATCGACAACCCGTTCACGTCCCAGGACGCGGGGTACGAGACGTCACCGAGCGTGAGCGTGTCGGAACCACCGGCAGCTGCACCGGTGGTGGCCGAGCCGGAGCCGGCTCCCCCCGAGCAGGCGGCCAGGAGCAGCAGCACGGCGGTCGAGCCGGCGGCGAGGAGCCGTTTGCGCATTCCCATCTCCCTTGATGTGGGCCTGAGCCCCGCGCGGCGGTCATGCTGATCGCCGCTGTGCGAGTGCATGTCTAGTCAAGCCTTGGTGCCACATTCACTGTGACGTATCAGTGACGCTACGTGACGATCACCGATCTGTGCAAGCCCCATGAGGCCCACGCGGGTCACGTTTCGGCCACGCGGGCGCCGACACGCCGGTGGTCGCGCTCCCGCACGGACCTGCCGTCCGTCAGGTGGACTGGCGACGGACGAGCCGGGCCGCGACGGCGGCGACGACCGGTGCGGTGTCGCCGCGCAGGGCCGCGAGGAGGGCCTGCGACATCGCCACCGCGATCGCCGGGACGTCGATGTTGACGCTCGTCAGCGGCGGGCTGGCGAAGGGCGCGAGCGGCACGTCGTCCACGCCGATCACGGCGAGGTCGTCGGGCGCCGTCAGACCGAGGATCCGCATCCCGGCCAGCAGCGCGAAGGCCTGCTCGTCGTTGTAGGCGCAGATGCCCGTGACGCGGCCGTCCGACCGCTCGCCCACCCAGGGCGCGATCGCCGCCGCGGCGCCGGTCGCGTCCAGCGGGAGGGTGATCACCACCGGCTCGGGGAGCCGCGCCGCGGCAAGCACCTCGCGCACACCGGCGAGCCGGCGGTCGTAGAAACCGGCCACCCGGCCCTCGACGGGGGCGGCGTAGCCGAGCCTGCGATGACCGCGTTCCAGCAGGTGAGCGGCCTGCAGCCGGCCGATCCCGACCTCCGGGACGGTGATCACCCACGGCCCCGCCTCGTCCAGCAGGCCCTTGATCACCGGGATCCCGGCGGCCGCCATGGCGGCCTCGGGCTCGGGACCGAACGCGGCGAGGTTCGCCACCGCGGCCGGCATGATCTCCCGCCAGGCGCGCTCGAGCATCGCCGGGTCACGGTGCCGCCGGAACACCACCGAGTACCCGTGCGGCTCCAGGTCGTCCGCCACCTCCTCGATCAGGGCGGCGATCGCCGCGCCCACGGGGGCGTCCGGCAGCACGATCATGACGGTGCTGCTGGTGCCCTTGCGCAGCGCCCGCGCGGCGGCCGAGGGCGCGTAGCCCAGGTCCTCGACGGCCGCGAGCACCCGGTTGCGGGTCGCCTCGGAGATCGTCTGGTTCGCGTTGTTGTTCAGCACGTAGCTCACCGTGCTCTGGGACACCCCGGCGGCACGCGCGACGTCCTTCGCCGTGACCCTTCCCTCGCGCGTCGCCATCGTCGCCGTCTCCCCCTCCCGGACCTCGGCGAGCCGCCCTCGGCATGCCGGACCTACTTGCTGAATCGTATGAGTGAAGTGTATGCATGGACCTCCGGCGGACGACGAGGAACTGCCGAAGGGGTTGCGGGCGACGGCGCCGCACCGAGCGGAGGATCACCGATGAGCACCAGCCCGCCCGCAGGCGTCGGCGACGCTGCCCGCCCCGCGGGCCCCGCCCCCGTGCTGTCCACCGGACGACTCCTGTTCGGCGCCGCCTACTACCCCGAGTATCGCCTGCCCGGTGAGGCTCCCCTGCGCACCGCACCGGGCGACGGCGGCGGGCTCCGGGACGACCGCGTCCGCCGCGACCTGGACCTGATGGCGGCGGCGGGCTTCACGCTGATCCGCGTCGGCGAGTCGGTGTGGTCCACCTGGGAGCCGTCGGACGGCCGGTTCGAGCTGGACTGGCTCGAGCCCGTGCTGGACGCCGCGCACGAGCGTGGCATCTCCGCGATCCTCGGCACCCCCACCTACGCGGTGCCGATGTGGCTGGTGCGGCGGTACCCCGAGCTCGCGGGACGCACCGCGACCGGCACCCCGATGTCGTGGGGCGCCCGCCAGGAGGTGGACTTCACGCACCCGGCGTTCCGCTGGCACGCCGAACGGGTGGTGCGGGCCGTCGTCGGCCGGTACCTGGACCACCCGGCG
>DAIDJQ010000066.1 GCA_027451305.1 Cellulomonas sp.
TCGTCCTGCGGGCGATGCCCGCCGCCGCCCACCCGGGCGGCCTGGTGCCAGCCTGGCCTGATCGCCGGACCAGGGGCAACCCGTATCACCGTCGAGGTGCCGTCAGGGTGACCGGCCACGGCAAGCGTGCCGTAGCGTCGAGCCCGTGCACGCCTCCCCCACTCCCGTCCCGACCAGACGGGCCGGCGGGCTGATCCTGCCGACCGTCTCGTTGGGCCTGTGGCAGAACTTCGGCCACGACACCCCCTACGAGGCGCAACGGGCACTCCTGCTCCGTGCCGTCGACCGGGGTGTCTTCCACCTCGACCTGGCCAACAACTACGGCCCCCCGCCGTTCGCCGCGGAGGAGAGCGTCGGCCGGCTGCTGGCGCACGAGCTAGCGGCCCACCGCGACGACCTCGTGATCACGACGAAGGCGGGCTACCGCGCATGGCCGGGGCCCTACGGCGAGCACGGGTCGGCGAAGTACCTACGTGCCTCCCTCGACCGGTCGCTGCGCGCGCTGGGCGTCGACACGGTCGACATCTTCTACTCGCACCGCTACGACCCGGCGACGCCGTTGGCCGAGACGATCGGCGCGCTGGGGGCGGCCGTGCGGGCCGGCAAGGCCCGTGCCGTCGGCATCTCGTCCTACTCCGCGGACCGGACCCGCGCCGCGCTCGAGGTTGCACACGACCTCGGGATCCGGCTCGCCGTGCACCAGTCCGCGTACTCGATGCTCAACCGCTGGGTCGAGCGACCCGGGGCGGACGGCCGATCGCTGCTCGACGTCGTCGCAGACGCCGGCATGGGCATGGTGGCGTTCTCACCGCTCGCGCAGGGGATGCTCAGCACCCGCTACCTGCACGGCGTGCCGGCCGACTCCCGCGCAGCCCGCGGCGGGCCGCTGCGCCGGGAGTGGCTGACGGACGAGGTCCTGGGCCACGTGCGCGCGCTCGACGAGATCGCCCGGGCCGGCGGGCGGTCGCTGCCTCAGCTGGCTCTCGCGTGGGTGCTGCGCGACCCGCGGGTCACCTCGGTGCTCGCCGGCGCACGCACCCCGGAGCAGCTCGACGAGAACCTCGCGGCTGCGGCGACGTCGCCCTTGGACGACGACGAGCTCGCGGCGATACAGCCGCACGCCGTGGACGCAGGGATCAACCTGTGGGGATCGCGGTCCAGCGACCTCTGACCGGAGGCACCGTCGCGCCGAGCGAGGTTCCCTCTCGTCCGAGCGGGGCCGCTCGTGGCGCCTGACCGGTGGGCTTACGGGCGGGCCGGGACGCTGCCGGGGCCACGGGGGTCCGGCACAGCGGTGTCATCGGTCCCCTGACGTGCGTCCGACGCGCCGCGCTGCCGGCCCGCACCGGTGACGCCGTCGCTGCCCTCCCGCTCAGCCGCGGCGTCCGTGTCCTCCACCGCGAGGCCGCCGTCCGCGCCGTCCCGCGCCGCGACGTCGGTGTCGTCATGATCCTCATGGGCGGCACGGAGCACGGTGATCGCCGCCTCGAAGTCCTCCAGGGAGTCGAACCCCTGGTAGACGGACGCGAACCGCAGGTAGGCGACCTCGTCGAGCTCCCGGAGCGGACCGAGGATCGCCAGGCCGATCTCGTAGGCGTCGACCTCGGCCTGACCCGACGAACGCAGGGTCTCCTCGACCCGCTGTGCCAGCAGCGCCAGGTCGTCCTCGCTGACGGGGCGCCCTTGGCATGCCTTGCGCACCCCGTTCACCACCTTCTCGCGGCTGAACGGCTCCGTGGCACCGGACCGCTTCACGACCGCGAGGCTCGTGGTCTCCAGCGTCGTGAACCGCCGGCCGCACTGCGGGCACTGACGCCGCCGACGGATGGACGCACCGTCGTCCGACGTCCGCGAGTCGACGACGCGCGAGTCAGGGTTGCGGCAGAAGGGGCAGTGCACAGGGTTCCTCTCACCCGGACCACCACCCGCGAGCGGTCGGCGGCGCAGTCGGATCGCCCCGGTGCTTGTCGGGGTCGCAGGCGACGCTAAGCGACGCCCCCGAACCGCGCAAGGAACGAAGGGACCGTCAACCAGCCACCGGCACGACGATCTCCTCGCCCGCCGCCAGACCGGCGTCGTTCATGTCGTTGAGCTGCTTGAGCTCGACCACGACGTCCCGGACGTCCTGCCCAGGGCGCGCCACCGAGGCCGCGATGCTCCACAACGTCTCCCCCGACGCCACGACGTGCCGCTCCACCACGGGCGCCGAGATCGGCCCGTCGGCGGCCGCGCGGCTGCCGAGCAGCCCGCCCCCGCCGACCAGGAGCAGCGCCAGGAGCGCCACCACCAGCCGTCCGCGACCGGTGAGCTGCAGCGACGGCACCGTCCGTACCGCGGCCGGTGCTAGCTCAGCCGGGACGACGACGAGACGTCGACGGCCGGTGCGCGCGGCCGACCTGGCTGCCGCCGGGTGGGGGAAAGGCACGACCGTCGGACGTGCCGAGACGGTGATCGCGCTCATGATGGCCCTCCTCGTGCCGTGCCCACCGGCCGCAGGTCGCGGTCGGTCGAACATCTGTTCGTCGAACGTCTGTACGATGTCTACCAGAACGGACCGACATCCGTCGAGACACGGTCGAACAGGTGTTTGAGTCCCGGTGCCGCGAGCCATACGCTCCTGGCACGGCGACAGACCATCACCGACCACTGACACACCCGTCCGCAGCTGCCACCGGGCACGCAGGACGGGTGGCGGCCGGCGCGGACCAGGACCGGACCCAGGCAGCCACAGGGAGGACAGTGCGGTGACCGACACCCGGCAGACGCCCCGAGACGAGGTGCTCGCCTCCGTGCACGCGCTGCCGGACGGCGCCCCCGACGACGAGGGCCTCACACCGCGCCAGCGACTCGTGCTCGCCACCATCAAGCAGTCCGTCGAGGGCCGCGGCTACCCGCCGAGCATGCGGGAGATCGGCGAGGCCGTCGGGCTGACGAGCCCGTCGTCCGTGAAGCACCAGCTGACGGTCCTCGAGCGCAAGGGCTACCTGCGGCGCGACCCCAACCGCCCCCGGGCCATCGAGGTCGTCCAGCCGGACGACTCCAGGTCCGCCCGGCTCGGCTCCGCCGCGTGGGCGGCCGGGCTCGACCCGGAGGTGCCCGAGCTCGACCGGACCCCCGGTCCCGCCTACGTCCCCGTGGTCGGCAGGATCGCCGCCGGCGGCCCCATCCTCGCCGAGCAGGTGGTCGAGGACGTCTTCCCGCTCCCCCGCCAGGTCGTCGGCGAGGGCGACCTGTTCATGCTGCGGGTCCGCGGCGACTCCATGATCGAGGCGGCCATCTGCGACGGCGACTGGGTCGTGGTGCGGCGCCAGCCGGTGGCGGAGAACGGCGAGATCGTCGCAGCGATGATCGAGGGCGAGGCCACCGTGAAGACGCTCAAGCGCGCCGACGGTCACGTGTGGCTGATGCCACAGAATCGCGCCTACACGCCGATCGACGGAGACGACGCGACCGTGCTCGGCCGCGTCGTCAGCGTGCTGCGCAGCCTCTAGTCAACGTCCGGACCGACGGGTCAGAACCCGAACTGGCGGGCCACCGAGCGGACGGCGTCGGCCGACCGGCGGATGCCCGCCAGCTCGTCGCTGGACATCGGCACGGGCATGCGCTCGCCGACCCCGTCCGCGGCGATCACGGCCGGCACCGACAGGCAGACGTCGCTGATCCCGTGATAGCCCTCGAGCAGCGAGGAGACCGGCAGGATGCGGTGCTCGTCCTTGAGGATCGCCTCGATGATCCGGGACCCCGCGAGGCCGATCGCGTAGTTCGTCG
Organism: Cellulomonas sp.; assembly: GCA_027451305.1. The sequence continues at coordinate 3,769 of DAIDJQ010000066.1, forward strand.
CACCCTTGCCCTCGATGATCTTGTAGGCGGACTCGACCACCTCGCGCGCGATCGCCTCCCGGACGCCCGCGGTCAGCGGGCCGCGGTTCCCGAACCCGTTCCAGTCCAGCAGCGGGACCGCGCCGAGGCTCGCCGAGCTCCAGAGCGGGATCTCGGTGTCGCCGTGCTCACCGGCGACGTACGCGTGCACGTTCTGCACCGCCACGCCGGTGTGCTGGGCGATCAGGTACCGCAGACGGGATGAGTCGAGCACGGTGCCGGAGCCGAACAGCTGCGTGGGAGGCAGGCCGGAGATCTTCAGCGAGGCGTACGTGACCACGTCGACCGGGTTGGTGACCATCACGTACACGGCGTTCGGAGCCACCCGCACGATGTCCGGGAGCACCTTGTGCACCAGCGAGATCGTCGCGCCGGCCAGGTCGAGGCGGCTCTGGCCCGGCTTCTGCTTGGCCCCTGCGGTGAACATCACCACGTCGGCACCCGCGAGCACCTCGATGTCGTCCGACCCGATCACCTCGGCCATCGACATGAACTGGATGCCGTGGGAGAGGTCGAGCGCCTCGGCCTCCACCTTCGCGCGGTTGATGTCGAACATCGCGACCGTGCGGGCGGAGCCACGCATCAACGCCGCATAGGCCATCGTCGACCCGACAGCACCGGCGCCCACGATGGCCAGCTTCGAGGACCTGCGGGGCGAGAAGGCCGTCCCGTGCAGCCCGCCCTCGTCGATGTCGTCGCTCTCGCTCACGGCTCCTCCTCGGGATGCGCCGCGTCAACGCCACGGCAGCAGCGGTGCGGTGGTCCCGCCCCGGCCGGTGGCCCGGCAATCGGAAGGCTAGCCCGAGCCACCCAGACGCCGCAGCGCGGAGAGCGCGACGTCACGCTTGTCGGTGCTCCAGAACGGAGGCATCGACCTGGCCAGGAAGGCGCCGTACCTGGCCGTGGCCAGCCGCGGGTCCAGCACGGCCACCACACCGCGGTCCTCCCCGCTCCGGATCAGGCGTCCGGCACCCTGCGCGAGGAGCAGTCCGGCGTGGGTCGCCGAGACGGCCATGAACCCGTTGCCGCCGGCGGCGACCACCGCCTCGGTGCGGGCGGCCATCAGGGGGTCGTCGGGGCGTGGGAACGGGATGCGGTCGATGATCACCAGCCGGCACGCGGACCCCGGCACGTCGACGCCCTGCCAGAGGGACAACGTGCCGAACAGGCAGGTCGGCTCGTCGGCGGCGAACCGGGCGACGAGCGTGGGCAGCTGGTCGTCCCCTTGGAGGAGCACCGGCACGTCCAGCCTCGTCCGCATCGCCTCGGCTGCCGCGGTCGCGGCGCGCCGCGAGGAGAACAGGCCCAGGGTCCGCCCCCCGGCGGCGCGCACCAGCGCCTCGATCTCGTCGAGCTGCGCGTCGGTGGCGGGCTCCCGGCCGGGCGGTGGCAGGTGGCGGGCGACGTAGCAGATGCCCTGCCGGCCGTAGTCGAACGGGCTGCCGACGTCGATGCCGTGCCAAGGCTGTCCCGGCTCGTCCCCGGCGGCAGGCCGGTCGCCCGTCGCCACCGTGAGTCCCATCGACCGCGCGAGCGGGTCGAAGGAGCCGCCGAGCGTCAGCGTCGCCGACGTCAGGACGGTCGACCGCCCGGCGAGCAGGTTGGTACGGATCAGCCCGTGCACCGCCAGCGGTGCCACCAGCAACCGGGTCAGGGTGGACCCGCGACGATCCTCCCCGCGAGTGCACCACAGGACCTGCCGGCGTGCGTCCTCCGGGTCCGCGGTCATCCGTTCCGCGACCTCGAACAGCGAGAGGACGGCTGTGCCGGCCATCTTCAGGCCACCGTCCTGGCCGCCCGTCGCAGCGCCGCGCGAGGGGTCCGGCTTCAGGGCGCTGAGGAGGGCACGCGCCGCGTCTCGCACGGACGCCACCGCATCGCGCGCCGTGGCGGGCAGCCCGTCGGGGAAGCGCGTCTCGGGCAGGTCCACGAGCGCCGACGCCAACGCCCGGCCGGCGGAGTCCAGGTCGGTGGTGGGGACGCCGCCGTGCCGGCGCGCGAGCCGTGCGGCGTGCTCGACGGTGGCCAGGGACAGCTCGTCCGTCGCCTGCGCGGTCACCCGGTCCGTGAGCTCGTGCGCCTCGTCGACGACGAGCACCTGGTGCTCGGGCAGCACGTTGGGCGAACCGGCGGCGGCGATGCCGAGCATCGCGTGGTTGGTCACGACGACGTCGGCAGACCGGGCCGCAGCCCGGGCGCGCTCGGGGAAGCACGCCTCCACCAGCGGGCAGCTGGACCCGAGGCACTCCAACGAGGTCACCGCGACCTGCCGCCACGCCCGGTCGCTCACCCCCGGCACCAGGTCGTCCCGGTCGCCCGTGCCGGTCTCGTCTGCCCACTCCCGCAGCCGCACCACCTGGTCACCGAGGCTCTCCCGGGCGGCCGCGCCGTCGGGTGCCGGGTGGTCCGCCGCACCTCGATGCTCGCCCACGTCGAACAGGGCGGCGGTGTCGTCCTCCGGGTAGCCCCCCGCGACCTTGTGGAGGCAGAGGTAGTTGTGCCAGCCCTTGAGCAGCGCGAGCGTCGGGGTGCGCGGTAGCCGGCCGGCGAGAGCGTCTGCGACGAGGGGCAGGTCACGGGTCACCACCTGCCGCTGCAGCGTCAGCGTCGCGGTCGAGACGACCACCCGCTCGTCGGCCAGCACCGCGTGCCGTACGGCGGGAACCAGGTAGCCGAGCGACTTCCCCGTGCCGGTACCGGCCTGCACCAACAGGTGCTCGCCCTTGTCGACAGCCTCGGCGACCGCCTCGGCCATGGCGTGCTGGCCGTCCCGCCGGACACCGCCGAGGGCTGCCACCGCCAGGTCGAGCAGCTCCGCGACGGAGGGGTCGGCAGGCACCGCGTCAGCGTAGTCGCGCGCGGGCCCGCGGCCTGCCGGGCCAGAGCCGGCACCCCGCGCGCTCGTGCGGATCAGGCGCGACGGACCGCGACGGAGCTCAGCTCGGTCGCGAGCGTCGCATCCACCCGGGCGCGCAACCACGTGCCGTCCGGAGTGTGCTCCTCGGCCTCGATGTCACCGTGCTCGTGCACGCGGCTGACCAGGTCTCCACGCGAGTAGGGCACGAGCACGTCCACCAGGACCCCCGGACGGGGCAGCTGGTCGGCGATCAGCTCGGTCAGCTCGGCGATCCCCTCACCCGTGTGGGCGGAGACCACGATCGAGTGCACCTCGCGCGAGCGCAGCCGCGCGATCGCCTCCGGGGTGGCCAGGTCGGCCTTGTTGAGCACGACGATCTCCGGCACGTCCATCGCGCCCGGGATGTCGGCGAACACGTGCCGCACCGCCGCGATCTGGCCCTCCGGGTCCGGGTGGGAGGCATCAACGACGTGCAGGATCAGGTCCGCGTCGGCGACCTCCTCCAGCGTGGAGCGGAACGCCTCGACGAGCTGGTGCGGCAGCGACCTGACGAAGCCGACGGTGTCCGTGAGCGTGTAGACGCGGCCGTCGACGGTCTCCGCCCGGCGCACGGTGGGGTCCAGCGTGGCGAACAGGGCGTTCTCCACCAGCACGCCGGCGTCGGTGAGGCGGTTGAGCAGCGACGACTTGCCGGCGTTCGTGTACCCGGTGATCGCCACGGACGGCACGGCGTTGCGCTTCCGCGAGGTGCGCTTGGTCTGCCGGGACGGCGCCATCGCGGCGATCTCCCTGCGCAGACGGGCCATGCGGTTGCGGATGCGGCGGCGGTCCAGCTCGATCTTCGTCTCGCCGGGTCCGCGCGAGCCCATGCCGGCTCCGGCACCGCCGACCTGGCCACCGGCCTGCCGGGACATCGACTCGCCCCAGCCACGCAGGCGGGGCAGCAGGTACTCGAGCTGTGCGAGCTCGACCTGCGCCTTGCCCTCCCGCGACTTGGCGTGCTGGGCGAAGATGTCGAGGATCAGCGCCGTCCGGTCGACGACCTTGACGCGCACGACGTCCTCCAGCGCACGGCGCTGGGACGGTGCGAGCTCGCCGTCCACGACCACCGTGTCGGCGCCGACGGCCGCGACCAGGCGCGCCAGCTCGGCCGCCTTGCCCGAGCCCAGGTAGGTGCCGGGGTCCGGCGTGCGCCGGTGCTGGAGCAGGCCGTCGAGCACCTGCGACCCGGCGGTCTCGGCGAGTGCCGCCAGCTCCCGGAGCGAGTTCTCGGCGTCCTCCGCCGTCCCCGAGCCCCAGAGGCCGACCAGCACCACACGCTCCAGGCGCAGCTGGCGGTACTCGACCTCGGTGACGTCCTGCAGCTCGGTGGACAGCCCGCCGACCCGGCGCAGCGAGGTTCGCTCCTCCAGGTCGAGCTGGTCGCCGTCGTAGACGGTGTGCTCGGCACCGGAGGCCTGCAGCGAGGCACCCGCCCGGGCGAGCACGCGCGCGACCACGTCGTCGGCCACCTCCTGCGCGGAGCGCGCCCCTTCAGGCGTCCCGTGGGTGGTGGTCCGGGGGTCGTTCACGCGGTTCCTCTCAGGTGGCTGACGTCCAGGGTCGCACGCGATCGGCGGCACGGCGACGAATTTCGCCGAAGGCCGAGCGGCGCCGGCTCGATAGGGTCTGCCCGTGGCCGAGCAGGAGCACTACTTCACGGCGCGACCCTCGTCGGCCGCGGAGCGTCGGACGATCGACGTCGAGCTGGCCGGCAGGCCGCTGACCCTGCAGACCGCCGGCGGCGTGTTCTCCCCCGACCACGTCGACCTGGGCACCCGCGTGCTGCTGCGCACGGTCCCGACGCCACCCGCGACGGGCGACCTGCTGGACCTCGGCTGCGGCTGGGGCCCGGTGGCACTGACCATGGCACTGCTGTCCCCCGGCGCCCACGTGTGGGCGGTGGACGTCAACGAGCGGGCGCTCGACCTGGTGCGACGCAACGCCGCAGCGCTCGGTCTCGACAACGTCACGGCGGCCGCACCGGACGACGTCCCGCCGGACGTCCGGTTCGCCACCGTGTGGTCGAACCCGCCGGTGCGGGTGGGCAAGGACGGGCTGCACTCCCTCCTGCGCCGGTGGCTGTCCCGCCTCGAGCCGGGTGCCGAGGCCTGGCTCGTCGTCGGTCGCCACCTGGGCGCCGACCCGCTGCTGCGGTGGCTGCAGGAGGAGCTCGGGCCCGGGGTCGACAGCGAGCGCGCCGCGAGCGCCAAGGGGTTCCGCGTGCTGCGCGCCCGGGCCGCGGGGCCGGTCGCGGAGGTCCCCGCCGGCTGACCGGCGACGACCCGGGCTGCCGCCGGGGTCCGGCTCAGGCGCCCGGGAGCGCCTGCAGGTCCACGGTCGCGTCTGCCACCAGCACCGCCGGTCCGGCCAGCTCCACATGGCCGTCGGCGAGGGCCGTGACCCGCAGCGTGCCGCCCGGCACGTGCACCAGCCACCGGTCGGGCGCACCGTCACCCGCCCAGGTCCGCACCGCCAGGGCCGCCGCGCAGGCGCCCGTCCCGCAGGAGGCCGTCTCGCCGACGCCGCGCTCGAACACCCGCATGCGGATGGCGCCGAGCGTGGTGCCGTCGTCGAGCGTCCGCTCGCCGAGCGGCAGCACCAGCTCGGTGTTGGTGCCGTCCGGCGGCACCGGCTGCACCGCGGGCTGCCGGGTCAGGTCTGCGGTCTCGAGCTCCGCGGCGTCCGCGACGACCACCACCGTGTGGGGGTTGCCCATGTCCACGCTGAGCCCCGGGCGCACCACCGGCAGCCCCGCGACGGACACCGAGGCGTCTCCGCCGGCCTCGACGGCGGCGGCTCCGCCGGGGAGGGACCACGCCCCCATGTCCACGGCGTACCAGCGTGCGTCGGGCACGCCCGCCGGGACGGGGACCTCGCGGACCCTGCGCACGCCGGCGCGCGTGCCGAGGACCAGCTCACCGTCCGCGGGCTCCCAGAGCCCGAGCCGGCGCACCAGCGCGGCCAGCACGCGCACGCCGTTGCCGCACATCTGCGCGAGCGACCCGTCGGCGTTGCGGTAGTCCATGAACCACGCCGCACGGGGGTCCTCGGCGAGAGCCAGGACGCCCTCCGGCAGCCGCTCGGAGGCGACCAGCCGGATCACCCCGTCGCCGCCGACGCCGGCGCGCCGGTCGCACAGCGCCCGGACCAGGGCGGGCGTCAGGTCCAGGGCGCCGTCACGGTCGTCGACGAGCACGAAGTCGTTCCGCGTGCCGTGCCCCTTGCCGACGACGAGCAGGTGCGCGTCGGCGGCGTGCGCTGCGGTGCCTGCCGGGGCGGACGTCATGAGCCCAGACTACGGCGGCCGTCGGGACGCCCCGGTGCCGGTCCGAGCGTCCCCGCGTCGGCCCTCGCCACGAGGTCGAGCGCGTGCTCGACGAGGTCGGGGTCCTGCGCGTCCAGCCAGTGCACCCTGGGGTCCCGGCCGAACCAGCCCATCTGCTTGCGGGCGAGCCGCCTGGTCGCCGCCACGGTGGACTCCCACGCCTCCGCCTCGGACAGCGTGCCGGCCCGCAGGGCGAGCAGCTGCGCGTAACCCACCGCTCGCGCCGCCGTCCGGCCCAGCCCGACGCCGAGCAGGCGGTCCACCTCGTCGAGCAAGCCCTGCTCGCGCATCCGCTCGACGCGCGCGGCGACACGCGCGTCGAGGGTGGGCCGGTCGCAGTCCAGCCCGATCCGTACGGACGCCACCTCGTCGTCGTGCTGCGGCAGCGTCGCGGAGTAGGGCCGCCCGGTCACCGCGATCACCTCCAGCGCACGGACCACCCGACGGGCGTTGCGCGGGCCGATCGCCACGGCCGCCGCGGGGTCGAGCCGCGCGAGCTCGTCATGCAGGGCGCGAGAGCCCTCGGCGTCGACCCTGGACTCCAGCGCGGCCCGGATCGCAGGATCGGTCCCGGGGAACTCCAGGTGGTCGAGCAGGGCCCGCACGTACAGGCCCGAGCCGCCCACCGCGACAGCGCGCCGGCCCCGGGCTGCCAGGTCGGCAAGGGCCGCCCGGCCCCAGCCCTGGTAGTCCGCGACCGACGCGTCCTGCACCGGTTCGAGCACGTCCAGCAGGTGGTGCGCCACCCCCTGCCGCTCACCGGGCGGCACCTTGGCCGTGCCGATGTCCATGCCCCGGTACAGCTGCATCGCGTCGGTGTTGACCACCTCGCCGCCCAGCGCGAGCGCCAGGGCGATGCCCAGGTCCGACTTGCCGGTGGCGGTCGGCCCGACGACGGCCACCACGAGGGCCGGGGCGGCGGCAGGCGGCACGCGTCGACCGTACCCGGTGCTGGGTACCCTCGACGCATGGCCTTCTTCGCGGACCGCGCGCGCGACTGGGTCGCCCGCCGGAGTCGTCGTCGGGCGCCGGCACCGGAGGCCGGGCCGCCGCTCTCCGACGACGAGCTGCACGACCACGTCGCTGCGCTGCTCGCGCGGGAGCTCGGGGTCGCGGAGCCGGGCGAGGAGCTGCCGGTCCCGGTGACGCCTGCGCGGATCGCGGCCTGGATGTCCGACAACGGCTTCTCGTACTTCGTCGACAACGACGGGGACCTGGGGGGGCTGTGGCGGGGCCGGCTCTTCTACTTCTTCCTGTTCGGCGAGCAGGCGGAGATCCTCCAGATCCGCGGCCAGTGGCACCGCGAGGTGGCCATCGAGCGCCTCGAGGAGGTGCTCGAGCTGTGCAACGAGTGGAACGCCGACCGGATCTGGCCCAAGGCGTACATCCGGGTGCGGGACAACGGCCGGGTGCACGTGATCAGCGAGGTCGCGGTGGACCTGGAGCACGGAGCCACCGACGCGCAGCTGCAGCAGACGCTGTTCTGCGGCCTGTCCACCGGCAGCATGTTCTTCGACTCCCTCGATGAGCGGTACCCGGACCCGGCGGGAGTGGCGCCGTGAGCCGGCCCGGCTGGCTGCAGCGGGCGCTCGGCGGCCTGCCCACCCCCACCAAGGGCCGGCTGGCCGACGACGAACCACCCACGCCGCTGACCCGCGCCCGGGTGGCCGACTACCTGCGCGGGCGTGGCTACAAGTTCGTGGTGGACGAGGACGGCGACCTCACCGGTACCTGGGACGGGAACCGGTTCTGGTTCCTGCTCCTGGGCGAGCACCAGGAGATCGTCCAGGTACGGGGTCGCTGGCACCGCAGCCTGCCGCTGGAGTCCCGACCGGCGGTCGCGCTCACCGTCAACGACTGGAACCGCGAGCGGATCTGGCCCAAGGCGTACCTCCGCGAGGAGGAGGGGCAGCTCGCGCTGTACAGCGAGGTGTCCGCGGACCTCGAGCCCGGGGTGACGGACGTGCAGCTCGCGCAGCTCGTGGCCTGCGGGCTGGGCACCGGTGTGCAGATGTTCTCGTCGCTCGAAGGCATGCTGCCCGACCCCAACGCTGCTTCCGAGCCGCCGGACATCCCCGACCACTGACGCCGCCGGCAGCGAGCCCGGCCCGGGTCAGAGGCCGCCGAGCACCTGACCGAGCAGGATCTTCGCGATCATCGCCGCCGGGTACACCAGCGCGTACCCGAGCGCGACCCGTGAGTCGCTGTCGGTGCGACCGTTGGCGAAGGCGAGCACCGCCGGCTGGGTCTGCGCACCTGCTATCAGCCCGGACAGCCGGGTGCCACCGATGCGGAAGACCCGACGCATCACGACGACGAGGCCGACGCCGACCGCGGCCGTGACGACGACGCCGAGAAGGAGGATGCGCAGCCACTCTCCGGACGAGAACGCCCCGCTGATCTGCGAGCCGGCACGGGTCCCCGCCTGCGCGAGGAACACGAGCATGCCGAGCTCACCGATCGCCTGGGCCGACGTGTACGGCATCGCCGTCACCAGCGGGCCGATCCGCCCGACGCGTCCCAGGACGAGGCCGAGCACCAGCGTCCCGGCAGCCGAGCCGATGGAGAACACGCGACCCGGGACCGGGAACGCGACGACCCCGAGCACGATGCCGGCTGCCATGCCCAGGCCCAGCACCACGGGCGTGATGTCGGACAGGCCCCGCGACGAGTCGCCGAAGTACGCCGACACCTCCGTCATCCGCTCCCGTGGGGCGATGACGCGCACCCGGTCGCCGAGCTGGAGGAGGAAGTCGTCGGTGGCGAGCACGTCGACGTCACCACGCCGTACCCGGGACGCGGTGGCGCCGAACCGCGCGACCAGGCCGAGCTCGGCGACGGTACGACCCGCGGCACGGGCGTTCGAGACGGTGATCCGCCGGACGTCGAGGTAGTCCCGGTCCACCTCCAGGTGGTGCGACGAGGTGTGCCCCAGCTCTCGGGTCACCGCGTCCACGTCGTCCGCCGGGCCGACGACGGTGACCAGGTCGTCGAGCTGGACGGTGTCGTGCTCGTCCGCGGTGAGGATCGGCGACTGCTCGCCGTGCCGGACACGGGAGAACTTGATGCGGTCGCCGTGGAGCTCCTCGAGCTCGGCCAGCCGGGGTGCCGAGTCGATCTCGACCCGGACGGTCCGGCTGACCAGGGCGGCGGGCGTATCGGTGTCGCTCGCCCGGCTGCGCAGCGCGAACGACACCGCGACGAGCATGCCGACGACGCCGAACAGGTAGGTGACGGCGTAGCCGACCGTGGGTCCTGTCAGGTCCCCCGCCGCCTCGCGGGCCGCGGCCAGCGCGGGGGTGTTGGTCACCGCACCTGCCCACGCGCCGGCCACCACCGCCGGTGCCAGGCCCAGCAGCCGACCGAGACCGACCGCCGCCAGGGCGCCGACCACCAGGACGCCGACCATGGACAGGATCGGTCCGAGTCCCCGGCGCAACGACCCGAAGAACGTCGCACCGGACACGATCCCCACGCTGAAGGTGAACAGCGTCAGGCCCAGCGTGCCCAGCGTCTCCGGCACCTGGATGTCGAGGCCCGAGGCCGATCCCCAGGCGCTGACCCCGATGGCCAGGAACAGCACCGCCGCTGCGCCGAGCCCGACGCCCCGGATGCGCAGGTGCCCGATCGCCGAGCCGAACCCCACGAGCACGAAGAGCAGCAGGATCGGCTGCGCTGCAAGGAGTGCGAGGACGGAGTGCATAGGGACTCCTGCGGCTGGGTGCGACGTTGCGTCGCCATCACAGCAGCCGCACGGCCTCGCGAGCAGGGCCGAAAGACCCCGGGCGGAACGGCCCTGCCGACCTCACGACACCGCCGCCAGGTCGCGGCCTCGAACCCTGCCGCCGTCGGCCGCGGGCGCTGTCAGCGCACGAGGGACGGCAGGCCCAGGAGCACCGGCCCCCCGGGGGCCGGCACGCCGTGCGTGTGGGAGTGCGACTCGTCGTCGCCGCTGCGGGCCGACCAGGCATCGCCCGCCCTCGTGCGCCGGACCTCGAACGGCCCGCCGGTCAGTGCGCCGTCGGCGACGAGGTGGTGGGGCGCCGCGTGCGTCACCTCGACCCGGACCAGGTCGCCGGGACGTGGTCGATCCAGCTCAGGCAGGCCCGGGGGGATCGCGAGG
>DAIDJQ010000067.1 GCA_027451305.1 Cellulomonas sp.
CACCTGGTCCAGGCGGGGCACCGGCGGGAGCGGGGCGAGCGGGTCGTCCCAGTCGTCACGGTCCGGCGGCAGGCCCAGTGCCACCAGCGCTGCCTGCGCCACGCGGGCGTGCCCCTCCGTGGTCAGGTGGATGCGGTCGTCGGCCCACATCCGCCAGTCGGCCAGGGACTGCATGCCCCACAGGTCCACCACGTGCGCGCCGTTCCGGCGGGCGATCGACCAGATGTGCGTGTTGTAGACGCCCACGCGCGGCCGGATCCGCCGCACCAACGGGCTCTCCCGGGTGTCGTACCCGGTGCCGAGGAGCACCTCGATGCCCGCCTGCCGCAGCCGGACCACGGCCGACTCCAGGTCCCGGGCCAGCAGGTCCGGGTCCCCGGTGGGACGCAGCAGGTCGTTGCCGCCGCCGACCAGGCTCACGAGGTCCGGGCGCAGCTCGAGCGCCACGGGCACCTGCTCGCGCAGGATCGGACGGAGGAGGCGACCCCGGACGGCGAGGTTCGCGTACTCGAGCGGGGGCGCGCCGGCCGCGACCCGGCGCTCGGACAGCCGGGACGCCAGGAGGTCGGCCCAGCCGCGCTGGGGTGCCTCCGGACCGGCCGGGCTGTCCCAGAGACCCTCGGTGAACGAGTCGCCGAGCGCGACGTAGCGGCCCCAGGAGGGGAGGTGGTCGTGCACCCGCTCATCTTGCACATCCCGCGAGGCTCGCGCGCCTCGTCGGAGCCGCTGCGTCAGGGCAGCCGCCAGTCGATCGGGTGCGCACCCTGTGCCGCCAGCAGCTCGTTCACCCGCGAGAACGGTCGCGAGCCGAAGAACCCGCCGTGCGCGGACAACGGGCTCGGGTGGGCGCTGCGCACGACCGGGACGTCACCGAGCGCCGGTGCCAGGGTCTGCGCGTCGCGGCCCCACAGCACGGCGACCAGCGGCCCGCCCCGCTCGACGAGTGCCGCGATCGCCCGGTCGGTCACCGCCTCCCAGCCATTGCCGCGGTGCGAGGCGGGCGCGCCGGCCCGCACCGTCAGCACCCTGTTCAGCAGCATCACGCCGCGGTCGGCCCACGGGCTGAGGTCGCCGCAGGTGGGTTTCGGCACCCCCAGGTCGTCGACCAGCTCCCGGAAGATGTTGTCGAGCGAGCGCGGCAGCGGTCGCACGTCCGGCTGGACGGAGAAGGACAGGCCCATGGGGTGCCCGGGGGTGGGGTAGGGGTCCTGGCCGACGACGAGGACGCGCACCTCCTCGAGCGGACGCGTGAACGCCCGCAGCACCGCGTCGCCCGCCGGCAGGTAGGTGCGGCCCGCGGCCAGCTCGGCTCGCAGGAAGTCGCCGGCCGCCCGGATCTGCGGCTCCACCGGTGCGAGGGCGGCAGCCCATCCGGGGTCGATCAGCTGGTCCAGCGCCGCGGGTGCCACGCCCCGAACGGTACCCAGGGGCGAGCGGCGCGAGGCGAATGACACCGCTGTGGTTCGGGCCGTAGGCTGAGCGCCGGGGATCGACGAGGGGAGCTGGCATGGACGTCGCCGCGGTACGCACCGTCACGGTGGAGCTGTCGGAGCCGACCTCGGACGCCATCGGCCTGTCCGAGCGGGACCAGCAGATCCTCGCCTTCGAGCGCCAGTGGTGGAAGTACGCCGGTGCCAAGGAGCAGGCCGTCCGCGAGCTGTTCGACATGTCGGCGACGCGGTACTACCAGGTGCTGAACGGCCTTCTCGACGACCCGGCAGCCCTCGCCTTCGACCCGATGCTCGTCAAGCGCCTGCGTCGGCTGCGCTCCTCCCGGCAGCGTGCCCGTACCGCCCGTCGCCTCAGCGTCGACGCCTGACAGCCAGTCGCGACGGGGCCCACGGACTGAGCCGTTAGCCTTCTCGCCGTGAGCAAGGCCGACTACCCGTACCCCGCCGACGAGTTCGACGCCCCGCCGGACCCCGGCGCCCCCCGTGGCGTCCATCGGGAGCCGCGATCGGCCTGGAGCCGATGGTGGCCGTTCCTGGCGGTGATCGTGGTCGTCCCCGTGCTGGCCTGGGGTGCCGTGACCTTGATGGCGAACCACGGCGGCCTGCCGAACCTCGCTGTGCCGGGTGTCACGGAGGCGCCGTCCGACTCGGCGACGGCGGCAGCCACCGGCGGTGCGACGGCGTCGGCCCCCGCATCGGCGCCCGCGCAGTCGGCCACCACCACCACGCCGCCCGCGTCGGGCGGCACGGTGGACAAGACGGTCGCCGTGAAGGTGCTGAACGCCTCGGGCGTCGCGGGCGCCGCAGCCAAGGCCGCCACGAAGCTGACCAACGCCGGGTTCACCTCCGTCTCGGCGGGCAACAGCACCACCACCGTGAAGCAGAGCGTCGTCTACTACGCCACCGCCGCGCAGCAGCCGGCCGCCGCGCTCGCGGCGTCCACGCTGGGGATCACCACGGTCACCCACTCGCCCACGCAGGCCGGCACGGGCATCACGGTGGTGCTCGGCTAGCAGCTCCGCGCCCTCGGCGCGGGCCGGCCGGCGGCCACCGCGCCGCCGACGGGTGCCGACCGGTGTCCCGAGTGGTTCGGTGGGCGCATGAGCGCGCTCGACGCGGTGGTGGTCGGTTCGGGGCCGAACGGTCTTGCCGCGGCCGTCACGCTCGCCCGCGCCGGGCTGGACGTCCTGGTGCTGGAGCAGCAGGCGGTCGCGGGCGGCGGCGCCCGCACCCTCGACCTCGGCATCGCCCCGGGGGTGGTGCACGACGTCTGCTCGGCCGTGCACCCGCTGGCCGTGGTCTCACCCTTCCTGCGCGCCTTCGACCTGCCGGCACGCGGCGTGGAGCTGCTCCAGCCGGAGGTCGCCTACGCGCAGCCGCTCGACGGCGGCAGGGCCGCCCTGGCCTACCCCGACCTCGACCGCACCTGCGACGGGCTCGGCCGTGACGGCGACGCGTGGCGTTCGCTCGTCGGGCCGCTGGCCGCGCGGGCCCTCGGGGTGGTCGACGTGGCGCTCGGCGACCACCGACGTCCGCCTCGCGACCTCGGCGCGGCGGCAGCCTTCGTCTGGCGGATGCTCGAGCAGTCCCGGCCGTCGGGCGCGCTGCGGTTCCGCGAGGAGCTGGCTCCCGCCCTGCTCGCCGGTGTGGCCGCGCACCCGATCGCGTCCCTGCCGTCGCTGGCCGGCGCGGGCACCGCCCTGCTGCTCGCGGCCCTGGCGCACGCCGGCGGGTGGCCGTTGCCGCGCGGGGGCAGCGGCGCGATCAGTGAGGCGCTGCTGGCAGACCTGCGCGCCCACGGCGGCCGGGTGCAGACGGGTGTCCCGGTGCGTCGGTGGACGGACCTGCCGACCGCACGGGCGGTGCTGTTCGACACCAGCCCGCGGGCCCTTCTCGAGGTGGCCGGCGACCGGCTGCCGGACCGGGTGCGCCGGGCGCTGGAGGCCTGGCACCCGGCGTCGGGTGCCGCGGCGAAGGTCGACTTCGTGCTGTCGGGACCTGTGCCCTGGGCCCACGACGGGGTCGGCGCGGCCGGCACCGTGCACCTGGGCGGGACGCACGCGCAGGTGCGGGCTGCGGAGGCGGAGGTGGCGGCCGGACGCCATGCCGACCGGCCGGTGGTGCTGACCGCCCAGCCGGCGGTGGTGGACGCGAGCCGGGTGACGGCGGCCGGGTTGCGGCCCTTCTGGGCGTACGCGCACGTGCCGGTCGGGTCGACCGTCGACGTCACCGAGACGGTCACCGCCCAGGTGGAGAGGTTCGCGCCCGGCTTCCGCGACGTCGTGGTCGCGAGCCGGTGCGTGCCCGCCGCGCGGATGGCGGAGCACGACGCGAACCTGGTCGGCGGGGACATCTCGGCGGGCCCGGTGTCGATGCCCTGGATGCTGGCGCGGCCTCGGGCCGCCTGGGACCCCTACGCCGTCGGCGAACGGGGGATCTGGCTGTGCTCGGCGGCCGCACCGCCCGGACCGGGGGTGCACGGGATGAGCGGGTGGCACGCCGCCCGCCGCGTGCTGGACCGGGATTTCGGGATGCCCCGCGGGCCGTCGCT
>DAIDJQ010000068.1 GCA_027451305.1 Cellulomonas sp.
AGGGCAGGACGACGACCTTGAGCGCGTCGCGGGTGTCCATGGCGCGGTAGCCGTCGGCCACGCCGTCCAGGGAGACGGTCCGGTCGAAGACCCGGCCGGGGTTGATGGCGCCCGAGAGCACCTGGGGGAGCGCGGCGTCGATGTAGGCGCGCACCGGGGCCGGTCCGCCGGTCAGGGTCAGGTTCTTCGCGAACAGCGACCCCCACCCGACGGGTGCGTCCTCGTACTGCGGCACCCCGACGCGGGAGATGACCCCGCCGACCCGCGCGATGCCGAACGCCTGCCGGTAGGCCGGCATGTGCCCCACCGCCTCGATCACCACGTGCGTGCCCTCACCGGCGGTCAGGTCGCGGACCTTGGCCACGCCCTCCTCGCCGCGCTCCGCGACGACGTCGGTGGCGCCGAGCTCGACCCCGAGGGCGGTGCGGTCGGCATGCCGGCCCATCAGGACGATCCGCTCGGCGCCCAGCTGCTTGGAGGCGAGCACCGCGGACAGGCCCACGGCGCCGTCGCCGATCACCGTCACGGTCTTGCCCGGGCCGACCCGGCCCATGTGCGCGGCGTGGTAGCCGGTCAGGTACACGTCCGAGAGGGTCAGCAGGGAGTTCAGCAGGCCCTCGTCGGTGTCCTGCAGCGCGGTGCCGGTCTTGACCAGGGTCCCGTCGGCCTGCGGGATGCGGACCAGCTCGGCCTGGGCGCCGCCGACGCCGCCGGTGCCGAAGAAGTGCCCGTGCACGCAGGACGTCTGGAACCCTTCCCGGCAGTACGCGCAGGTGTTGTCCTGGATGCCGAACGGGCAGATGACGAAGTCGCCCGGCCGCACGGTCGCCACGTCGGCACCGACCTGCTCCACGACCGCCAGCAGCTCGTGGCCCATCGGACGCGGCTCGCCGGCGTAGTCGTGCCAGCGGTGCAGGTCCGACCCGCACACGCACGCGCGCACCACCCGCAGCACCGCGTCCCCGGGCTCCTGGACGGTCGGGTCCGGGACCTCCTCGACGCGGATGTCCCCGGCCCCGTACAAGAACGTCGCTCGCATGACCGATCCTCCTCACCACGGCCCGACCTCGGTAGCGGCGGGCTCCTCGCGGAACCACGACACCACCGGCGGCGCCCGGGAGGAACGCTCTGGTGATGGGTGTACTGGCAGGTTGTGGCTGGCGGAGGTCGGGACTCGTACCGTCGGGGCATGGACCACCGTGACGAGGTTCGCGACTTCCTGGCCTCGCGCCGGGCCCGGCTGAGCCCGACCGACGTCGGGCTGCCGCCCGCCACCGGGCGTCGCCGGGTGGTCGGGCTGCGCCGGGACGAGGTCGCCGTCCTGGCCGGGGTGTCCTCGGAGTACTACGCCCGCCTCGAGCGTGGCAACCTCGCCGGCGCGTCCGACTCCGTCCTGGACGCGGTCGCGGCGGCGCTGCGGCTGGACGAGGCCGAGCAGCTGCACCTGCGCAACCTCGCCCAGGCCGCCAACCGGCCCGCCCGCCAGCGGCGCCCCACCACCAAGCCGACGGGTGTGCCCTCCTCGCTGCGCCGGGTGCTGGACTCGATGGTCACCTCGCCGGCCTACGTGCGCGACAGCCGGATGGACATCGTCGCGGCCAATGCGCTGGGCCGGGCGCTGCACGCCCCGGTGTTCCGGTACGCCCGGGCGACCGGCACCGCGCCGAACACGGCGCGGTTCGCGTTCCTCGACGCCGCCGGCCGGGACTTCTACCCCGACTGGGAGCGGGTGGGTCGTGACTGCGTCGCGGCCCTGCACGCCGCCGCCGGGCACAACCCGTACGACAAGCCGCTGACCGACCTGGTCGGTGAGCTGTCGACCCGCTCGGAGGCCTTCCGGTCCCTGTGGGCCACGCACGACGTGCGGCTGCACCGCACCGGGGTCAAACGGCTGCGGCACCCCGACGTC
This sequence comes from Cellulomonas sp., assembly GCA_027451305.1. The sequence goes on from DAIDJQ010000068.1 coordinate 1,910, forward strand.
GGTGTCCTGGAGCTGGACTACGACGTGATGGAGGTCATCCAGCAGCCCGGCCTGCTGCTCATCGCCTACAGCGCCGCGCCCGGCACCCCCGCCGCGGACGGGCTGGCGCTCCTCGCCTCGCTCGCCGCGACCGCCGACCTGGCCACGCCCGCCACCTGACGCAGCCGACCGCCGCGCCCTCCTGCCCATCGCCGTCCTCGGCCGCCCGCCTCAGCGGGAGTGCCGTGATGCGGTCGGCCTCGACGCTGCAGCTCGGTCGGAACGCCCGGGGGGCAGCACGCCTCGGTCCGGCGACCGCGTGCTGCAGCCGTCGAACCCGGTCGAACCAGGCTCGCCGTCCGGCGGAGCGACCCCGGCTTCTCGACTCCTGTGCGGCCGCCCCGGCCGTCAGGGCCCTGTCCTGACTTCGCTCGCGGGCGTCTGGATCCCGTCAGGACGGCGCGCGGCGAGGCGCAGCGGTGGGGGAATGGTGCCGGAGGTCATCGCGGCCTCCCGGTCCGCCGGGCCGTGACGAAGTGGGGCCGTCGTGGCCGATGTCGCGTTCGTGGCGCTGACCCTCGTCAGCTTCGCGCTCCTGCTGCTGCTCGTGCGGGGGCTGGAGCGCCGGTGAACCTCGAGTCCTGGTCCGCCCTGGTGATCGCGGTCGCGCTCGCGGGCTACCTGTTGTACGCGCTGCTCTTCCCGGACCGGTTCTGATGTCGGCGACGGTTGCGGCGATCCTGCAGATCGCCTTGCTGGTGGCGCTCCTCGCGGCCGTGCACGTGCCGCTCGGCGACCACATCGCCCGGGTCCTGACGGCCGCGCGGCACTCACGGGTGGAGCGCGCCGTGTACCGGCTGTGCGGCATCGACCCGGACGCCGACCAGCGGTGGAGCGTCTACGCGCGCTCGCTGCTGGCCTTCTCCTTCGTCAGCGTGCTCGCGCTGTACGCGTTCCAGCGCGCGCAGGCGCACCTGCCCCTGTCGCTCGGCCGGGCCGGTGTCGGCCCGGCGGGTGCGTGGAACACGGCCGTCTCGTTCGTGACCAACACCGACTGGCAGTGGTACTCCGGCGAGGCCGTGATGGGTCAGCTGGTCCAGATGGCCGGGCTGGCGGTGCAGAACTTCGCCTCGGCAGCGGTGGGGCTCGCGGTCGCGGTCGCGCTGGTGCGCGGCTTCGTCCGGAGCCGGACCGACCGGATCGGCAACTTCTGGGTGGACCTGGTGCGCTCCTGCGGCCGGATCCTGCTGCCGTTGTCGGTCGTGGCGGCACTCGTCCTGATCCTGGGCGGTGTGGTCCAGAACTTCGACGGCGTGCACACGGTGACCACCCTCGCAGGCGGCTCGCAGCATCTGCTGGGCGGTCCGGTCGCGTCCCAGGAGGCGATCAAGGACCTGGGGACCAACGGCGGCGGCTACTTCAACGCCAACAGCGCCCACCCGTTCGAGAACCCCACGGCCTGGACGGACCTGTTCGAGATCTTCCTGCTGCTGGCGATCCCCTTCTCGCTGCCTCGCACGTTCGGCACCCTGATCGGTGATCGCCGGCAGGGACTGGCGATCGTGTCGGTGATGGGCGGGCTGTGGGCGGCTGCGGTCGGTGCGGCCACCTGGGCCGAGCTGCGCGCGGCGGGCGCAGTCCCGCAGCTGGTGGGGATGGCGATGGAGGGGAAGGAGGTCCGCTTCGGGCCGGCTGCGTCGGCGCTGTTCGCCGCCTCCACGACGGCCACGTCGACCGGGTCGGTGAACGCGGTGCACGGCTCGTCGACCGCGTTGGGCGGGGGTGTCGCGCTGATGAACATGATGCTCGGGGAGGTCTCGCCCGGCGGGGTCGGCTCGGGCCTGTACGGGATGCTGATGATCGCCGTGCTGGCCGTGTTCCTGGCAGGGCTGATGGTGGGCCGCACCCCGGAGTACCTGGGCAAGAAGATCGGCCGGAACGAGGTCACCCTCGTCGCGCTGTCGATCCTCACCATGCCGGCACTCGTGCTGGTCGGTGCCGCGGTCACGGCCGGCGTCCCGTCCTTGCGCGCGGCGGCGGTGTCCGGCTCGGGGCCGCACGGGTTGTCCGAGATCTTGTACGCGTACGCCTCCGTGGTGAACAACAACGGGTCGGCGTTCGGCGGCTTCGGCGCTGCGACGCCGTTCCAGAGCACCGCGCTGGGGCTGGGGATGCTGTTCGGCCGGTTCGTGCCGATCGTGCTGACGCTCGCCCTGGCGGGGTCGTTGGCGAGGCAGCGCCAGGTGCCGGCCGGGGCCGGCACGCTGCCGACGCACACCCCGGTCTTCGTCGGGCTGCTGGCCGGCGTCGTCGTCATCGTCGCGGGGCTCACGTTCTTCCCCGCGCTCGCGCTCGCACCCTTCGCCGAGGCCCTGTCATGACCGCCACCACCCCCTCGTTGACCCCGGGCGTCCGCCCGGCGGCGGGCTTCTTCGAGCCCCGGCAGCTGGTCTCGTCGATGCCGGCGGCCCTGCGCAAGCTCGACCCGCGTCACCAGCTGCGCTCGCCGGTGATGTTCGTGGTCTGGGTGGGTGCGGCGCTGGCCACGGTGCTCGCGGTGCGTCACCCCAGCGGCTTCGCGTGGGCGATCGCCGTCTGGCTGTGGCTCACCGTCGTCTTCGCCAACCTCGCCGAGGCCGTCGCCGAGGGGCGTGGCCAGGCGCAGGCCGCCTCGCTGCGGCGGGCCCGCACGCAGACCACGGCCCGTCGCCTGCTCGCGGACGGCCGGGAGGAGGAGGTGCCGGGCACGGCGCTGGCCGTCGGGGACCGGGTGGTCGTGGAGGCCGGTGAGGTCATCCCGGGTGACGGCGACGTGGTCGAAGGGGTCGCCGCGGTGGACGAGTCCGCCGTCACGGGGGAGTCCGCGCCGGTGATCCGCGAGTCCGGCGGCGACCGGTCCGCGGTGACCGGTGGGACCCGGGTGCTGTCGGACCGGATCGTGGTGCGGATCACCGCCAAGGCGGGCGAGACGTTCCTGGACCGGATGATCGCCCTGGTCGAGGGCTCGGCGCGGCAGAAGACGCCGAACGAGATCGCGCTGAACCTGCTGCTGGCCTCGCTCACGCTGATCTTCCTGCTGGCCGTGGTGACGCTGCAGCCGTTCGCCGTCTACTCCGGGCAGCCGCAGTCCGTCATCGTGCTCGTCGCGTTGCTCGTGTGCCTGATCCCCACCACGATCGGGGCGCTGCTGTCCGCGATCGGCATCGCGGGGATGGACCGGCTCGTGCAGCGCAACGTGATGGCGCTGTCGGGCCGGGCCGTGGAGGCCGCCGGCGACGTCGACGTGCTGCTGCTGGACAAGACCGGCACGATCACGCTCGGCAACCGGCAGGCCGTCGAGCTGGTGCCCGCCGACGACGTCGAGGTGACGCACCTGGCCGACGCCGCCCAGCTGTCGAGCCTGGCGGACGAGACCCCCGAGGGCAGGTCGATCGTCGTCCTGGCGAAGGCGAGCTACGGGCTGCGGGAGCGGCCCGAGGGCCAGCTGACGCACGCGACGTTCCTGCCGTTCACCGCCCAGACCCGGATGAGCGGGGTCGACCTGGACGACCCGGCCGGGCTGCGGTCCATCCGCAAGGGCGCCGCCAGCGCCGTCATGGCCTGGGTGCGCGAGCACGGCGGGCACCCCACCGGCGACGTCGGCCAGACGGTCGACGCGATCGCCGGTTCGGGCGGCACCCCGCTGGTGGTCGCCGAGCTGGTCGGCGCCGGCCCGGCACGGGCGCTGGGGGTGGTGCACCTGAAGGACGTGGTCAAGGCCGGGATGCGCGAACGGTTCGACGAGCTGCGCGCGATGGGCATCCGGACCGTGATGATCACCGGGGACAACGCCCTGACGGCCGGTGCGATCGCGGCCGAGGCCGGGGTGGACGACTTCCTGGCCGAGGCGACACCGGAGGACAAGCTCGCGCTGATCCGCACCGAGCAGGCCGGCGGCCGGCTGGTCGCGATGACCGGGGACGGCACCAACGACGCCCCGGCGCTGGCCCAGGCGGACGTCGGCGTCGCGATGAACACCGGGACCTCGGCCGCCAAGGAGGCCGGGAACATGGTCGACCTGGACTCCAACCCGACCAAGCTGATCGAGATCGTCGCGATCGGCAAGCAGCTGCTGATCACCCGTGGGGCGCTGACCACGTTCTCCATCGCCAACGACGTGGCCAAGTACTTCGCGATCATCCCGGCGATGTTCGCCGGGCTGTACCCGCAGCTGCAGGCGCTGAACGTGATGCGGCTGAGCTCTCCGCGCTCCGCGGTGCTCTCCGCGGTGATCTTCAACGCGCTGGTCATCATCGCCCTCGTGCCGGTGGCGCTGCGCGGGGTCCGGTACACCCCCTCGAGCGCGGCGGCGATGCTGCGCCGCAACCTGCTGGTCTACGGCCTGGGCGGGATCGTCGTGCCGTTCATCGGGATCAAGCTCATCGACCTGCTCGTCTCCCTGCTGCCCGGCATGTGACCGGCTCGTGGACTGGAGTGCTGCCATGCCGTCGACCCTGCGTCAGGTCTTCGCCGCTGCGCGGGTCCTGGCCGTCCTCACCCTCGTCCTCGGGGTGGCCTACCCGCTGGTGGTGTTCGGCATCGGCCGTCTGGCTCCTGCGAAGGCCGACGGGTCGCTGCTCGCCGTGGACGGGCGGGTGGTCGGCTCGAGCCTGATCGGCCAGCAGCTCGCAGGCGACGGCTGGTTCCAGCCACGGCCGTCCGCGGCAGGTGACGGGTACGACCCGCTGGCATCGGGCGGGTCCGGCCTCGGCCCGAACGACCCCGGCCTGCTCGCCACGGTGACCCGGCGCCGCGAGCAGGTGGCCGCCCAGGACGGCGTCGACGTCGCCCAGGTACCCGCCGACGCCGTGACCGCGTCCGCCTCCGGGCTGGACCCCGACATCTCGCCGCAGTACGCGCGCCTGCAGGTCGACCGGGTCGCCAGGGCCCGCTCGCTGGATCCCGCCGTGGTGCGCGCCCTGGTCGAGGCCCATGTGCAGGGCCGGGAGCTGGGATTCCTCGGCGCGCCGCACGTCAACGTGCTCGAGCTGAACGCGGCGCTCGCCGCGGTGGCCTGACCTGCGGGAAGGTGGGCCGTGACCTCCGACGGACGCAAGCGCGGCACGCTGCGCGTCTTCCTGGGCGCGGCGCCCGGCGTGGGCAAGACCTACGCGATGCTCGACGAGGCACGACGGCGCGACGAGCGCGGCGTCGACGTGGTGGTCGGGCTCGTCGAGACCCACGGCCGCCCGCAGACCGCCGACCAGCTCGAGGGCCTGGAGATCATCCCCCGGCGCACGGTGGAGTACCGGGGCGCCACCTTCACCGAGCTGGACACCGACGCGGTGATCGCCCGGCACCCGGCCGTCGCCCTGATCGACGAGCTCGCGCACACCAACGTCCCGGGGTCCCGCAACCCCAAACGGTGGCAGGACGTGCAGGAGGTGCTCGACGCGGGCATCGACGTCGTCACCACGGTGAACATCCAGCACCTGGAGTCGCTGAACGACGTCGTCGAGTCGATCACCGGTGTGCACCAGCAGGAGACCCTGCCGGACGAGGTGGTGCGCCGCGCCGACCAGATCGAGCTGGTCGACATGAGCCCCGAGGCGCTGCGCCGCCGGCTGGCGCACGGCAACGTGTACTCGCCGGAGAAGATCGACGCGGCGCTGACCCACTACTTCCGGGCCGGCAACCTGACCGCGCTGCGCGAGCTGGCCCTGCTGTGGACCGCCGACCGGGTCGACGACGCCCTCGCCGCCTACCGCGAGCAGCACGAGATCGCCGACCTGTGGCCGGCCCGCGAGCGCCTCGTGGTGGCGGTCACCGGCGGCCCGGAGACCGAGACCCTCGTGCGTCGCGGGGTACGGATCGCCAGCCGGCCCGCGGGCGGCGAGCTCCTCGTGGTGCACGTCACCCGCGGGGACGGGCTGGCCGGCGCGAGCCCCGACGCGCTGGCGCGGCACCGCCTGTTCGTCGAGTCCCTCGGCGGCACCTGGCACACGGTCGTCGGGGACGACGTCGCCGCCGCCGTGCTCGACTTCGCCCGCGGGGTCAACGCCAGCCAGCTGCTGCTCGGCGCCACGCGGCGGCACGGGCCGGCCGCCGCGCTGACTCCTGGCATCCTGCCGCGGGTCATCCGCGGCGCCGGCGACATCGACGTCCTCGTCGTCACCCACGAGCGAGCCGGGCGGGGACGGCTCCAGCTTCCCCGGCGAACGGGTCTGAGCCGGGCCCGGCGCCTGTCCGCCTGGGCGCTGGCGCTCGCCGGTCCGGCGCTGCTCGGGGTCGCGCTGCGCACCCTGTCCCTGGACAGCCTGCCGAGCGTCCTCATGCTGTACCTGGCCCTCACCGTGGGGGTCGCGCTCGTCGGCGGCCTGGGTGCAGCCCTGTGCGCCGCCGTGGTCAGCGGGCTGGTCAGCAACTTCCTGTTCGTGCCACCCGTCGGCACGTTCACCATCACAGAACCGGCGAACGCCCTCGCCGTCGTGGTGCTGATCGCCACCGCGGTCGCGGTCTCGGCGGTCGTCGACCTGGCCGCCCGGCGCACCGTCCAGGCCGCCCAGGCCCGCGGCGAGGCCGACACGCTCACCACCGTCGCCGGGTCGGTGCTGCGGGGTGCGGACGCCGTCCCCGCGATGCTCGACCAGCTGCGCGAGGCCTTCTCCCTCACGGACGTGGCGCTGCTGTCCCGCGAGCCGGACGAGGGGGACTGGACCACCGTCCACGCGGTCGGGCCGTGCCCGCCGCGTTCGCCGGAGGATGCCACCACCGTCGTCCCCGTCGCCGACGGCCTGACGCTCGCCCTGCGCGGGCGAGGTCTGTCAGCGCCGGACCTGCGCGTGGTGACGGCGGTCGCGATGAACATCGGTGCGGCCCAGGAGCGCGACCGGCTACGCGTCCAGGCCCGTACCGCCAAGGCCGAGCGCGAGCGCGGAGCCATGCGCACCGCCTTGCTCGCCGCCGTCTCGCACGACCTGCGCACGCCGCTGTCGGCGATCAAGGCCGGCATCACCGCGCTGACCGGCAGCGGCACCGCGATCGGCCCCGAAGACCAGCAGGCCCTGCTCGCGGACGTCGCCGAGAGCACCGACCGGCTGCAGGCCCTCATCGACAACCTGCTCGACATGAGCCGGCTCGACGCCGGGGTCGTCGCGCCCGTGCGCGCGCCCGTCGCGCTCGACGAGCTGGTCCCGCGGGCGCTCGCACCGCTGGCGGGGGACCGGCTGCACCTCGACGTGCCGGAGGACCTCCCGCTCGTGGACGCCGACGCCGGGCTGCTCGAACGAGCGGTCGCCAACCTCGTCGAGAACGCCCTGCACTACAGCACCGGCCCCGTGCGAGTGCTGGGCGAGGCGTTGCCCGGCGCCGTGGTGCTGCGTGTCGTCGACCGCGGACCCGGTGTGCCGGACGAGCACAAGACCGACGTGTTCACCGCCTTCCAGCGCCTCGGCGACGCGCCGCACGGCCATGGTCTCGGGCTCGGCCTCGCCGTCGCACGAGGGTTCGTCGAGGCCAACGGTGGGACGCTGGACGCGGAGGACACCCCAGGTGGAGGTCTGACGATGGTGCTGACGCTCCCGGTCGGGCCCGCATGAACCGCGTCCTGGTGGTCGAGGACGAACCGGCCCTGGCACGGGCCCTCGCGATCACGCTGCGCGCGCACCGGTACGACGTCGCGGTGGCCCACACGGGCGCCTCGGCGCTGGAGGCCGCGGCGAGCTGGCACCCCGACCTGCTGGTGCTGGACCTGGGCCTGCCCGACCTGGACGGGATGGACGTGCTGCGCGGCCTGCGCGGGTGGTCCGCGGTCCCCGTCGTCGTGCTGTCCGCGCGCCAGACCTCCGACGACAAGGTCGAGGCCCTCGACGCCGGCGCCGACGACTACGTGTCGAAGCCGTTCAGCATGGACGAGCTGCTGGCACGCCTGCGTGCCGCGACCCGGCACGCCCCCGCCGGTGACACGTCCCCCGTCGTCGAGACGGCGACCTTCACGGTCGACGTGGCACACCGGCAGGTCATCCGCGACGGGCGACCGGTGCGGCTCACACCGACCGAGTGGAACATGCTCGAGCTGCTCGCGCTCAACGCCGGCAAGGTCGTCGGCCACCACCAGCTCCTCACCGAGCTGCGCGGCCCGAACCTCGACCGCCAGACCCACTACCTGCGCGTCTACATCGCCCAGCTGCGTCGCAAGCTGGAGGCCGACCCGGCCCACCCGCGCCACCTGCTCACGGAGCCGGGCGTCGGCTACCGGCTCGTCACCTGACGCCGACCGCGGTCGGACGCTGCGCGCGTGCGGCGGTCAGTCGTCCGCCGCGCCGCCGTCGGGGGAGCCGTCGCTGGTCGGCCCGGTGACCGTGTCCTGCGGGACGCCGCCGACGCAGACGGCCGTGACCTTCATCTCCTGGCCCGGCATCTTGAGCTCGACCGTCACCTGGTCGGGCCCCGCGGAGCCGATGTCGACGGTCCAGCCGTCCAGCGGCGTGGCGTAGAGCAACGAGATCGTCGCGCCCCGGCACGAGGTCGCCACGGTCCCGCCGGCGACGGTCCAGGTCCGGACCACCTGCGCGGTGGCCGGCGGGGCGGTCGTCGGCCGGACCGTCGGGTGCCCCGACGCGGGGACCGGAGGGGGTGCGGTCGGTGAACGGCCCTCCGCCGGACCGGTCGTCGGGCCTGGGTCGGACGGTGCCGCGGTCGACGCCGGTGCGGCGGTGGCGCTCGCAGCAGCACGTGCCGTCGCGAGCGCGCCGGCGACCTCGGCCTGGGACAGCAGGCCGGAGCGGGCAGAGCTCGCGTCGAGGACGGCGACCGCGCGGCCCGCGATCGAGCCGGTGACGACGACGGCGACCACCCACGACAGCACGGCGACGACGCCGGTCCGTCCGTTCGGGGGCATGGTCCGTCGCACCGTCCCATCGTCGCGCGCGATCAGGCCAAGACTGCGTTAAGTCGAGCACAAGGTGCGACCGCGACGTGGCGGCGGGCGCCTCCGGGCGCGGCCGATGGCCTACCGTCCCGGGGTGTGGCCAACGTGCTCCTGATCGAGGACGACGCGACGATCCGGACCGCGTTGCTGCGCTCCCTGTCGGCGCGCTCGCACTCGACGATGAGCTCGGCGACCGCCCTCGACGGGCTGCACAGCCTGGTCGACCACCGGCCGGACGTCGTCCTGCTCGACCTCGGCCTGCCGGACCTGGACGGCACCTCCCTGCTCGCGATGATCCGGGCGGTCAGCGATGTGCCGGTGATCGTGATCAGCGCCCGGGACGACGGTGCCGGCATCGTCGCGGTGCTCGACGCCGGCGCCGACGACTACCTGGTCAAGCCCTTCGCCGCCGACCAGCTCGAGGCCCGCATCCGCGCGGTGCTGCGGCGGGTGGACGCCAGCCGTGCGGTGGGACCGGTGGTGGTCGGCGGGCTGACCGTGGACGGGCGTTCCAGGGCCGCCGCGCTCGACGGCGAGCCGCTCGAGCTCAGCCCCAAGGAGTTCGACCTGCTGCTCTACCTCGCCGAACGGCCCGGCGAGGTCGTGGGCAAGCGGGAGCTGCTAGCCAAGGTGTGGAACCAGCCGTACGGCGGAGCGGACAAGACGGTCGACGTCCACCTGCACTGGCTGCGGCGCAAGCTCGGGGAGACGGCCGACGACCCGGTGTACCTGCACCGCGTGCGCGGTGTGGGCGTCAAGCTCGTGCCTCCGCCATGAGGGCCCTGCTCGTCCGTTACGGGCTGGCGATGACGTCCGTGGTGCTGGTCGCGTTCCTCGTCCCGCTCGGGTTGCTCGCCCGTTCGCTCGCCTCCGAGCGGGCTCTCGCTGCCGCGCGTCAGGACGCGCAGCAGGTGGCGATGTTCGCCGGAGTCGTCGCCGACGACCCGGCCCGGCTGCAGGCCGCGCTGCTGACGGTCAACGACGGCGGCCGTCGGACCACCGTGTTCCTCCCCGACGGGACGGTGGTCGGCGCGGCCGCGGCGCGCAGCTCGTCGGTCGAGCTCGCCTCCCTCGGGCGGGCGCTGACGGCGCGGTCCGACGGTGGGGCGGAGGTGCTGCTGCCGGTCGGCGGGGCGGACGGCATGACGGTGGTGCGAACCTTCGTCCCGGCCGCCCAGCTGACGGCCGGGGTCGCGCGGGCGTGGGCCGTGCTCGCACTCGTCGGCATCGTGCTGCTCGGTGTGACCGCGTTCGCCGGCGACCGGATCGCGGCCCGGCTGTCGCGCTCCGTGCGGGACCTGGCCGGTGTCGCCGAGAAGCTCGGCTCGGGCGACCTGTCGGCTCGGGTCGTCCCCTCCGGCCCACCCGAGGTCGCCTCCGTCGGCACGGTGCTCAACGGGCTCGGCGACCGGGTCGCCGACCTGATCGCGGACGAGCGCGAGCTCGTCGCGGACCTCTCGCACCGGCTGCGCACGCCGATCACGGCGCTGCGCCTGGACGTCGACATGCTGGCCGACGACGGCGAGCGCGAGCGGATGGGTGCGCACGTGGACGGGTTGGTCCTGGCCGTGGACACCGTCATCCACGCAGCGCGCACGCACGACCGTCGCACCCCGGCGAGGTGCGACGCGGGTGACGTGGTCCGGGCGCGCGGTCGGTTCTGGGCGGTGCTGGCGGTGGACCAGCGCCGCGGCCTGACGGTCGACGTCCCACCGGCCGAGGCGCCGGTCGCGCTCGGGGCGGCTGAGCTGGGCGCTGCGCTCGACGTCCTGGTGGACAACGTCTTCCGGCACACGCCCGCAGGGACGGCGCTCGCGCTGGGCGTGCACCGCGGGCCCGGGGTCGTCACGGTCGCCGTGAGCGACGGGGGGCCGGGCCTGCCCGACGGACACCTGACCGAACGCGGGCGTTCGGGCACCGGCTCCACGGGCATCGGCCTCGACGTCGCGCGCCGCACCGCCGAGCGCGCCGGAGGTGAGCTCGAGGTCGGGGTCGGCCTCGGCGGGCGCGGTGCCCGATTCGCCCTGGTCCTGCCGCTCGCGTTAACCGAGCCTTAGCGGTCGGTTGCCCCGGGCCTCATCCGGTGGGCGAGAGCGTGGTCCCGCGACGGCGCCGAGGCGGTGCCGTGCGACGAGGGAGGACCACCGTGATCTGGAGAACCCGCGCCGTCCTGGCGGCCACGACGGGCGTTGCGCTCGTCGGAGCCGGTGCGCTGACCGTCGCGTACGCCGCGGCCCCCGCCCCGGCGCCGTCGTCGCTCGTGAGCTCGGCGACCCGCGACCCCCAGGTCGACGCACTGACCCAGGAGGCGCACGACCTGCAGGCGCAGGTCGCGACGCTGGAGCAGGCGGTCGCCGACGAGCCGGCGCCGGCCCCCGGTCCCGACGCCACGCCGGGCTCGCAGCCGTCGCCCGCCTCGCCGGAGCCCGTCCAGCAGTCGAGCCAGCCGGAGCGCGCCACGGCTCCGACCGTGCCCTCCGACGGCCAGCACGAGCGGGACTCCGGCGACCACGAGGCCGTCGGCTCCGATGACTGACCGTGGACGCTACGGCCGGCGTCTGGCCGCCCTCGGGCTGGTGCCGCTGAGCGCCGGTGCGTTCGGCGGTGGGGTGGCCTGGGCCGGGTCGCACGACCCGCTGGCCGAGCCCGTCCGGGCCTCGACGCCGACACCGGTCGCGACCTCGACGACCGACCCTCAGGTGAGCGCCGCGCTGGCCGAGGTGGCCGATGCCAAGGCCCAGATCGTCGCCCTGCAGGCGACGCTCGACCGGCGGGCCGCCGCCGCGGCTGCTGCGGGCGCGCGGACGTCGGCAGGCTCGAGCGCTGCCACCAGGCCGTCCGGTGCCAAGGCGCCCGCAGCGGCCGGGCCTGCTCCGGTCGCGGCAGCCCCGGCGCCGGCCCCGCCCGTGCAGACGAAGACCAAGGCGTCCTGATGGCCGCCGCGACCCGCGACGGCGTGCTGACCTCGCGG
>DAIDJQ010000069.1 GCA_027451305.1 Cellulomonas sp.
CCGCGCGTACCGCAAGACGCGCCGGGGCTACGTCGTCAGCGACAAGATGGAGAAGACCGTCGTGGTCGAGGTCGAGGACCGGGTCAAGCACCCGCTCTACGGCAAGGTCATGCGGCGTACGAGCAAGGTCAAGGCGCACGACGAGCTCAGCTCGGCAGGAATCGGCGACCTCGTGCTCATCATGGAGACCCGTCCGCTGTCGGCCACCAAGCGGTGGCGTGTGGTCGAGGTCCTCGAGAAGGCCAAGTAAGCAGACAGGCAGTTGCCCACGCGTGGACCGCGGTCCGCGACGTGTGCATCACGGCAACTATCCGTTCGGCCAGGCTCGTCCGTCCGGGAGACCGGGCGGCGAGAACCCGCCAGACGACAGGAGCAGGTAGATGATCCAGCAGGAGACGCGGCTGCGCGTCGCCGACAACACGGGTGCCAAGGAGATCTTGTGCATCCGTGTGCTCGGCGGGTCCGGTCGCCGCTACGCCGGCATCGGTGACGTCATCGTCGCCACGGTGAAGGACGCGATCCCTGGCGGGAACGTGAAGAAGGGCGACGTCGTCAAGGCGGTCGTCGTGCGTACCCGCAAGGAGCGCCGTCGTCCCGACGGCTCGTACATCAAGTTCGACGAGAACGCCGCGGTCATCCTGAAGAACGACGGTGAGCCCCGCGGCACCCGCATCTTCGGTCCGGTCGGTCGCGAGCTGCGCGACAAGAAGTTCATGAAGATCATCTCGCTGGCGCCGGAGGTGCTCTGACCATGGCCAAGATCAAGAAGGGCGACCTCGTCGTCGTCATCTCGGGCCGGGACAAGGGCCAGCAGGGCCGTGTGCTGGAGGTCCTCGTCGAGACCCAGCGCGTGGTGGTCGAGGGTGTGCAGCGGGTGACCAAGCACGTCAAGGCTGGTCAGACGCAGCGCGGGACCCAGACCGGTGGCATCGAGACCGTCGAGGCTCCCATCCACATCAGCAACGTGATGCTGGTCGACCCGGAGACCAAGAAGGGCACCCGGGTGGGCTACCGCACCGAGCAGGTCGAGCGTGACGGTCGCACCCGTACGGTCCGCGTCCGCGTGGCCAAGCGCTCGGGTAAGGACATCTGATGACGCAGACCAGCATCGACGCGCCGGCACAGCCGCGGCTGAAGGCGCGCTACAACGCGGAGATCCGCGACGCGCTGCTCAAGCAGTTCGGCCACGAGAACGTCAACCAGGTCGCACGGCTGGTGAAGGTCGTCGTGAACATGGGCGTGGGGGAGGCCGCGAGGGACTCCAAGCTCATCGACGGCGCGGTCCGCGACCTCACTGCGATCACCGGCCAGAAGCCGCAGGTCACCAAGTCCCGCACCTCGATCGCGCAGTTCAAGCTGCGCGAGGGCATGCCGATCGGCGCCCACGTGACGCTGCGCGGCGACCGGGCCTGGGAGTTCCTGGACCGCCTGCTGTCGGTTGCGCTGCCGCGCATCCGCGACTTCCGCGGCCTCTCGGACAAGCAGTTCGACGGCCACGGGAACTACACCTTCGGGCTGACCGAGCAGTCGGTGTTCCACGAGATCGACCAGGACAACATCGACCGCGTGCGGGGCATGGACATCACGGTCGTCACCACGGCCACGACGGACGACGAGGGACGCGCGTTCCTCAAGGCCCTCGGCTTCCCGTTCAAGGAGAACTGACATGGCGAAGACCGCCCTCGTCAACAAGGCGAACGCCACGCCGAAGTTCGGTGTGCGTGGCTACAACCGCTGCCAGCGCTGCGGTCGCCCCCGCTCGGTGTACCGCAAGTTCGGCCTGTGCCGGATCTGCGTGCGCGAGATGGCGCACCGCGGCGAGCTGCCCGGCGTCACCAAGAGCAGCTGGTAACGAACCCTGTAGGAGACAGACGTCGGTAGGTCCCGGTCCTGCGTGAGCAGGACCGGGATACCCCGGCGAGAGAGGGGCGACGCCCCATGACCATGACCGACCCGATCGCCGACTTCCTGACGCGGCTGCGCAACGCGAACTCCGCGCACCACGACTCGGTGACCATCCCGTTCTCGAAGCTCAAGTCGCACATCGCGGAGATCCTGCAGGCGGAGGGCTACATCGCCGGTTGGATCGTCGAGGACGCCGAGGTGGGCAAGAACCTCGTCGTGACCTTGAAGTACGGCCCGCACCGCGAGCGTGCGCTGGCCGGCGTCAAGCGCGTGTCGAAGCCCGGCCTGCGCGTGTACGCCAAGTCGACCAACCTGCCGAAGGTGCTCGGCGGCCTGGGCGTGGCGATCCTGTCCACGTCGTCCGGGCTGCTGACCGACAAGCAGGCCGCCAAGAAGGGCGTGGGTGGGGAAGTCCTCGCCTACGTCTGGTAACCGAGAGACGGAGAGGAGAAGCCCATGTCTCGTATCGGCAGGATCCCCGTCCCGGTCCCGGCAGGCGTCCAGGTCGACATCGACGGCGCCGTGGTGACCGTCAACGGCCCGAAGGGGTCGTTGGTTCACACGGTCGCCGCGCCCATCCAGGTGGCGCGCGACGACGCCGGCGCCCTCGTGGTGTCCCGGCCCGACGACGAGCGCGCCTCGCGCTCGCTGCACGGCCTCACCCGCACGCTGCTGGCCAACATGGTCGTCGGTGTGACGGACGGCTACAGCAAGAAGCTCGAGATCGTCGGCACCGGGTACCGCGTGCAGGCCAAGGGTTCGAACCTCGAGTTCGCCCTCGGCTTCAGCCACCCCGTCACGGTCGAGCCCCCGGATGGCATCACCTTCTCGGTCGAGACCCCCACCAAGTTCACGGTGACGGGCATCGACAAGCAGCAGGTGGGCGAGGTCGCCGCGAACATCCGCAAGATCCGCAAGCCCGAGCCGTACAAGGGCAAGGGCGTCAAGTACGCGGACGAGGTCGTGCGGCGCAAGGTCGGAAAGGCTGGGAAGTAAGCCATGGCGATCAGCATCAAGGGCAAGGGCAAGGCGATCTCGCGTCAGCGGCGTCACCTGCGTCTGCGCAAGAAGGTCGTCGGCACCGCCGCGCGTCCGCGCCTCGTCGTCACCCGATCCGCGCGTCACATCACGGCCCAGGTCGTGGACGACGCCGTGGGCCGGACCCTCGCGTCCGCCTCGACCCTCGAGGTCGAGCTGCGGGGCACCGAGGGCGACAAGTCCGCCAAGGCCCGCAAGGTCGGCGAGCTCGTCGCCGAGCGCGCGAAGGCCGCGGGCATCGCCGCGGTGGTCTTCGACCGCGGCGGCAACAAGTACCACGGCCGGGTGGCCGCGGTCGCCGACGGTGCCCGCGAGGGAGGCCTGGCGCTGTGACCACGACGCACGTCAAGACGAAGAAGAGGACCCACTGATGGCTGCACCTGCACGCAGCAACACCGGTGCCCAGGGGGGCACCGGCGGCGACCGCCGCGACGGTGGTCGTCGTGAGGGCGGGCGTCGCCAGGACGCCGCTGAGAAGAGCGCGTTCGTCGAGCGCGTCGTGACGATCAACCGCGTCGCCAAGGTCGTCAAGGGTGGCCGTCGGTTCAGCTTCACCGCGCTCGTCGTGGTGGGCGACGGCGACGGCACCGTCGGCGTCGGCTACGGCAAGGCCAAGGAGGTGCCCGCGGCGATCGCCAAGGGTGTCGAGGAGGCGAAGAAGAACTTCTTCCGCGTCCCGCGCATCCAGGGCACCATCCCGCACCCCGTCCAGGGTGAGGCCGCCGCCGGTGTCGTCTTCCTGCGCCCCGCCTCTCCGGGTACCGGTGTGATCGCCGGTGGGCCGGTGCGCGCGGTGCTCGAGTGCGCCGGCATCCACGACGTGCTCAGCAAGTCGCTCGGGTCGTCCAACTCCATCAACATCGTGCACGCGACGGTCGCAGCTCTGCGCGGCCTCGAGGAGCCCGCAGCCGTGGCAGCCCGCCGCGGGCTGCCGCTCGAGCACGTCGTGCCGGCCCCGCTGCTGCGGGCGCAGGCCGCGGGCCGTGCCGCCGCCTCGGCGGCGAAGGTGGGTGCGTGATGGCACGACTCAAGGTGACCCAGACCAGGTCCGCCATCGGCGGCAAGCAGAACCAGCGCGACACGCTGCGCACCCTCGGCCTGAAGCGGATCGGTGACGTGGTCGTCAAGGAAGACCGTCCCGAGATCCGCGGCATGGTCCGCACGGTGACGCATCTCGTCGCGGTCGAGGAGGTCGAGTGACCATGGCCGACGAGAAGAAGGCTGACGAGACCGTCGAGGCGAAGACCCCGGCGAAGAAGGCCGCGACGGCTAAGGCCGCTCCGGCGAAGTCGGCGACGAAGGCCGCGGCCGACAAGGTCGCTGCCGAGAAGCCGACGGCCGCCAAGACGGAGAAGGCCCCCAAGGCTGCTGCCGCCAAGGCCGGCACCGCGGTGTCCGAGGCTGCGAAGGAGGCGGCCGAAGCCGCTGCGGTCGTCGGTGCCGGAGGCACGCTGCGCCTGCACCACCTGCGGCCCGCTCCCGGCGCCAAGACGGCCAAGACCCGCGTGGGTCGAGGCGAGGCGTCGAAGGGCAAGTCCGCCGGTCGCGGCACCAAGGGCACCAAGGCCCGGTACCAGGTGCCCGAGCGGTTCGAGGGCGGCCAGATGCCGATGCACATGCGGCTTCCGAAGCTGCGCGGGTTCACCAACCCGTTCCGCGTGGAGTACCAGGTGGTCAACCTCGACCGTCTCTCGGAGCTCTACCCGGACGGCGGCGACGTGACCGTCGCGGACCTGGTGGCCAAGGGTGCGGTCCGCAAGGGCCGCCCGGTCAAGGTGCTCGGTGACGGCGAGCTGACGGTCAAGGTCTCCGTGGCCGTGGACGCCCTGTCGGCGTCGGCCAAGGACAAGATCGTGGCCGCCGGCGGGAGCGTCGCGCAGGACTGATCGACCCCGACGGGGCCGGTGGGCGAGACCCTCGCTCGCCGGCCCCGTTCCGGTACTCCCGGCGTATCCGTTAGGGTTCGGCGGGTGCCTGCGACGCGTCGCAGGCGGCCCGGTCGGAATGTTCCGGCCGGACGAGATGCCGCCGACGGGCGGTGCCAGGAGGACAGGTGCTCAGCGCATTCGTGCGGGCGTTCCGTACGCCCGACCTGCGGCGCAAGCTGCTTTTCACCATCGCGATCGTGGTGGTGTTCCGGCTCGGGTCGTTCCTCCCGACGCCCGGGGTGTCGTACCCCAACGTCCAGGCCTGCATCAAGCAGACCTCGAGCAACGACCTTCTCGGCATCGTCAACCTCTTCAGCGGCGGTGCGCTGCTGCAGCTGTCGGTGTTCTCGCTCGGGATCATGCCGTACATCACCGCGAGCATCATCATCCAGCTGCTCCGCGTGGTGATCCCCAAGTTCGAGGACTTGTACCAGGAGGGCCAGGCCGGCCAGTCGGCGCTGACCCAGTACACCCGGTACCTCACCATCGGCCTGGCGATCCTGCAGTCGACGACGATCATCGCGGTCGCTCGCTCCGGCAACCTCTTCCAGGGCTGCACCCAGAGCGTCATCCCGAACACCAGCTGGGTCACCATGCTCGTGATGGTCATCACGATGACCGCCGGTACGGGCCTGATCATGTGGCTCGGAGAGCTCATCACGGAGCGCGGCGTCGGCAACGGCATGTCGCTGCTGATCTTCACGTCGATCGCTGCGCGGTTCCCGTCGAACATGTGGTCCGTCGCCGGTGGCAACGGCGGTGTCGGCAAGTTCATCGTGGTGCTCGGGATCATCGTGGTGGTGATCGCACTGGTGGTCTTCGTCGAGCAGTCCCAGCGGCGCATCCCGGTGCAGTACGCCAAGCGGATGGTCGGCCGGCGGATGTACGGCGGCTCGAGCACGTACATCCCGATCAAGATCAACATGTCGGGCGTCATCCCGATCATCTTCGCGTCGTCGCTGCTCCAGGTGCCGGTTCTGCTGGCCCAGTTCGGCAACCAGACGACCGGCTGGGTGAGGTGGATCGGCAAGTACCTGGCCAGCTCCAGCGCACCGCTGCACATGGTCGTCTACACGGTGCTGATCATCTTCTTCTGCTACTTCTACACGGCGATCACGTTCAACCCGGACGAGGTCGCAGACAACATGAAGAAGTACGGCGGGTTCATCCCCGGCATCCGCGCGGGCCGTCCGACGGCGGAGTACCTCGACTACGTCATCACCCGCATCACCGCACCCGGGTCGCTCTACCTGGCCTTCGTCGCGCTGGTGCCGACTGTCGCCTTTGCGCTGCTGAAGGTGGGCAACAACATCCCGTTCGGCGGGTCGTCGATCCTGATCATCGTCGGCGTCGGCCTGGAGACCGTCAAGCAGATCGAGTCCCAGCTCCAGCAGCGGCACTACGAAGGGTTCTTGCGGTGATCTCGTCCTGCGACATCGATCGATGCGCTCCCGATCGTTCGGGGGCCACGGAATGAGCGTGCGCCTGGTGCTCTTCGGCCCCCCGGGTGCGGGCAAGGGCACGCAGGCCGTCCGCATCTGCGAGCGGTTGGGTGTACCGGCCATCTCCACCGGAGACATCTTCCGGAGCAACATCAAGGGCGGCACGGAGCTCGGCCGCCGGGTGGTCGAGTACACCTCGGTGGGCGCGCTGGTCCCCGACTCGCTGACCGACGAGCTCGTCCGCGGCCGTCTCGGTGAGCCCGACGCCCGCGACGGGTTCCTGCTCGACGGGTACCCCCGCAACCTGGCCCAGGTGGCCGCGCTGGACACGTTCCTCGCCGATGCCGGCCTGACGCTCGACGTGGTCGTCGAGATCACCGCCGCCCCCGACGTGGTCGTCGACCGGCTGCTCAAGCGTGCGCAGATCGAGGGTCGCGCCGACGACACGGAGGACGTGATCCGGCACCGGCTCGACGTCTACGCGGAGCAGACCGCCCCGCTGGCGGGCGTGTACGCCGAGCGGGGGCTGCTCGTGCGCGTGGACGGGCTCGGCGAGATCGACGAGGTCACGGCCCGTCTGCTGGCCGCGGTCGAGCCCGCCTTGCAGCGCTGACGCCGGTGCTCGGCCGGGATCGGATCGCGCTGAAGTCGCTCGACCAGGTGCGCACCATGCGGCGCGCCGGCCTGGTGGTGGCGGACGCGCTCGATGCGGTCCGCGCAGCGCTGGCGCCGGGTGTGAGCACGGCGGACCTCGATGCCGTGGCGGCCGGGACGATCGCCTCGGCCGGGGCGACGCCGTCGTTCCTCGGTTACGAGGGCTACCCCGCGACGATCTGCGTCTCCGTGAACGACGAGGTGGTCCACGGCATCCCCGGCGGACGTCGGCTGCGTCCAGGGGATCTCGTCTCGGTGGACTGCGGTGCCATCGTGGACGGCTGGCACGGGGACAGTGCGTTCAGCGCGGTCGTCGGCGCCGGGGACCCCGCCGACGAGGCGCTGGTCGCGGCGACCGAGGCGGCCATGTGGGCGGGGATCGCATCGTTGGCCGGCGGGGACCGGGTCGCCGTGGTCGGCGAGGCGGTCGAGGACCTGGTGGCGGCCGGGCCGGTGCGCTACGGCCTGGTGCAGGACTACGTGGGTCACGGGATCGGCACCGCCATGCACGAGCCGCCGGACGTGCCGAACTACCGGCTGCGCCCGCGTGGTCCGAGGCTGGTCCCCGGCATGGTGCTCGCCGTCGAGCCGATGCTGGCCCGCGGTGCGGGGGACACCCATGAGCTGGCGGACGGCTGGACGGTGGTGACCGACGACGGGTCGCGGGCCGCCCACTGGGAGCACACCGTGGCCTTGCTCGAGGGCGGGCTGTGGGTGCTGACGGCGCGGGACGGGGGAGCGGCGGCGTTGACGGCGCTCGGTGCGCCCGTCGCACCCGAGGCGTTCGGCGTCTGAACGGTCGGACGTCGGAGGGCTCGTCGTCATGGCGTATGATTGCCCGTTGGGTGTGCGTCAGCCCGCGCTCTGGCGTGGGTCGGCAAGGCCTCGTCCTCGTGCAGTGCGCGGGGAGTGGACCGGCATCACCCTCCACGATGGCACGAGTCGTCCGGGCGAGAGCCCTGGCGGATCGCGTGTCGTGGGTCGACACGAACGGACCGACAGGCAGCGGAGGACATGGCAAAGAAGGACGGTGTCATCGAGATCGAGGGCTCGGTGGTCGAGGCTCTGCCGAACGCGATGTTCCGCGTGGAGCTCAGCAACGGGCACAAGGTCCTCGCCCACATCTCGGGCAAGATGCGTCAGCACTACATCCGGATCCTCCCCGAGGACCGGGTCGTGGTGGAGCTGAGCCCGTACGACCTGTCCCGCGGGCGCATCGTCTACCGCTACAAGTAATCACCACTCGACCACGCCGTCTCGCCCGCGAGGGTGCCCGGCGGCGGAGGGAACCATGAAGGTCAAGCCGAGCGTCAAGAAGATCTGCGACAAGTGCAAGGTGATCCGCCGGCACGGTCGCGTCATGGTGATCTGCGAGAACCAGCGCCACAAGCAGCGCCAGGGCTGAGCAGCCACCAGCAGCACCCCGGGGCCCGGTGACGGGACCCGATCAGCGCACCGCCGCACCGGACGCCGTCGTGCAGACGACGAGCTCCGGTGACACCCCCGGCTCGGAGGCCGGGGCCCGCAGGCCTGCGGGAGGACGGTGCGGCAGACCTCCGACGAAGTTGCAGGAGCCACCAGGCACATGGCACGTCTCATCGGCGTCGACCTCCCCCGCGAGAAGCGGCTCGAGGTTGCGCTCACCTACATCTACGGGGTCGGCCGCACGCGTGCGACCGAGACCCTGAAGGCGACCGGGATCAGCCCGGACGTCCGCGTCAAGGACCTCGGGGACGCAGAGCTCGTCGCGCTGCGCGACTACCTCGAGGGCAACTACAAGCTCGAGGGTGACCTGCGCCGCGAGGTCGCCGCCGACATCCGCCGCAAGGTCGAGATCGGCTGCTACCAGGGGCTGCGCCATCGCCGCGGCCTACCGGTGCGTGGTCAGCGCACCAAGACCAACGCCCGCACCCGCAAGGGCCCCAAGCGCACCGTCGCCGGCAAGAAGAAGGCCGGGCGCAAGTAGCCCGCCCGTCGTCGGACGACCCGCAGACCCCGAGAGAAGAAGCAGATG
>DAIDJQ010000070.1 GCA_027451305.1 Cellulomonas sp.
TGCGGACCGTGCCGCCGTCGAGGACGAAGTTCTGCCCGAGCGTCTTGGTGGGCCGGATCCCGGCCTCGTCGGCCAGCGCGCGGATCTCCGCGGGTCCGAGCAGGGGGCCGGTGTGCACGGCTGCGAGCCTAACGGGGGGCCGGGGGCCGGACGTGGCGCCGGCCACCGCCCCGCGCACGGGGCGCAGGACGGTGGCCGGATCGCGGCCGTACCCGGTTCGGGCCGGCCGGGGTGCTCGTGCTGCGGGTCAGTGTCCGCACCACGAGCAGATCGGGACCGGGCTGGACGCCCGGGCCCGGTGTCAGGAGAAGAGGTTCTTCCCGCACACCGGCCACTGGCCGGGGCCGGACCGGTCGTACAGCGCCTGCGCCCGAGAGGTCTGCTCGGCGGCGGACGCCTGCGACGGGAGGCCGGAGCCGCCCATGGCCGCCCACGTGGACAGCGAGAACTGGTAGAGGCCGTAGTAGAGCCCGTTCGACGACACGGCGTTGACCCTGCCGCCCGACTCGCACTGGGCCAGCGCGGTCCAGTTCAGCGAGCCCGCGGCGGCGCTGGCGGCCGCGGGTGCGGTGGCAGGCTGCGGCGCCGCCACGACGACCGCCTTGACCTTGGTGCCCACCGACACGACCTCGTTCACCGGGGCCGTGGTCAGGTCGTCGGAGATGTTCTCGCGCGCGGTCTCCACGCCGTCCACGGTGGTCACCTGGTCGACGACCGTCCGCACGCCCGCCACGCCGGCGGTGGTCACGGCACGCTGCCCTGCGTACCTGGACGGGTCGTTCACCGTGCTCGAGGCGAACGGCTCCGCCGTGGTCGTCGTGACGTCCTGCACCACCACGCGGTGCACCACCACCTGCACCCGTCCGGCGTCGCTCCGCGTCACCTCGACGGTGTCGAGGGGGTTCAGCGTCACGCCGAGCTGGGTCAGCGCGTCCCCCACCGAGAGGTTCGCGTCCTGCACCGGTCGCGTCGTCCCGTCCACCACCACGTCCGCCGGGCCGTGCAGCGTCAGGTCGAGCGGGAGCTCGGGACGTCCACCGACCTCGGACCGGGAGGCCACCAGGCTGATCGCGTTGCCTCGCACCGCGAGGTCCGCGAGCGCCTCGTCGGCCGTCAGCGCGGTGGTCCACACGATCTGCTGGGTGCCGTCCGCCAGGACGGTGACCTGGTGCGCGTGCCGTACCACCACCTGCGCGCCGTCGGTCAACGAACCGGACGCCGAGACCAGGTCCCGGTCACCGACCGTGACGTGCCGCGCGGCGAGGAGGCCCTGGACGGAGCCTGCGAACGTCGAGACGCGCTGGACGTTGCCGTCCACGTCGAGGGTCACAGACTTGTGGGCCGCGGCGTAGGCCGTGCCACCACCGCCGAGGACCACGAGGCCGACGGTCGCTGCGACCAGCGGCGCTCTGCGTGCACGACGCCACCACCTCCGGTCCTGGGTGTCGGCTGCGGGCAGCGGGGAGTCCACGGACGGACCGGGGGTGAGGGTCGAGAACTGCACGTCGCTCCAGACGTCGAGGTGCCCGGGCACGGGTGCGGGATGCGCCTGGGGAGGCGCCCGACGACGTGCAGGCAGGCTCGCCGAGAGGCGGGGCACTGCTGCGGGCCCCGCGGGGCCCTGCGTCGGTCCCGGACTCCGATCCGGCCGTCAGGACGGTCCCGGAGGGGCCGTCCATCACGTTGCGGGACCCCCGCACATCGGGATCTGTCTCGCAAGCGCGACACGCGACCGTAACCGAAGCGTGACGGATCTGCCAAGCCCCAAAAGGGCAGATGTGCCTCAGATCACCCATCTGGACGATTGCCCGACAGGGTCCGGAGGCGCGCTCCAGCGCCGCGTCCGGCCGCCGTCGAGGTCGACCGGGGACCTCACGGGCGGATCAGTACCAGCCGAGGGAGAGGCTGTGGGAGTACGCCTCGCAAGGCGTCCCGTACCGCGCGGCGATGTATCCCAGCCCCCACGTGATCTGGGTGGCGGGGTTGGTCTGCCAGTCGGCACCGGCGCTGGCCATCTTGGAGCCCGGCAGCGCCTGGGGGATCCCGTAGGCGCCCGAGCCCCCGTTCTGGGCCGTCACGCTCCAGTGGCTCTCGCGGTTCCACAGCGGCAGGAGGCAGGCGAACTGGTCGGCGCCCCAGCCCCGGGCAGCGGCGAGCTGCTGACCGATCGCCTGGGCCGTGCCGGGCGCCACGGCGACCGCCGACGGGTTGGGCAGCTGCTCCGTGCCCACCCGGACCACCTGCGTCACGGGCTGGGTGGTGATCACCGACGCGAGCGGGGTGCGGGAGATGACCACGCCGCCCACGACGTCCTCCTGGTACGTGGTGGTGCGCACGCCGGCGCGTCCCGGGGTGATCACCCTGCGGGTGCCGGTGACGAGCGTGGGGTCGTTCACGTCCTGCTCGTCGAACGGGACCGCCTCCGTGACGGTCTGGCCGGTGCTGGCCGCACGGGTGACCATCACCACCAGCCCGTCGACCGCGTCCGCGTCCAGCGGCACGGACACCTGGTCGCCCTCGTTCAGCACCAGGCCGATGTCCTTCAGGGCGTCCCGCACGGTGCCCGCGGTGGTGACACCGTCGATCACCTGACCGTCGACCGCCAGGTGGATGGTCTTCTGGGTGGAGACCCGCAGCGGCTCGCGCCCGAGCATCGACGAACGTGACGCGGACAGCCGCACGCCGTCGTGCAGCCCGAGCGCGTCGACCGCCTCGCCGACGGTCACCGCCGTGGTCCACACGGTCTGCTGCTCCCCGTCGATCTCGAGCGACAGCTCGTGGCTGTGCCGGACGACGATCTGCGTACCCTGCGCCACGGGCTCGTCGAGCGCCGGCACGACGAGGTCCTTGTCCCCCACCGCGACGTGGTCCGCGCTGAGGATGTCCGCCACCGTGCGACCGAAGGCCTGCACCTGCGTGGTGTGCCCGTCCACGTCCACCGTCACCTGCTTGTGCAGCACGGCGAACGCCGACGTCGCACCCGCCACCAGCGCCAGGACCAGTCCCTGCGCCGCGAGTCGGGGCAACCGTCCGGCGGTGCCGCGCGTCGTCGCGCGGTCCTCGCCGGGGTGGCTCACACGGTGTCCTTCCGTCGGGCGGGCCGGGCCGCACGCGTGCCGGGCACGGTGCTGTGGTTCGGCTTCGTCTGGGTGTCATCGGCACCGTGAGCGCTCACCTGGAGCGTCCCTACAGCCTGGACACGCGTCCGACCGTAACCGATCCGTGACGCGATTCGGAAGTCAGGCCGCTCACCAGGGCCCGTACACGGCCTCCGCCGTTGTCGTCAGGCCGGCGCACAACGGACCGAGGTCCCGGCCGGTGGCCGCCGCCAGCGCCCGCACGGTACCCGGGAGCAGGTAGGGCGCGTTCGGCCGGCCGCGGAACGGCTGGACGGTCAGATAAGGGGCATCCGTCTCGGCCAGCATCAGGCTGGTCGGCACCTCACGGGCTGCCGCCCGCAGCTCCTCGTTCGCGGGGAACGACACCGGCCCGGCGAACGAGCAGAACCAGCCGTGCTCCACCGCGAGCCTGGCCAGTCCCGCGTCGCCGGAGAAGCAGTGGAACACCGTCCGCTCCGGCGCGCCGTCGCGCAGCAGCACGTCGACCACCTCGTCGTGGGCGTCCCGGTCGTGGATCTGCAGCGCCAGGCCCAGCTCCTTGGCGAGGGCGACGTGCGCCCGGAACGCCTCGCGCTGCACGGCCCGGCCGGCCGGGCCCGCCCGGAAGAAGTCCAGGCCGGTCTCGCCGAGCGCGCGGACGCGCGGGTTGTCCCGGGCGACGGCGGCCACCGCCGCGATCGCCTCGTCCAGCGGGACCTCGTGCCGGGGCTGCGGGTCCGGGTCCAGGCCGTCGGGGGCGACCTCGCGCACCCCGGCGTGCAGCACCGCCTCGTTCGGATGGATCGCGACGGCCCCGAGCAGCCGGGTGTCGGCGCGCACCACGGCGTCCGTCCACGCCACGGCGTGCAGGTCGCAGCCGACCTGCACCATCCGGGTCACCCCCACCGCGGCGGCCCGGTCCAGGTGGGCGGCGAGGTCCGGTCGGCGGTGCCCGACGGGGGTCGCCGGCTCCGACGACGAGGCCGCCTGCGCCTCGGGCGTCGAGCGGGCGTCCCAGCCGTCGGCCGCCACCTCCAGCACCGACTCCAGGTGCGTGTGGTTGTCCACCACCGGGACGGGCAGGGGTTCGGGGGGCGGCGGCCAGCCGCGCTCCCGGTTGCGGGACCGGCCCATCAGGCACCCTGGGCGCGGGCGATCTCCTCCTCGACGACGGAGTCGTCGAGCTTGGTGAACACCGGGACGGGCTTGGCCACCGGGGTCCCGGGGACCACTGGCACCGACCGCCAGGCGGCCAGGGTCTCGCCGAGCCGGTAGTCCCCGGTGATCACCGGGTAGTGCCGCGACTCGTCGTCCAGGTCGGTCACCTCGTCGATCCGCGGCTGCGGGGCGATGGTCCCCGTGCCGCCGAACGTCTCGTGCACGCGCTGCGCCGAGAACGGGAGGAACGGCGAGAGCACGGTGTTCAGGTCGGTGATCGCCTGCGTCGTCGTGTGCAGGACCGTGGCGAGCCGGTCCGGGTCCGTCTTGAGCTTCCACGGCTCGGTCTCGGAGACGTAGCGGTTGGCCTCCTGCACCACCCGCATCGCCTCGCCGAGCGCCGCGCGGTGGCGGTGTGCGGCGACCAGGTCGCCGATCCGGCCGAACGCCTCGGACGTCTGCGCCAGCAGCGCGTCGTCCACCGGCTGCCGCGCGCCCGGCGTCGGGATCTCGCCGAAGCTCTTGTTCACCATGCTCGCCGTGCGGTTCACCAGGTTACCCCAGCCCGCGACGAGCTCATCGTTGGTGCGCCGCTTGAACTCCGCCCACGTGAAGTCGACGTCCTGCGTCTCCGGGCCTGCGATCGACAGGTAGTAGCGCAACGCGTCCGGCTGGTACCGGGACAGCATGTCGCGCACGTAGATCACCACGCCGCGCGAGCTGGAGAACTGCTGCCCGTCCACGTTGAGGTACTCGCTGGACACCACCTCGGTCGGCAGGTTCAGCTCCCCGTAGGGGCCGGGCTCGCCGCCGCGGGAGCCCTTGCCGGCGTAGCCGAGCAGCTCGGCGGGCCAGATCTGCGAGTGGAAGGTGATGTTGTCCTTGCCCATGAAGTAGGCCGACTGCGCCGACGGGTCGGTCCACCAGCCGCGCCACGACTCCGGGTCGCCGGTGCGACGCGCCCACTCGATGGATGCCGACAGGTAGCCGATCACCGCGTCGAACCACACGTACAGGCGCTTGCCGGGGTTCTCCTCCCAGCCCGGCAGCGGGACCGGGATGCCCCAGTCGATGTCCCGCGTCATGGCGCGCGGACGCACGTCGTCGAGCAGGTTGAGCGAGAACTTCAGCACGTTGGGACGCCACTCGGTGCGCGTCCGCAGCCAGTCGCCCAGCGCGTCGACGAACGCCGGCAGGTCGAGGAAGAAGTGGCTGGACTCGACGAACTGCGGCTTCTCGCCGTTGATGCGGCTGTGCGGGTTGATCAGGTCGATCGCGTCGAGCTGGTTGCCGCAGTTGTCGCACTGGTCGCCGCGGGCACCGTCGTAGCCGCAGATGGGGCACGTGCCCTCGATGTAGCGGTCCGGCAGCGTGCGCCCGGTGGAGGGCGAGATGGCGCCGAGCGTCGTCCTCTCGATCATGTAGCCGTTGCGGTGCACGGTACGGAACATCTCCTGCACCACCGCGTAGTGGTTGCGCGTGGTGGTGCGGGTGAACAGGTCGTACGAGAGCCCGAGCGACGTCAGGTCCTCGACGATGATCCGGTTGAACCGGTCCGCCAGCTGCTGCGGCGTCAGCCCCTGCTTCTCCGCCTCGACGAGGATCGGCGTGCCGTGCTCGTCGGTCCCCGACACCATGAGCACCTGGTGCCCCGCCATCCGCATGTACCGGCTGAAGACGTCCGACGGGACGCCGAAGCCGGCGACGTGACCGATGTGGCGAGGGCCGTTCGCGTAGGGCCACGCGACGGCCGAGAGGATGCGGGACATGGTGCGAATCCTAGGTGCGGCCCCCGGCCGCCCCTCGTCGGGGATCAGTACCGGTGCATCCCCGCGCCGAGCGAGCCGAAGATGCCGGAGACCACGCCCGAGACCACGCTCAGGGCAAGCAGCACGGCCGTGACGATCCACGCCGTCTTCTTGTACTGCTCGTACCCCGCAAGCGGGCGACCGCTGGTGTCCCGGGTGCTCCCGGCCAGCACGAGGATCACGTCGATGAGCGACCAGACACCGCACCCGCCGAGCGTGAGGAGCTTGAGGACGCCGGTGCCGATCTTCCCGAGGTAGAAGCGGTCGACCCCGAGGCTGCCGAGGAACCACGCGAGCAGCCACGTGACGAGGAACGACTTGTCGCTCTCGTAGCCGTAGCCGTAACGCGCGGGTGGGGCGCCGTACTGGGGGGCGCCGTACTGCGGCGTGCCGAACCGCGAGTAGCCGTACGCCGGTTGGGCCGGACCCGGCTGGCCGTAGCCCGCCGGGTC
>DAIDJQ010000071.1 GCA_027451305.1 Cellulomonas sp.
GCCACGCAGCTCGGGTACATCAAGCCGCTCGTGGTGATCTCCGGCTCCATGGAGCCGCGGATCATGACCGGTGACCTGCTCATCGACGTCAGCCACCCGACGTCGCAGGTGCAGGTGGGCCAGGTGACCTCGATCTACAGCGACATCACCCACGACCTCGTCTCGCACCGCGTCGTCGACATCCAGCCGGCGGGCACGGGGCACTGGGCGGTGAACATGAAGGGCGACGCCAACAAGGTGCAGGACGGCGGGACGTACCTCGTCGGCGACCACGTGTGGCAACCGGCGCTGCGGATCCCGCACGGCGGGTACGTCGTCACGGCGATCACCCGTCGCTCGGTCGCGCTGCCGCTCGGGATCACGCTGGTCTGCCTGCTGTCGCTCAGCCTGCTGCCGTCGACGTCGCGCGACGAGCATGGAGAGGAGCCCCACGCCGTCCCGGCCGACGCGGGCGCCCGGACCACGCCGTGACCGGGCGGCTCGGGGCAGGTGCCGCCGCGAGCCTTCTCGCGGCGACCGTCCTGGCGCTGGTCTGCGTGGTGCTCACGGCCGGGACCGCACGGGCCTCTGCGCTGCCGGTCCAGGTGTCGTTCGACAACCTGCTCCCGGGTGAGACGCGCAGCACGTCCTGGCCGGTGAGCGTCCCCGTGGCGGCCACGATCGCGGCCGCCACGGTTCACGAGGACGGCACTGACGGTGTGCGGTGGACCGTCCGGCTGTGCCCCGCAGCCGGCGGTGGGTGCCTCGACCTCCTGTCCGCGGTCACGGGGCAGGCGGTCGCGCAAGGGGACTACCGCGTCCAGGTGGGTCTCGTCGCGACCGACCTGCGGCCGGGGCAGTCACGGGCGCTCGACGCCCGCTACACGCTCACCGAGGGCGCCGACGGGTGGCTTGCCGACACCGGTGGAGCGCTCGCCATGACCGGTGTGCCGGCGATGGCCCTGGCGCTCACCGCGGTGGCGCTGGCCAGCCTGGGTGGCCTGCTGGTCGTCGTCGCACGGCGGCGGGACCGGGACGAGATGGCCGAGCGGCGTTCGGCGGTGGCGCCGTGAGGCGCCGGACGACGGGAACCACGAGGGAGATGACATGGTGAACACCCGTACCGCGCGGCAAGGCCGCCGTGCCGGCAGCTCCCGGCGCCGGCCCGTCGTCCGGATCCTGCTCGCCGCCGGCGTCCTGCTGGGTGCCGGCGCCGGCCTGACGAGCGCAGCGTGGACGGACGGCGCCTACTTCCAGGCGGCCGCGAGCTCGGCGAGCCTCGACCTGCAGGCGTGCGTGACGAGCAACCCGACGAGCACGGCCCCGACATGGACCTGCACTCCCGCCGACACCGCCGGCACGGCGGCCGTGATCCTGCCGTCGACGACGTTCTCCGGCATGACTCCTGGGCACGTCTACTCGACGAAGATCCGCGTCCTCAACAACGGCACCGCGAACCTGGCCGTCACCGTCGGCGACACGGCCCTCGCCGAGCCGCTCGTCGGGACGGCGCCCAACGCGACGGTCGCCCTGGACGTCGCGTCCTTCAGCCTCGCGCCCGGTGCCGCACAGGTCATCAACCTCACGATCACCACACCGACCGACTGGGACCAGTCCCACGCGAACCAGACCAGCGCCGCGGCGCTGCAGGTGCTGGCGACGGGGACGGCGACCTGACGCGTGGGGTTCGCGGCGGCGACCCCACCAGGGACGAGCGGGAGAGGAGCAGGTCGGATGAGCGCGACGCGCACGGCCCGGCGGCGGCCCTGGTCCGGGCGTGCCCTGGCGCGCTCGCGAGCGGGTGCCGCGGCGGTTCTGGTCCTTCTGCTGTCGACCCTCGGGTGGGCGACGCAGCCGACGTCCTCAGCCTGGACCGACCCGGCGTTCTTCACCACGTCGGCTTCCTCGGGCTCGTGGCAGTTCGCGCCGATCCTGGCCGGTCCCGGCGTCTCGGTGTCGTCCACATGGTCGGCCGGTTCTGTCTCGTCGTCGGGGGCCGTGGCGTGTGCCACGGTGACCGTGTCCACGACCTCGGCGACGCCGATCCCGTGGTCGTTCGACCTCAACCTGGCGGTTCCGCCGTGGAACGGCCAGACGTCCGGCTACAGCGACAACCTGGGCGCCACGTTGACCTACGTCGGCAATGACCGCTTCGAGGTCAGCGGGACGGCGTCGTGGTTGCTCGTGTCCGCTGGGCAGCCGCGGGTCGACACCATCTGCAACTGGTCCTTGCCGGCGATCCCCGCGTCGGCGTCGGGCGGCTACTACACGGTCCAGACGACGCAGGCCACGGGGAAGGAGTGGAGCACGGACACGGCGTGCATGGTGACCACCGTGACGGGCAACGGGACGCAACCGTTCCCCTTCCAGTGGACGGTTCCCCTCGATCTGTCTCCGGCGTTCGCACGTGTGACCCCGACGGTCGGTCGGGTGCAAGCCGGAAAGAACAGCTGGGCGACCACGTTCACGCCGGCGCTGTCCCCCCAGCAGTCCAGCTACGTCGTCGCGAGCACCTTGGCCTCGTCGATCAGCGGGACGGGCAGCTACTCCGTCACGGTCTGCGCCTACCGGTACTGAGGCGCTCGCCGTCCTGGGACGCGGCTGTGAGATGCGGGCGGGCCTCCGTGCGGGGGAACATCCCAGGAGTGCCGCACGTTCGGATCGTCAACATGAAGCGATACGAAGACCTCGAGCATGACGACGGCACCGTCGTCCGGTACCGGCGGCACCAGAACGGTGACGGCCTGGTGGCGGCGGGTGCCCAGGTAGCCGTGTCTGCCTATGTCGCCCCCTCGGCCTGGGTCGACCCCGGTGTCGAGGTCGGTGCAGACGTGCGGATCGGGGAGCACTGCTGGCTGGAACCCGGTGCCAAGGTGCAGGCCGGTGCCCAGCTCGGCACGCACGTGCACGTCGGCCGCGGCGCGGTCGTCGGCGCCGGAGCACGCCTCGGCAGCCGCGTCAGCGTTGGCGCCGGAGCGGTGGTGGAAGCGCGCGCCGTGGTCGAGGCCGACACGACGATCCCGTCGCGCACCGTCGCGCACCGGTCGAGCCGGGCGTCCGCCTGGATGCCCGCGGCCTGACCCGCGGCCCTGGCGGCCGAACCCGCAGATGCCCGGCCTGGTGCGGCGCTCCGTCTCTTCATCTGCTGTGCCTGCGGCTTGATAGGGCGCCGCATCGCTTCACCTGCTGTGCCCGTGGCCCGGCTCGGGCGTCCGCCGCTGCGCCCCTCGTCGCCTGCCTTCCGAACTCGGCCTCGTCCGCCGCTGCGCCCCTCGTCGCCCGTGTCGCGCTCGGCCCCGGTGCGAGTCGGGCTCAGCTGCCGAGCAGGTCCTCGAAGCTCGGCACCGCGTCGTAGCGCCCGGCCCTGCGGGCCGCCGGCCTGGCGGCGACGCGGTCGGCCAGCTCGGCCGCGGCGCGCCGGATGCGCTCCGGCAGCGAGCGGACGTCGTCCGCGTCCTGCGCCCAGTCGTCGGTGGCGGCGAAGACGCTCGTCGGAACCACGTCGGCGTGCAGGTACGTGAAGACGGGACGGATCGCGTACTCGAGGACCAGCGAGTGCCGGGGCGTGCCGCCGGTCGCGCCGAGCAGCACCGGGGTGCCGGCGAGGGCAGCGGTGTCGAGCACGTCCAGGAACGACTTGAAGATCCCCGCGGGGCCGGCCGTGAACACCGGTGTGACGGCGATGACGCCGTCGGCGGCCGCGAGCGCCTGCTGGGCGTCCGCCAACGCCGGCGCCGCGAAGCCGGTGAGCGTCATGTTGACGACGTCGTGCGCGAGCTCACGCACCTCGACGGCACGCACCTGCGCGTCGCGGCCGCGCGCCGCCAGCTCGTCGACGACCGCTTGTGCCATCCGGTCGGCCAGCAGCCGGGTCGACGAGGGCTGTCCCACCCCGGACGACACGACGACGATCGACGTCTTGCTCATCGGCTTCCTCTCGACACCGTCGCGCGACACCTTCGCGCCCCACCTTCGCGCCCCACCTTCGGGACAACGTCCGAGGAACGCGGAGTCAGGACTGCCAATTCCTCGGACGCTGTGGAGGTGG
>DAIDJQ010000072.1 GCA_027451305.1 Cellulomonas sp.
GTACTCCGCGGTGGCCATGCCGGCGTCGCGAGCGCGGGAGCCCAGCCGGTCCACCAGCCGACGCGAGAGCCGGGCCGCCCGTCGCGCCGTGCGTCCGACGAGGGCCGCCCGCCCTGCGGTCGGAACCTTCGGACCGGAACCCGGAGCGGCCGCCGGCGCGGCCGGGTCCGCCGCAGGCCCCACCCGATCCGTCCCGAGACCCGTTCCCCTCCGGGCACCGGTGCCTGCACCCGTGCCCGCACCCGTGACCACGCCCGACCGCTCACCCGCGGCTGCCCCGTTCGCGTCCATCTGCGCCTCCCCGTCCGCTGCGCCGGCCGACCGACCGGCAGGCCGAGCGTCGTGCCGCCGGCTCGACGGCGGACCCGCGCCGGGAGCTGCCGTTCGGCACCGCGCGGCGGCTGCGGGTTGTGGACGGGTGGCGCGGAGGACGTCAGCCGAGCAGCCGGCCGGCGATCGAGAGCACCACGGGCACCACGCCGAGCAGCAGGAACGCCGGGAGGAAGCACAGCCCGAGGGGCAGCACCAGCCAGACGCCGACCCGGCCGGCGGCGGCCCTGCCCGCAGCGCGCCGGCGGCGACGTGCCGCTGTCGCCGCCGACCGGAGCAGCGGCACGGGCGAGGCACCGGTGGCGGCAGACGGTTCGAGCGCGTCCGCGACGACCCGGGCTGCGCCGGACGACCCCGCCCAGGCCGCCGACCAGGACGAACCCAGTGCCAGCGCAGCCGCCGCACGGATCAGCGCCGCGCCGACGGCGCCCGGCCACGCCTCCCCGACGGTCGCCAGCGCGCGTGGCACCGGTGCACCCGCGCCGAGCGCCGCGGCGAGCACCTCGAGCACGAGAGCGGCGTCGGGCTCGTCGGCGCCGCACGTCCGTCGCTCGTGGGGCCGCCGCAGCAGCCGAGCGCGCACCCGAGCGGTGCCGGCCTCCCGCCCCCTCGCCAGCGCGCGTGCGGAGCGCCGAGCCGGCCACCACGGGGCGGCGGCGAGCGAGATCACGGCGACGACCACGGCGCTCACGGCGGACCCGTCGCACGACGCGCCCGGCCGATCAGCGCCCGCGTCCACCACCACCCGGCCGCTACGAGCGCGACCCCCGCGACACCGGACGCCGTCCCGAGACCACCACCCAGCAGCACTCCCACGGGGTCGGCGCCGAGCGCGGCACCGAGGAGCACGCCGAGCGCAGGCAGGCCGAGCAGCACTCGCACCGAGGCGCGCGGGCCGGACAGCGCCGCCAGCAGGTCCCCCTCGGCCTCGGCGTCGGCGACCACCGCGGCGGCGATCTCGTCGAGCACCGTGGCGAGCGGAGCGCCGAGCTCGTGCGCGACGCGGGCAGCCGCCACGACAGCCCCGGCCCGGGCGCGTTCCCCCGCAGCCGACCGACCTCGCCGCGCCGCCACCGAGCTCGCCGCGGCCAGCAGCTGCTCGACCGTCGGGACTGCGGTGCAGCCCGGCTGCCGCAGCACCGTCGCCCACGCCTCGGCAGGGCGCGCCCCCGCGCGCAGGAGCGCACCCACGGCGACCACGACGGCTCCCAGGTCCTCCGTGCCGGGGACCGGCCGCGGCCGTCGGACCGCCGTCCACCGGCGCTCCCGCATCGCGCCGGTCGCCGCCCTCCCCCGACGTCGTCCAACGCCGGGCTGCTGCCACCCTCGGCCTCGCGAACCACCCGCCGCCGTGACGCCGAGGGCGACGAGCATCCCCACGACGGCGATCACGGCACTGCACCTTCCAACCGCGCCGCGAGCTCGTCCCAGCCGGGCCCGCGGCGCACCGTCCCGTCACCGTGGCACCGCACCGCGCAGGCGACGGTCAGCGTCCCGTCGTCCGCCCGCCGCACCACGCCGACCTCACGCAGCCGCCGCTGCGCCCGGTCGGGGCCCGCACGATGCAGGTGCAGCACGGCGTCGAGGGCGCTCGAGGCCTGCGCCGCGAGGGCGTCCCGCGACAGCCCCGCGAGCGCGCCCAGCGCCTCGAGGCGGGCCGGGACGTCGGCGGCGGTGTTCGCGTGCAGGGTGGCGCAGCCACCCTCGTGGCCGGTGTTCAGCGCCGCGAGCACCTCACGGATCTCGGCGCCCCGAGCCTCACCGAGCACCAGGCGGTCGGGACGCATCCGGAGCGCCTCCCGCACCAGCCGCGCGAGGTCCACCGCGCCCGCGCCGTCGACGTTGGCCCGCCGCGTGGCGAGGTGCACCACGTGCGGGTGGTCGGGCCGCAGCTCCCCGGACTCCTCGACCACCACGATCCGCTGGTCCGGCGGCACCAGCGTGAGGAGGGCCGCGAGCAGGGTCGTCTTGCCGGAACCGGTGGGTCCGGACAGCAGCACGTTGGCCCGGGCCGCGACGAGTGCTCGCAGCACGGGCAGCACCCCGGCAGCCAGCGTGCCGCGGTTCACCAGCTCCTCGAGCGTGAACGGGTGGCGGCGCACCACGCGCAGGCTCAGCACGGCGCAGGGGCCGGCCAGCGGCGGCAGCAGCGCGTGCAGCCTGGTGCCGTCGGGCAGCCGCGCGTCCACGGTGGGCGACGCGTCGTCCAGGCGCTGCCCGCCGGCGGCCGCGAGCCGGACTGCGAGCTCACGGACCTCCGCCGCGGTGCCGAGGTCCAGCTCCGTGCGGACGAGCCGTCCCGCCCGCTCCGCCCACACGTCGGCCGGGGCGTTGACCAGGACGTCCGTGACCAGCGGGTCGTCCAGCCACGGCTGCAGCGGACCGGCGCCGAAGAGCAGGTCGTGCACCTCCCGCACGGTCGCGGCCAGGGCCGACGGACCGAGCAGCGCGCCGCTGTCCTGGACGGCGCGTGCGACGACCTCGCGCAGGTCCTCGTCGGGCGAGGGCCCGAGACCGCGGTGCCCGGCACCGCCGCCCGAGGCCGGTCCGACCCCCGCCGCGCCGCGCCCCTGCAGCCGCGTGCGGACCTCCTCCGCCAGCAACCGCAGGTCGATGCCGGCAGACGCTCCCGCCGCCCGTGCCGCCGGGCCCGTCGCGCGCCGGGGTCGGTCGACCTCGGCGGTGCTCACCGGTCACCCCGCCCGGCGTGCCGCCCGCTCACCCGGGCCCCTGCGCCATCGCCGCCTCGAGCTGGGACGCGACCACCCGGGCCGCCCTCCAGGCCGCGCCGCGACGCGGCAGCAGCCCCCGCTCGCCGCCGCGGGCGACGGCCCCGCGCGCCGGGCCCGACCACAGCACGGGGAGGTCCACGGCGGCAGCCAGCTCGGCGACGGACAGCCCGCCTGGAGCTCGACCGGGGACGACGAGCCCCACCGACGCGCCGGCGGCGACCAGCCGCGGCCGCACTGTGAGCGCACCGGCGACCGAGCGCAGGTCACGCCTCGCGACGACGGCCACCAGGTCGCAGGCCGGGAGCAGCGTGCCCGCCGCCGCCGCGCCGCCCGGCGGGACCGCTCCACCCGCACGCGGCCGGTCCGGGCCCGCCCCCGCCAGCACGCCGCCCCGCGGCAGGTCGAGCACGAGCGCGCCGACCACCCCGCCGAGCGCGTGCAGCACGTCGGCCACCACCTCCGGGTCCAGGTCCGGCGAGCCGTCGGCCCGGTCGGCGCTCAGCACCGCGCACGCACCCCAGCGCGGCAGCAGCGCGAGCACGTCCTGACCGGGCACGTCGCCACGGGCACCCGCGAGCTCCGGCCAGCGGGCGCCGTCCACGTCCTCGATCCCCGCGGTGACGTCCAGGCCCCCGCCCACCGGGTCCAGGTCGACGAGGACCGTGCTGGTCCGGCGCGCCAGCCGGGCCGCCGTCAGCGCCGCCAGGGTCGACGTTCCCGCCCCGCCGCGGGCACCGAGCACCCCCAGCACCACGGCGCGACGTGAGGTCCCGTTCGGCACCTCCACGCCCACCGCGTCCTGCCGCGCTCCCCCGCCCGGCACCAGTGACATCGCCCACCCCCTCCGCGACTGCCCAGGCTGACGTGCGCGACCGCGGCGGCAGCGGCCGGGACCACCGCCGCCGCGCCCCGGCACCGCCGTCCCGGGCTGTGGTCGGATCGGACCGCGCACCCACCGCCCAGGTGTCGGGGGCCGCCGTTACGCTCCGATGACCAGGGCCTGGGAGCGCGCAGGGAAGGCAGCCGTTCCGCGGCGGAAGGAGGCAGGCCGGTGGTGGAGGACGACCGGGCCGAGCCCGACCCGACCCCCGAGCCCGGGCCGACCCCCGAGCCGACCGGCGCCCCGCACCGCGCGGCCGCGTTCTTCGACCTCGACAAGACGATCATCGCCACCTCGTCGGCGACAGCCTTCTCGCGGCCCTTCCTGGCCGGCGGCCTGCTGACCCGCCGCGCCATGCTGCGCGCGGCCTACGCGCAGTTCCTCTACCAGGTGGGCGGCGCCGACGAGGCGCAGACCGAGCGGATGCGCGCCCAGCTCTCCCGCATGGTCACCGGCTGGGACGTCGACCAGGTCTCGGCCATCGTCGAGCGCACGCTGCACGAGTCCATCGACCCGGCGGTCTACGCGGAGGCCGTGGTCCTGATCGACGAGCACCACCGCGCCGGCCGGGACGTGGTGGTGGTGTCGGCCTCCGGGCGCGAGCTGGTGGAGCCGATCGCCCGGCTGCTCGGCGCGGACGGCGTGATCGCGTCGCGCATGCGCGTGGCCGACGGCCGCTACACGGGCCTGATCGACTTCTACGCCTACGGCCCGGCCAAGGCGGCGGCGATCGAGGACCTGGCACGCCGCCGCGGCTACGACCTCACGGCGAGCTACGCGTACTCCGACTCGATCACGGACGAGCCGATGCTCGCCGTCGTGGGCCACGCGGCCGTGGTCAACCCGGACCGGGCGCTGCGGCGGCTGGCCGACGAGCGCGGCTGGCAGGCCCTGCGATTCGTCCGGCCCGTGTCGTTGCGCGCCTTCAGCACGAAGCGGTCGCGCGGAGCCGCCGCCACGGTCCTGCTGGTGGTCGCGACGGGTGCGGTGGTGTGGGCGCTCGCGGCACGACGCCGCCGCACGGACCGACGAGGTCGAGGGACGGTCCACATGCTGACCCGCCGTCCCGGCATGTGGCACCCGCCGTGCGCTGACCTGGCCCGATGGAGGCAGGGGTAGGCAGGCGCCCGGACAAGGGGTACGAAATGCCCCACAACTGAATGTGCGGGGGCACCCACGCGCAGGAGTACCCACCTACTGGGCAGGTCGACCGGGCTGGTCCCGTCGCGACCGAATCGGTGCACGCAATGTTCACCCCCGCACTTCGGTACCGCGACGGCGTCCCCCCGGGGCGCCGTCGTTGGTGTGTCCCGGGCGTGCCGGGCGGCGTCCGGGCCGTCGGTCGTGACAATGGCGGCATGGTGGCTGCCCCGAGCGTCTCGTCGTCCATCACCGCGCGCCTGCAGGTGCAGGCCCGGCCGACTGCCGTCAGCGAGCTGACGACGGCGATCGAGACGGCCGAGGGGATCGTCACCGCCCTCGACGTGCAGTCCTCCGGGCACGACCAGATGACCATCGACGTCACCTGCGCCACCCGTGGCGAGGAGCACGCCGCCGCCATCGTCGAGGCGCTGCAGCGGCTGCGCGGCGTCGTCGTCGAGCGCGTCTCCGACCGCACCTTCCTGATGCACCTGGGCGGCAAGCTGTCGATCGAGTCGAAGGTGCCGCTGCGCACCCGCGACGACCTGTCGATGGCCTACACCCCCGGCGTCGCGCGGATCTGCGAGGCGATCGCCGCCCACCCGGAGGACGCCCGACGGCTGACGATCAAGCGGAACACCATCGCCGTCGTCACGGACGGAACCGCCGTCCTCGGGCTCGGTGACATCGGCCCGCTCGCGGCGCTGCCGGTGATGGAGGGCAAGGCGGTGCTGTTCAAGCGGTTCGCGGACATCGACGCGTTCCCGATCGCGCTGGACACCACGGACGTGGACCGGATCGTCGAGACCGTCGTCGCCATCGCACCGGTGTTCGCCGGCATCAACCTCGAGGACATCTCCGCACCTCGGTGCTTCGAGGTGGAGCGCCGGCTGCGCGAGCGCCTGGACATCCCGGTGTTCCACGACGACCAGCACGGCACGGCGATCGTCGTGGTCGCCGCACTGACCAACGCGCTCAAGGTGGTCGGCAAGACGATCGGCGACGTCCGGATCGTGCTGTGCGGCGCCGGTGCCGCCGGGACCGCCGTGCTGAAGCTGCTGCTCGCGGCGGGGGCACGGGACGTCGTCGTCACGGACATCGAGGGCGTGGTGCACCCCGACCGGCCGGGGCTGCCGGAGTCACTGCGCTGGACGGCCGAGCACACCAACCCGCGCGGGGTCACCGGCACGGTGGGCGCCGCGATGGCGGGGGCCGACGTGTTCGTCGGCGTCAGCGCGCCGGACGTGATCACCGGCGCCGACGTGGCGACCATGGCCGCCGACTCGATCGTCTTCGCGCTGGCCAACCCCCGTCCGGAGGTCGACCCCGACGACGCGGCCCGTTACGCGACGGTGGTCGGCACGGGCCGGTCCGACTTCGCCAACCAGATCAACAACGTGCTGGCGTTCCCCGGGGTGTTCCGCGGGCTGCTCGACGCGCAGTCGCACAAGGTCACCGAGCACATGCTGCTGGCCGCGGCCCAAGCCCTGGCGTCGGTGGTGCGCGACGAGGAGCTGAACCCCGCGTACATCGTGCCGAGCGTGTTCAACCCGGAGGTCACCCGGGTGGTGGCTGCCGCAGTGGCGAACGCAGCCCGCGCCGCAGATAGGGGCTGACCAGACCGCACAACCGGCCCATTCGTCCCAGGACTTGCCTCCGAGCACCCGTCACCCTGGACGGGTGCTGACCATCCCGCAGACCGTCGACCTCGAGGCGGACGCCGCCCACCACAAGGTGGACCTCACCCACCGCCCCGGAGTCTTCCTGGTGCGCACCATGCTCGCAGGTGCCTACATCGGCATCGGGGTGCTGATCATGGTGACCGCCGGCGGCCCGCTGGTGCAGGCCGCCTCCCCGTGGGCACCGCTGGTGCAGGGTCTGGTGTTCGGCGTGGCGCTGACGATCGTCGTGATCGCCGGGGGCGAGCTGGCCACCTCCGCGATGATGATCCTGACCCAGGGGGTGCTCCGCCGCGCGGTGCGCCCGGGGCGGGCCGCGCTGACGCTGCTGGCGGTGTTCCTCGGCAACCTCGTGGGGGCGGCGGTGTTCGCGGCGCTGCTGCGGTTCTCCGGCGTGCTGGCCCCGACGACCCCGGCCGGCAAGACGATCGCCGCGATGATCGAGCACAAGGCGGCCGAGACCACCGGTCAGCTGTTCGTCCGCGGCATCCTGTGCAACCTGCTCGTCTGCCTGGCGATCTGGATGGCCGGCCGGCTGGAGAACGAGGGCGCGAAGATCGCCGTGATCTTCGCCTGCGTCATGGTGTTCATCACCTCCGGGTTCGAGCACGTGGTGGCGAACATGACCACGTTCTCCTTCGGCCTGTTCAGCGGCCTGCCGCACGCGACCGTGGGCGAGTTCGCGCGGAACCTGGTGGCGGTCGGCCTCGGCAACCTGGTCGGCGGCGGGCTGCTGGTGGGCGCGTCGTACGCCTACGGCGTGCACGGGCCGCGCGGGGCAGCCTCGGAGGCGAAGCCGGGCGCCTCCTCGCACGCGGTCGCTGACGACGCGCTCGACGACCGGCTCGTCGAGGTCGCCGCCGTCCGCTGACGCGCCCGCTCACCAGCACATCCGTCCCACGGCACGCCCTGGCGTGCGAGGGCGCCGACGGGTCCGTGGACATAGCGTGAACCTCGACGCGCCCGCGCTGGGCGCCGACGACGAGTCGAGGAGCATGCGCGCGAATGAGCAGCAGCGACCCCCAGGACAGCCCCGGTCCGACCGACCCCGTGCCTCCGTCGTCCGAGGTGCCGGAGCCGTCCCCGACGGGCGAGGAGGCGACGCCCGCCGAGCCCGTGACCTC
The DNA here is from genome assembly GCA_027451305.1 of Cellulomonas sp. The sequence continues at coordinate 7,886 of DAIDJQ010000072.1, forward strand.
GTCGACCGACGTGCCTGAGCCGACCGCCACGCCTGAGCCGGCCGCCGTGCCTGAGCCGACCGCCGCGCCGCAGCCGGCCGCCGTGCCTGAGGCCTCGCCGGCCCCTCGCCCGTCGTCGACGGGCGAGGGCCTGACCGTCACGGACGAGACCGCCCGCCGGCACGCGCAGGCCCGTCCGCTGCCGACGCCGCCCGAGCCGGAGCCCGCCTCCGACCGCCACCTGCCGCCCCCGCGGTTCGCCGCAGCGCGCACCGAACGCACCAC
>DAIDJQ010000073.1 GCA_027451305.1 Cellulomonas sp.
GGCCCGGGCGAGGTCGGGATCGATGTCGCGTGGTGCGGCATCTGCGGGTCGGACCTGCACGAGTACGTCGAGGGACCGATCTTCGTCCCGCCGGCCGGGCACCCCCACCCGATCAGCGGCGAGTCCGCGCCGATCACCCTCGGTCACGAGATGTCCGGCGTCGTGCGCGAGCTCGGTGCGGGCGTCACGGACCTCGCGGTGGGCGACCACGTCGTGGTCGAGCCGTACATCGTCCGGGACGACGTCGACACGGGCCCGGACAGCCGCAGCTACCACCTGTCGAAGGACATGAACTTCATCGGCCTCGGCGGCCGCGGCGGCGGTCTCGGCGAGAAGATCTCGGTCAAGCGGCGCTGGGTGCACAAGATCGCCGACAGCGTCCCGCTCGACCAGGCTGCGCTGATCGAGCCGCTCTCCGTCGGCTACCACGCGGTCGAGCGCAGCGGCGCGAAGGCCGGCGACACGGCGCTCGTCGTCGGGGCGGGGCCGATCGGGCTGCTGACCTCCGCGGTGCTCAAGGCGATCGGCGTGAGCGTGATCATCAGCGAGCCGAGCCCGCTGCGCCGGCAGAAGGCCGTCGACTCCGGCGTCGCCGAGCACGTGCTGGACCCCCGGTCCGATGACGTCGTCGCGCGCGTGCGCGAGCTGACCGGTGGTGCCGGTGCCGCCGTCGGCTTCGAGTGCACCTCGGTCCAGCCCGCGCTCGACACGCTCGTCGACGCGCTGGCCCCGCAGGGCGTGCTCGTCGTCATCGCGATCTGGGCGCACCCGGGCACGTTCGACATGACGAAGATCGTGCTCAAGGAGCTCGACGTTCGCGGCACCATCGCCTACGTCAACTCCCACCAGGACGTGATCCCGCTGGTGGAGCAGGGGAAGATCGACCTGTCCGCGTTCATCACCGGCCGGATCGGCCTGGACCACCTGATCGACCAGGGGTTCGACACCCTGATCCACCACAACGAGACGGCCGTGAAGATCCTGGTCTCCCCGTCCGGCCGAGGCCTGTGACCTGATGATCCCCGGGGCCGCGCCGGAGCGGCCCCGGGGACAGCAGAACGCCGCCCGGTGGCAGGGGGTCCACCGGGCGGCGTCTGTTGGGCGGCCGCAGGGGCCGCCCGGCTCAGTGGCGGGCCGTCGTCGGCTCCGCGGTGGGCAGCGTGCGGTCCGGGTGCACGGCGGGCGCCTCGGTCGAGGTGGCGTCGGGCGTGTCGGTCGCGTCGGGCGTGTCGGTCGCCTCGGGCGTGTCGGAGGGCTCCGGCGTCGCCGCGTCCTTGCGCACGTCGTTGCGCTCGTGCGCACGCTGCGAGATCTGCTGCCCGTCCACGCCGCCGTCGCGGGCGTCGGCCGCCACGCTCTGGCCGAAGGCCGCCGCGGAGGGCAGATCCGTGGGGAGCGGGCGAGAGGTCTCGCTGGCCTCGGGCTTCTCGGTCTCGGTGGCCTCTGAGGACTCGCTCGGGTCGGCGGAGCTGGTGATGCCCGCCAGAGGCGGGGTGGTCGAGCCGGTGAACTGGTCGGCGATCGCCGGTGCGCTGGCGGCCACGCCAACCACGCCCGCAGCGATGACGACGCCGACGGTGGCCTTGCCCGCGACGCTCAGGCCGGCGAGCTTCGCCAGGACGGCGGCAGCTGTCGAAGTGCTCACGTGTTTCCTCCGGTTCGCGGGGCCTCGGTCGAGGACCACAGCATCTGTCCGGCGACTCGCGCCGCCCTCACCCCCGCAATCGCCCGTCCGAGCCGCAGGGTTACGGGGTACGACGAAGTTCTTCTCAACGGTCCGACGACGTCGTCGTCGAGGACGCGTCCACCCGCGGGGACCCCGACGGCTGAGGGGAGCGGGTCGGCGAGGGGTCCGACTTCGACGTCGGCGAACCGGACCCGTTGGGCTGGTCGGACGACGAGGTCGGGTCGCTCGACGGGTCCTGGCCGGGGGCGGACGTGGTGCCCGGGCCGGTCGTCGCCGCGCCGGAACCGTGGACGGTCCCGTCGGACGGGCGTCCGCCGGGACGGTTCGGCGTCGTCGCGCCGGTGCGGGCGCCGTCCTCCGACGTCTGGTCGCCCGACGTGGCGCTCGTCCCGGTGGCACCGTCCGGGACCGCAGAGGTCGTCGCACGGTCGTCACGCCGCCCGGTGCTCGGCGTCGTGGAGGTCGGGACGGGTGCGACGCGGGGTGAGTGGGAACCGCCGAAGAGCATGCCGACGTCCGTGAGCACGGTGTGCGCCGGGTTCTGCACCACGTCCGGGACGGCCGGGATGGTCGCCGCACCGGTGACACCTGCCATCGCCACGCCCGCACCGAGCACGATCTTGCCTGCCAGTCCCAGACCGCCCACCCAGCGGCCGGCCGAGGTGGCGCGCTTGCGGAGGGCCCGCCCCAGGACCACCAGGAACGGGGCGGCGACGACCTTCGCGGGGAGCCCGTCCGCCAGGAGTGCAGCCAGCGCCGCGCTGGGGGCCGGTGCCGGGGCCTGCGCCATGGTCCGCAAGGAGGAGACGAGGTCGACCAAGGGGCCGTCGCCGGGCGCACCACGCCCGGCCAGCAGCTCGTCGTCCTGCGACCTCATGTCCTGGTTATCGCCGAAAGTCGTCATAGGGGCACGGTTTCCACCTGGAGCATCTTGCGGAGGGTCGCCAGGCCGCGCCGCTGCAGCGCCTTGACGGCACCCTCGGTGCGCCCCACCACCTCGGCGACCTGCTCCACGGTCAGGTCACCGATCACTCGCAGCACCAGCACCTCCTGCTGCTCGTCGGTCAACCGGCTCAGCAGCGCCAGCACGTCCTGCTCCCCCAGCACCTCCAGGGCGTCGGCCTCGGCGCTGCCCACGGCACGGTCGTCGTCCGCGGGCTCGTAGGGCACCTGCGGCACCGTCCGCGCGCTGCGCCGCCAGTGATCCATCACCCGACGGTGGGCGATGGTGAACACCCACGACCTGAAGTGCGCCTGGTCCCCGGCGAACCCGCTGATCCCGGTGAACACGGCGAGGAAGACCTCGCTCGTCACGTCCTCGACGTCCCGCACTCCCTGCGACCGCACATAGGCCGCCACCGGCCGCGCCAGATCTTCGTACAGGAGGGTGAAGGACGCCCCCGCTCCGGTGCGGGCGCGCTCGAGCACCCGGTCGAAGTCGTCGAGCACCGGACCAGCATGCCCGATGCCGGCGGCACTGCGCGCACACCCGGACACGTCGGGGACACGCCCACGTTCGGGTGGTTACCGGGTGAGATCTCCACAAGCCGACCACGGCGATCCCGCCTTCCGGGCACTATAGGCCGGTGACCAGCGACGAGACTGATGACGACCTGTGCGTGCAGGTGACCGACGAGGACGTCCACGCCGCCAAGCGCGCGTGGCTCGCCGCGTTCACGGAGCGCGCCGGCTCTCCGCGCGAGCGCGTGCTGCACGAGTCCTTCCGTCGCATCGTGCACACCCAGGCGCAGCAGACCGCACTGGAGTTCCGGCGTTCCCACCGCTCCTCCTGACGTCGGTGCAACCCACCGCACCCCGCACCGCGATGTCGCATTCCCGCTAGCCGCACCCGCTCCCCGCAGGGCACCATCGACGGGTGCCCGCACCACCCGCCCGCCTCGACGCCAGAACGGCGCCGACCTCGACCGCGCCCCGGCCCGGGGCGCCCGACGAGGCGACCTGCCTCGCGGCCGTCCGCAGCCGCGACCCTCGGTTCGACGGCTGGTTCTTCACGGCGGTGCTCTCCACCGGCATCTACTGCCGGCCCAGCTGCCCGGCGCGCACCCCGCGCGACGACCGGATGCGGTTCTACCCGTCGGCTGCCGCCGCCCAGGGGGCCGGGTTCCGGGCGTGCAAGCGGTGCCGGCCGGACGCGAGCCCAGGGTCCCCCGCATGGGACGTGCGCTCGGACGCGGTGGCGCGGGCCATGCGGCTCATCGACGACGGGATCGTCGACCGCGGCGGGGTGCCGGCCCTGGCAGCTGCGCTCGGGTACAGCACGCGTCAGCTGGAGCGGCTGCTCCAGGGTGAGCTCGGCGCCGGTCCGCACGCGCTCGCGGCCGCCCGCCGCGCCCAGACGGCCCGCACCCTGGTGGAGTCCACGGCGCTGCCGATGACCGAGGTGGCGTTCGCCGCCGGGTACGCCTCGGTCCGCTCGTTCAACGACGCCGTCCGTGCCACCTACGCGCTCACCCCCACCCAGCTGCGCGCCGCGACCTCCCGCCGGAGCCCCGCCCGTCCGGGACTGCTGCAGCTGCGGCTCGCCTACCGCGAGCCGCTCGACCCGTCGAACCTGCTGGGCCACCTGGTCGCGACCGCGGTGCCGGGCGTGGAGGAGTACGTCGACGGGGTGTACCGGTCCACCGTGCGTCTGCCGCACGGACCTGCCGTAGTCGGCGTGCACGCGCCGCGGGACGGTGCGTTCCCGGTGACGCTCCGGCTGACCGACCTGCGTGACCTGCCGGCGGTGGTCGCCCGGACCCGGCGGCTGCTGGACCTCGACGCGGACCCGGTGGCGGTGGACGACCAGCTGTCGTCCGACCCCCACCTGCGGCCGCTGGTCACCGCAGCGCGCGGGCGGCGGGTGCCGCGAACCCTCGACCCCGAGGCCATGGCCCTGCGCGCGGTGATCGGGCAGCAGGTGTCGACCGCGGCTGCACGCACGCACGCCGCCCGGCTCGTCGCCGGGCTCGGCACGCCCGTCGCGGACCCCGACGGCGGCCTGACCCACCTCTTCCCCCGGCCCGCCGACCTGCTCGCGGACCCGGAGGCCACCACCCGGCTGCTGGCGATGCCGGCCACCCGCCGCGACACGCTGCTCGGCCTCGCCCGCACCCTCGCGGACGGTGCGGTGGTGCTCGACGCGGGTGCTGGCCGCAGCGCCGCCCGTTCCGCCCTCGCGGCGCTGCCGGGGATCGGCCCGTGGACGGTGGAGACCATCGCGATGCGCGCCCTCGGCGACCCTGACGCCTTCCTGCCCGGTGACCTGGGCGTCCGGCAGGCCGCCAGACGTCTCGGGCTGCCCGAGTCCCCCGCCGCGCTCGAGCAGGCGTCCCGGGCGTGGGCCCCGTGGCGGGCGTACGCCGTCCAGCACCTGTGGGCCACGGGCACCCACGCCGTCAACCAGCTCCCGGAGGTCCCGAGATGATCCACACCGTCGTCGACTCCCCGCTCGGCCCGCTCACCCTCGTCGCGGACGACGAGGGACGGCTCGCCGGCCTCTACATGGAGGCCCAGCGGTACCGGCCCTCGGAGGAGCGGTTCGGCGCTCCCGTCGCCATCGACCCCCGGCCGGAGGCCGAGCCGACACCCGCCGAGGCGGTGCTCGCCGAGACAGCGGGCCAGCTGCGCGAGTACTTCGCCGGCACCCGTCGGTCCGTCGACGTGCCGCTGGCCCCGCTCGGCACCGACTTCCAGCGTCGCGTCTGGGACGTGCTCGCCCGGATCCCGTACGGCGAGACGCGCACCTACGCCGAGATCGCCGACCAGATGGGCAACCCCACCGCGGTCCGTGCCGTCGGCTCCGCGATCGGGCGCAACCCGTTGTGCGTCGTGGTGCCGTGCCACCGTGTGGTCGGCAGCGGGGGCGCCCTCACCGGGTACGCGGGCGGCCTCGAGCGCAAGCGCCACCTGCTCGACCTCGAGGACCCGGCGAAGGCGCCCACTGCGTCAACTGCGTCCACATCGTGAGACTTTTGGCGTCGAGCGCCGGACCGAGACCGGTTCGTGATCCACGGGTTACCGGCCGGTAAACCTGACGTGCTGTCCTGTCGCGGTGCGCGCCCGCTCCCGGGCGCGTCGGACTGGCCGCCACGCAGGCGCTCGGCGGCCACCAAGGAACGACGAAAGAGGTGGCGGATGGCATCCGCGACAACACGTCGCCGAGTGTGGGCGATGACGGCTGGGCTTGCGGCAACCACGCTCCTGCTCGCCGCATGCAGCAGCGGCAAGAGCTCCGGGACGACGACCACGGGATCAGTCGGCGGGTCCAGCACCGCGCTGACCATCGGCACCACGGACAAGGTCACCACGATCGACCCGGCCGGTGAGTACGACAACGGCTCGTTCGCCGTCATCAACCAGGTCTTCCCGTTCCTCATGAACACGCCGTACGGCAGCCCCGACGTCAAGCCGGACATCGCGGAGTCGGCCTCGTTCACCAGCCCCACCGAGTACACGGTCAAGCTGAAGCCGGGCCTGAAGTTCGCGAACGGCGACCCGCTGACCGCCACGTCGGTCAAGTTCTCGTTCGACCGGCAGCTGAAGATCAACGACCAGAACGGCCCGTCCTCCCTGCTGTTCAACCTGGACAGCACCGAGGTCAAGGACCCGACCACGGTCGTGTTCCACCTGAAGTCGCCGAACGACCAGACGTTCCCGCAGGTGCTGTCCAGCCCGGCCGGACCGATCGTCGACGAGAAGGTGTTCTCCCCGACGGCGCTGACCCCGGACGCGGACATCGTCAAGGCCAACGCCTTCGCAGGTCCGTACGTGATCACCAGCTACTCGCTCAACGAGCTGATCTCGTACAAGGCCAACCCTGACTACCAGGGCATCTACGGCGCGCCGAAGACGGCCAACGTGACGGTCCAGTACTACGCGGACTCGTCCAACCTGAAGCTGGACATCCAGCAGGGCAACATCGACGTCGCGTTCCGCAGCCTGTCGGCGACCGACATCGACTCGCTCCGCTCGGACAACAAGGTGCAGGTCGTCGACGGGCCCGGCGGCGAGATCCGCTACATGGTCTTCAACTTCGACACCCAGCCGTACGGTGCCAAGACGCCGCAGGCCGACCCGGCCAAGGCGCTCGCGGTGCGGCAGGCCGTCGCGGACGTGGTCGACCGCAAGGCGATCGCCGACCAGGTCTACAAGAACACCTACACGCCGCTGTACTCGTTCGTCCCCGCCGGTCTGACCGGTGCGACCGAGTCGCTGAAGAGCCTGTACGGCGACGGCCAGGGCGGACCCAGCACGGACAAGGCCACCAAGGCACTGTCCGACGCGGGTGTCACCACCCCGGTCACGCTCAACCTGCAGTACACCAACGCCCACTACGGCCCGTCCTCCTCCGACGAGTACGCCCTGATCAAGGACCAGCTCGAGGCATCCGGCCTGTTCAAGGTCAACCTGCAGAGCACCGAGTGGACGCAGTACTCCAAGGACCGCACGAACGACGTCTACCCCGTGTACCAGCTGGGCTGGTTCCCGGACTACTCGGACGCCGACAACTACCTGACGCCGTTCTTCCTGCAGGGCGGCTTCTTGAAGAACCACTACGACAACCCGACGGTCGACCAGCTCATCCAGCAGCAGGCGACCACGACGGACGCCTCGGCCCGCACCGCCCTGATCCAGAAGATCCAGGACACCGAGGCCCAGGACCTGTCGACCCTCCCGCTCCTGCAGGGTGCGCAGGTGGCGGTGGTCGGCAAGAACGTGCAGGGCGCGAAGGACACGCTCGACGCGTCCTTCAAGTTCCGCTACGGCGCACTGTCCAAGAGCTGACACCGCAGGCGTGACGGGGGCGGCCTCCTCGCTCGAGGAGGCCGCCCCTAGGCTTGCCGGCACCCCTTCGTCCTCCCAGAGGTTCCCCTTGACGATCACCGACGACCTCGCCGCGCCCGACACCGGGGCGGACGCACCCGCCTCTGGCAGGCGCGCGCGGACGACCGGCGGCGGCCTCGGCCGCTACCTGCTGGTCCGCTTCCTGCTGATCTTCCCGACGGTCTTCATCCTGGTCACCGTCGTCTTCGTGCTCATGCGGTCGACGGGCGACCCGATCACCGCAGCACTGGGCGGGCGGCTGCCCCCCGACCAGCTGCACGCACGCATCCACGCGGCCGGGTACGACAAGCCGATCGTCGTGCAGTACCTGCACTACCTCGCCAGCATCGCGCACGGCGACTTCGGGACGACGATCACGGACCACCGGCCGGTGACGCAGGTCCTGACCACGTACGGGTCGGCGACGCTGGAGCTGGCGGTGTACGCGCTGATCGTCGCGTTCCTCGTGGGCATCCCGCTCGGCCGCATCGCCGCCGCGCGGCGGGACAAGGCACCCGACGCGGTGCTCCGCGTCTCCGCGATCCTCGCCTACGCCACGCCGGTGTTCTTCGCCGGCATGGTGCTCAAGCTCGTGTTCGCCGTGTGGCTGAACGTGCTGCCGGTGGCCGGCCGCGCGACGACCCGCTCGATCCTCGAGATGAAGACGCAGGGCGCCGGGACCGGCATCTACCTGATCGACGCGATCTCCACCGGCGACCCCGCCGTGGTCGGCGACGTGCTGCAGCACGCCATCCTGCCCGCCGCCGCGCTCGGCCTGCTCACCGCCGGGGTGTTCCTGCGGCTGGTGCGCACCAACGTGATCGGGACGCTGCAGACCGGCTACGTCGAGGCGGCCCGCTCCCGCGGCGTCTCCGAGCGGCGACTGCTGCGCACGCACGCCTGGCGACCGGCCCTGGTGCCGATCATCACCGTGATCGGTCTGCAGGTCGCCATGCTGCTCGGCGGCGCCGTGCTGACCGAGACGACGTTCGAGTGGAAGGGCCTGGGCTTCCAGCTGGTGCAGTACCTGCTGGCCCGGGACTTCGTGGCGGTGCAGGGCATGGTGGCCCTGCTCGCCGTCATCGTGGCGGTGACGAACTTCGTCGTCGACGTCATCGCCGCCCTGGTCGACCCGAGGATCCGTTACTGATGACCGCCGACGTCTCCGTCCCGAACGACACCCCCGCCGACCCGGCGGACATCCCCGCCGACGCGCTGCCGACCCGCGGTCCGCTCTGGAAGCGGCTGCCGGTGGTGCGCCAGCTGCGCTCCAGCGTCGGTCTGCAGCGCGGCATGCTGATCACCGGCGTGGTGCTCACCGTGATCTTCCTGGTCACGGCTCTGCTCGCACCGGTGATCGCGCCCTACGGCCCGTCGCAGCTGCGCAGCGGCTCCGTCCCCTTCGGCGCGCAGAAGGCGCCGTCCGCGGCGCACCTGCTGGGCACCACCGTCGGCGGGTACGACGTGCTGTCCCGCGTGGTCTGGGGCAGCCGCACGGCGCTGCTCGTCATGGTGGTCGCCGTGGCGCTGTCGATCTTCCTCGGCATCTTCCTGGGCCTGGTCTCGGGGTACTTCGGCGGCTGGCTCGACCGCGTGCTCGTGGTGGTCGCGGACGCGATCTACGCCTTCCCGTCCCTGCTGCTCGCGATCGTCGCGGCGATCGTGATCAGCGGCGGTCAGTCGTCGATGTGGGGCGGCATCCTCGCTGCGGCGATCTCGATCACCGTCGTGTTCGTACCGCAGTACTTCCGCGTGGTGCGGTCCGAGGTGGTGCGGGTCAAGGCCGAGGCGTTCGTCGAGTCGGCGAAGGTGATCGGCACCCCGCCGGCGCGGATCATGACGCGCCACGTGCTGCGCAACTCGGTGCGGACCCTCCCCCTGATCGTCACACTGAACTGCTCGGAGGCGATCCTCACCCTGGCCGGCCTCGGCTTCCTAGGGTTCGGCATCGAGCCGTCCGCGGCCGCCGAGTGGGGCTACGACCTGAACAAGGCCCTGTCGGACGTGACCAGCGGCATCTGGTGGACCTCGGTGTTCCCCGGTGTCGCGATCGTGCTGACGGTGCTCGGCGTGACGCTGGTGGGCGAGTCGCTGAACGACCTCGCCGACCCGCGGCTGCGCACCCGGCGGGCCGCCGGGCGCCGCGGCGTGCAGGCGGCGGTCCCGTCCGAGGCGGACGTCGCCGTGGTCGACACCCTCGAGGCCGACCTCGGCGCCCGGCAGGACGACGAGCCGACGACCGACGACCGAACGACGGGAGGATCGCGATGAGCACCCACGAGCCCGTCGTCGACGTGCAGGACCTGAAGGTCACCTTCGCCACCGACGCCGGTGACGTCTCCGCCGTTCGCGGCGTCAGCCTGCGCGTCGAGCCGGGGCAGGTGCTCGCGATCGTCGGCGAGTCCGGGTCCGGAAAGACCGTCACGGCCCGTTCGATCCTGGGCCTGCTGCCGGAGACGGCGCTGACGTCGGGTGCGGTGCTGCTGCGCCGCAACGACGACGCTGCCTCCTCGGACGTGCTCACCCTCAGCCCGTCACGGCTGCGCGAGGTCCGGGGCCGGGACGCGGCGATGGTGTTCCAGGAGCCGTCGACGGCGCTCAACCCGGTGTTCCCCGTCGGCTGGCAGATCGCGGAGGGCCTGCGCGCCCACCGCCGCCTGACCCGTGCCGAGGCCCACCGCGAGGCCGTCGACGTGCTGCGCCGGGTCGGCATCCCGGACCCGGAGGAGCGCGTCAAGCACTACCCGCACCAGTTCTCGGGCGGGCAGAAGCAGCGCATCGTGATCGCCCAGGCGCTGGTGCTGCACCCGGGCCTCGTGATCGCCGACGAGCCGACCACAGCCCTCGACGTCACGGTGCAGGCCGAGATCCTCGACCTGCTCCGCCGGCTGCCGCAGGAGTTCGGCACGGCGATCGTGCTGATCACGCACAACATGGGAGTGGTGGCGGACCTGGCCGACCAGGTGGCCGTGATGTACAACGGCCGGATCGTCGAGCAGGCCGACGTACGGACGCTGTTCTCGGCACCACGGCACCCGTACACGCGAGCGCTGCTCGACGCTGTTCCGCGGGTGGGTGGCGCACGGCTGCGGCCCGCACCGGCCCGGACGGCGCCGGTGGCGGGCTCGGCGGGCACCGGCACGCTCACCGAGCGTGCACCGGGCGTCCCGTCCGGTGCCCCCGTGGTGGTGGCGCAGGACCTGACGATCACCTACCCCGGCCGGTTCCGCCGCCCCGGGTTCACCGCTGTGGACGGGGTGGACCTGACCATCCACGCCGGCGAGGTGGTCGGCCTGGTCGGCGAGTCCGGCAGCGGCAAGACGACGATCGGACGGGCCATCGCGGGCCTGACGCCGGTCACCGGGGGTGAGCTCACCGTGCTCGGCACGCAGGTGCGCGGCATCCACGAGCGCGACTTCCGGGCAGTCCGACGGCGGATCGGGTTCGTGTTCCAGGACCCGGCCACGAGCTTCAACCCGTTGCTCACCATCGCGGCGTGCGTGGCCGAGCCGCTCGTCGTGCACGGGGTGGCCAAGCACGTGGACGCCGCCCGTCGGCGCGTCGACGAGCTGCTGGAAGCGGTCCAGCTGCCGCGGGCCTACGGAGACCGGTTCCCCCACGAGCTGTCCGGCGGCCAGCGCCAGCGCGCCTCGCTGGCGCGCGCGCTGGCCCTCGACCCCGAGCTCCTGATCGCCGACGAGCCGACCTCGGCCCTCGACGTGTCCGTGCAGGCGCGGGTGCTGGACCTGTTCGCCCGGCTGCAGGAGGAGCTCGGGTTCGCCTGCCTGTTCATCAGCCACGACCTTGCCGTGGTGGACCTGCTGGCGGACCGGATCGCTGTGCTGCACCACGGCAAGCTGGTGGAGCAGGGCACGGGCGCCGAGGTGCTGGGCGACCCGAAGGACCCGTACACCCGTCGGCTGCTGGCCTCGCTGCCGGTGCCGGACCCGGCGGAGCAGGCCGAACGCCGGGAGGCGTGGCGCGCACTGGTCCAGCTCTGAGCCCGGGCGGGTTCCTGGTCATCGCGGGGTTCGCGGCGAGCCGCCGCAGGAGACCAGGAGCCCGGCCACAGCCGGGGCCCGCCTCACGGCGGCGACGGGAGGTCCGGCAGGTCGTCCACCGACCTGGTCAGCCGTCCGGCGGACGGGCGTCACGCTCCGGCACGGCGGTCCGGCGGGGGCCGAGGACGGTCCACAGCACGGGCATGCCGATTCCGGCGACGCCCGCATACGCGAAGTCCTCCAGCGGCGCACCCCAGACGTGCACGCCGAGGATCTTGTGCGGGTCGAACACGTACAGCCCCACCCGGATCATCAGGGTGTCGAACACCGTCGTGAGGATCGACAGCTGCAGCACGGTCCACACCACCGGCAGCAGCCGCAGCCGGCGCAGCACCGGGACGCTCACGACGAGCACCACCGCCAGCACCACGAGGTTCAGCACGATGGCGGTCACGGGGCCGCCTCCTCGTCGTCGGGCTGCTCAGCCGTCCGACCGCGCTCCCGCGCACGGGCGTGCTCGTCGTCCCCCCGCTCCTGCCGGACGGGACGCGCACGGGCGGCCCGGTCGAACCACGCCCACGCCAGGAGCGCCACGTAGCAGAGCAGGGTGAGGAAGAACACCTCCTCCACCGGCAGCTCCGGCGCCAGCAGGAGCCCCGTCATGTGCGGCGAGGTGCCACGGGCGAAGATGTGCAGCCCGAGCCCGAGCAGGTCCCAGCCGAGGAACCCCAGCACGCCCAGCCCGACGGTCAACCCGGCCCGCCGGGCGTCGGCCCAGAACGCCAGCCGCAGCCT
>DAIDJQ010000074.1 GCA_027451305.1 Cellulomonas sp.
GCGCGGGCCCGGCCGGTACGCTCGGCGGCCGTGGAGATCCTCGTCGTCGGCACCGGTGCACGTGAGCACGCGATCGCCCGCGCGCTGTCCCTCGACCCGTCGGTCGGCGCCGTGCACGCCGCGCCCGGCAACCCCGGGATCGGTGCGGTGGCGACGCTGCACGCGGTGGACCAGCTGGACGGGGCGGCCGTCGCGGCGCTCGCGGTGCGGCTCGGGGTGGACCTCGTCGTCGTCGGTCCGGAGGCGCCGCTGGTGGCGGGCGTGGCCGACGCGGTTCGCGCGGCGGGCATCCCGGTGTTCGGCCCGTCCGGGGCCGCCGCGATGCTGGAGGGCTCGAAGGCGTTCGCCAAGGACGTGATGGCCGCGGCCGGGGTGCCGACGGCGGCCGCGCGGGTGGCGACCAGCGTGGCGGAGGTGGCGGCGGCGCTCGACGAGTTCGGGGCGCCGCACGTGGTCAAGGACGACGGGCTGGCCGCCGGCAAGGGCGTGGTGGTCACCTCCGACCGGGACGAGGCGCTCGCGCACGCCGCGGCGTGCCTGGCCAAGCCCGGTGGCCGGGTCGTGGTCGAGGAGTACCTGGACGGGCCCGAGGTGTCGTTGTTCGTGCTGAGCGACGGCACGGACGTGGTGCCGCTGGTCCCGGCGCAGGACTTCAAGCGGGTGGGTGACGGGGACACCGGGCCGAACACCGGCGGGATGGGCGCGTACTCGCCGCTGCCGTGGGCGCCGGCCGGGCTGGTCGACGAGGTCGTCGAGACGGTGGCGCGGCCGACGATCGCGGAGATGACGCGGCGGGGCACGCCGTTCGCCGGGGTGCTGTACTGCGGCCTCGCGCTGACGTCCCGCGGGGTGCGTGTGGTGGAGTTCAACGCCCGGTTCGGCGACCCCGAGACCCAGGTGGTGCTGGCCCGGCTGGCCACGCCGCTGGCCGGTGTGCTGCACGCGGCGGCCACCGGCGCGCTCGGGGTGCTGCCGCCGCTGCGGTGGCACGACGACGCGGCGGTGACGGTGGTCGTGGCGGCGCACGGTTACCCCGGCGACGTCCGCTCCGGCGACCCGATCACGGGCCTCGACGAGGCGGAGCGCCTGCCGGGCGTGCACGTGCTGCACGCCGGGACGTCGCTGGCATCGGACGGCACGGGTGCCGGTACGGCGCACCTGGTCGCGTCCGGCGGACGGGTGCTGTCCGTGGTCGGCGTGGGGCGGGACCTGACGGCGGCGCGCGAGGCGGCCTACGCCGGCGTGGCGCAGGTGCGGCTGCCCGGGTCGCACCACAGGTCGGACATCGCCGCGGCCGCCGCCGCGGGCTCCGTGCCGCTCGCCTGACGACGGGGTCGACCCGCGCCGTCGGCAGGTCGTGGCGCCTGGAACGCGGCGCCCGGTCGCGCGCGTCTGCGGGAAGATGGCGGCCATGACGGACGGGACGGATCTGCCGGGCTGGACCCATGCGTACTCGGGCAAGGTGCGCGACCTGTACGTGCCCGCCGAGGACCCCGTCGGCGCTGCCGTCTTCGAGCGGTACGGGGACGTGGTGCTCGTCGTCGCGAGCGACCGCATCTCGGCCTACGACCACGTGCTGAGCCCGGGCATCCCGGGCAAGGGCGTGGTGCTGACGCAGCTGAGCCTGTGGTGGTTCGACAGGCTGGCGGACCTGGTGCCGAACCACGTGGTGTCGACGGAGGTCCCCGCGCAGGTGGCGGGGCGGGCCATGATCTGCCGTCGGCTGACGATGTTCCCGGTGGAGTGCGTCGCCCGCGGCTACCTCACCGGTTCCGGGCTGGCCGAGTACCGGGCCTCGGGGCAGGTGACCGGCATCCCGCTGCCGGTCGGGCTGGTGGACGGGTCGCGGCTGCCGGAGCCGATCTTCACGCCGGCGACCAAGGCCGAGTACGGCGAGCACGACGAGAACGTGCCCTTCGCCGCCGTCGCCGAGCTCGTCGGGCCCGACGCCGCGGCGGCGCTGCGAGACCTGACGCTGTCCGTCTACGCCCGTGCCGAGGCCGTGGCGCGGGAGCGCGGCGTCATCCTCGCGGACACCAAGCTCGAGTTCGGCACCGACCCCACCTCCGGGCAGATCACCCTGGGTGACGAGGTGCTCACCCCCGACTCGTCGCGGTTCTGGCCGGCTGACTCCTGGGAGCCGGGGCGCGCCCAGCCGAGCTTCGACAAGCAGTACGTGCGGGACTGGCTGACGTCGGACGCATCCGGCTGGGACCGCGCGGGCGATGCCGAGCCGCCGGCCCTGCCGGCGGACGTGGTCGCACGCACCCGGGCCCGGTACCTCGAGGCGTACGAGCGGATCACCGGGTCGGCGCTGGTGGTCCCGGAGGGCTGAGGAGACGCCGGCCCTCCGTGCGGGCCGGCGGCGGCGTCCCGCAGGTCCGGCGTGCGCGCCTGACGGACGGGGTCGACGCCGGCGCCCGCCGTGCGGACGCCCGGACAAGGCCCGGGAGGCCCGGCTCTAAGATGGGCGCCGACCCCCGTTCGCCGCGCCCTCTGGAGATGCTGTGGGACTCGTCGTCGTCGACGTCATGCCGAAGCCCGAGATCCTCGACCCGCAGGGCAAGGCCGTCGCCGGCGCGCTGCCGCGGCTCGGGTTCGCCCAGTTCGTGTCCGTGCGGCAGGGCAAGAGGTTCGAGCTCGAGGTGGACGGGCCGGTGACCCCTGAGGTGCTGGCGGCCGCCGCGGAGGCGGCACGGCAGGTGCTGAGCAACCCGGTGATCGAGGACGTGGTCGCCGTGGCCGAGGCGGACCCCGAGGGCTCGTCGTCCGCTGCCGCCGGGGCCGACGCCTGATGACCCGCATCGGCGTGGTGACGTTCCCGGGCACGCTCGACGACCGTGACGCAGCCCGCGCGGTGCGGCTGGCCGGTGCCGAGGCCGTCTCGCTCTGGCACGCCGACGAGGACCTGCACGCCGTGGACGCGGTGGTGCTGCCCGGCGGGTTCTCCTACGGCGACTACCTGCGGGCCGGGGCGATCAGCCGGTTCGCGCCCGTGATGACGTCGATCGTCGAGGCGGCCGGCAAGGGGATGCCGGTGCTCGGCATCTGCAACGGGTTCCAGGTGCTCACCGAGGCGCACCTGCTGCCCGGCTCGATGGTGAAGAACGACCACCTGCACTTCGTCTGCCGCGAGCAGCAGCTCGTCGTGGAGAACGTCGACACGCCGTGGACCCGGGAGTACGCCCTCGGCGAGGTGATCACGGTGCCGCTGAAGAACCAGGACGGCCAGTACGTCGCCGACGAGCACACGCTCGACGAGCTCGAGGGCGAGGGTCGTGTGGTGTTCCGCTACCGCGGCTGGAACCCGAACGGCTCCCGCCGGGACATCGCCGGGATCTGCAACGCGGCCGGCAACGTGGTGGGGCTGATGCCGCACCCGGAGCACGCGGTGGAGCCGGGGTTCGGGCCGGACGGCGCCCGGGGACCGCGCACCGGCACGGACGGGCTGCGCTTCTTCACCTCGGTGCTGCACACGCTCGTCGGCTGAGCACCGCTGCGGGCACGGCGCCGGCGCCTACTTGGACATCGACAGGCCGGCGACCAGGTTGACCAGCAGCGCGAGGATCACGGTGCCGAACAGGTACGACAGCAGCGCGTGGACCTGCGCCGTGCGCCGGAACGCCGAGGCTCTCAGGTCGGTGTCCGAGATGGCGAAGCTCATGCCCACGGTCACCGCCATGTAGGTGAAGTCGGTGTAGCGGGGCAGCTCCTGCTGGTGGAAGTCGACCCCGCCGACGGGATCCGTGTAGTACATCCGCGCGTACCGGATCGCGAAGATCGTGTGGATCGCCGCCCAGGACGCGAAGATCGCCGCCAGCACTGCCGCGACGGCGGCCGGGCCGCCGCGCTTCTCCGCCCCGGTGAACACGAGCGCCACACCTGACAGGCTCGCGATCGAGGCCGT
>DAIDJQ010000075.1 GCA_027451305.1 Cellulomonas sp.
CGGGGGCTGGGAGACGGGGGCTGGGAGGGGAGAAGGGAGAGAAGGTGAGGGGAAGAGGGGAAAGGGCCTGGGGAGTGGGTGGCTGGAGGAAGAGGACTGACACAGCGCGGGGCTGACCCAGCTCGCAGGCGGACGGCGCGGGAGAAGGCGCGCCGACCTACGCCGCAGTTGGTCGCTGGTCGCTGCGGACTGACCGTGCCGAATCCCGCCGCTGAAGGGTCATGGCAGCGCCGGCGATGACCGCTCCGAGAACGGCGCCTGCCGCGCCGCCACGGCCGGTGTTCCGCGCGGCCGCTCCCGCCGCCCGGCACTGTGCCGTCAACGCCTCGCGGTCTGCGTCGGTGAGTTCACCACCGGACACTCTGCCCGCGCCCGGGTGGAAGGTGATGGCTCGGCCGCAGTAGCCGCCCGAGCTCCACACGGGTGCATGCCAGGCGGAGAGTGCGTAGCCACCAAAGACGAAGGCGGCGACGAGACCAGCGAGCGTGAACCAGTGGAGCGCGAGCCGTCTGTGCTGCGCGAGCGGCGTCGTCGTCACGCCCGTCGCCGCTACTCGGGTCACGGCCGGGAATGCGTCGATTCCGTCGGCCAGCCGACCCCTCCGCCTTTGGTGCCATCAAGGGTCTACGGAGTGTTGAGCCCCGGCTCCTCTAGCGGGCGGCCACTTCCTTCGCGATGCCGGTGCGGTAGCTCAGCAGCCCGAGGTCGCTCGTAGGGCAATTGGCTGCCGCGGAATTATCCAGGGTATGGGCCCTCCGGTGAGGGAGGGGGCAGACGTCGGCCGATGAGCACGTGCGGGGCGCCCGGGTAGAACTAGCGTCCCCGTCTGGGGACGGCCGTGCCAGCGCGGACTGGTAGCCTCAGGGTTCTACGACCGGCACGCGCTCCGGTCATGAGCGCAGCGTGACGAGCTCGGCGACCTGCCGCGACGTCGTCCGCCAGTCGCTAAGGATGCGGCCTCGTTCTCTCCGCGTACGGCAGCGCATCTGCTGCGGCAAGTGACGCAAGTGTGAGGGCCTCGTGGCCGTTCGGCTCGGTTTCCTGTCCACCTATCCGTCCACCCAGTGCGGCATCGCGACGTTCTGCGAGGCGCTCGTCACCCACCTGCAGGCGACCGGAGCGGACGTCGGCGTGGTGCGGCTGGTCGACCACCGGCAGGCGCAGCTGCCGCCGGTGGTCCACCAGTGGGCGGCCGGGGAAGCCGGGGCCCCCACCGGTGTCGCCGACGCGCTGAACACCTACGACGTCGCGGTCATCCAGCACGAGTACGGCATCTTCCCCGGGCCCGACGGCGAGGCGCTGCTCCAGGTGCTCCCGCTGCTGACGGTGCCCGTGGTGAGCATCCTGCACACCGTGCTGACGGAGCCGAGCGCGAACCAGCGCCGGGTGCTCGAGTGGCTGGTCGAGTTCTCCACGGTGCTGGTGACCATGACGCAGACGGCCCGGGACCGGCTCATCGCCGGGTGGGGCGTGGAGCCGTCCCGCGTCGTGGTGATCCCGCACGGGGCCACGGACAACCGGTCCGCGATGCAGCACGTGCTTCCCGCGCGGCCGACGGTGCTCACCTGGGGCCTGCTGTCCGAGGGCAAAGGCATCGAATGGGCGCTGCGTGGGCTGTCGGTCCTGCGCGAGACCACGCCGCTGCCGGCCTACCGGATCGTCGGCGAGACCCACCCGCGCGTCCTGGAACGCGACGGCGAGGCCTACCGGGAGAGCCTGGTGAGGTTGACGCACGACCTCGACCTGGACGGCTCGGTCACCTTCGACGGGCGGTACCTGTCCGGGCCGGCGCTGCGGGAGGTGGTGCGGGAGGCCGACGTCGTCCTGCTCCCCTACGACTCGCGCGACCAGGTGACGTCGGGCGTCCTGACGGAAGCCGTGGTCGCGGGCAAGCCGGTCATCTCCACCAGCTTCCCGCACGCGGTCGAGCTGTTGTCCGGAGGCGCCGGGATCCTCGTCCCGCAGCGCGACCCGGTGGCGATCGCTGCGGCCCTGGCTGAGCTCCTGACCACTCCCGGCGCCGCAGGCAGGATGGCCGCGACGTCGCGACGGCTCGCGTCGTCCCTGCTCTGGCCGGCTGTGGCGGCCCGGTACCTCGAGCTGGGCCGGAGCCTACTCACGGCCGCCGTGCCGACGGCAGTGTGATGGCGACGGCGCCGTTCGACCACTTGCTGCGCCTGAGCACACCCCTCGGGGTGTACGAGCACGCCCGCGGTCCCGTGCCACGCACCGAGCACGGGATGTGCGTCGACGACGTGGCACGGGCGCTCGTCGTGACGGCGCGTGAGCCCTGCCCGGGCCCCGAGGTCCGCTCTCTGGCGTGGACGGCCCTGCGCTTCCTGCGCGCGGCGCAACGGGACGACGGGGGCATGCACAACCGACGGGACGACGCCGGCACCTGGCTCGACGCGCCCTCGACGGGCGACCACTGGGGCCGCGCGCTGTGGGCGTTCGGCGTCGCGGCGTCCCAGCCGACGGACGAAGCGCTCGCCGGGGAGGCTCGACGAGGCGCGGAGATGGCGCTCCGGGCACGGTCAGTCCACCCCCGGGCCGTGGCGTACGCCGCTCTCGGTGCTGCTCACCTCCTGACGGTCGCGCCCGAGGACCTCGCCGCGTACGCCCTGCTCCTCGACGCGAGGCGAGCCCTGCTGCCGATCCGCACAGACCCGTCCTGGCCGTGGCCCTACGGCCGGCTCACCTATGCCAGCGCCGTGGTGCCCGAGGCGATGCTCGCCATCGGTGCTGCGCTCAGCGACCGCGAGCTCCAGCGGGACGGGCTGACGCTGCTGCGGTGGCTGGTCGAGCAGCAGACCGTAGGCACGCACCTGTCCCCGGTGGCCGTTCGCGGCCGATCGGTGGGCGACGTACGCCAGCCGGAGTTCGACCAGCAGCCGATCGAGGTGTCGGCCCTGGCCGAGGCGAGCGCGGCAGCCTGGGACCTGACAGGAGATGCGGGATGGACGCGGGTGCTCGCGCGCTGCGTCGCGTGGTTCGAGGGCGACAACGACAGCTGCGTGCCGGTGCGGGACTCGGCGACGGGCGCCGGGTACGACGGCCTCGAGCGCGGGTCGGTGAACCTCAACCAGGGTGCCGAGTCGACCCTGGCCTGGCTCGCGACCGCCCAGGTGGCCGAGGCGCCCCGGTCGGCCACGGTCCGTTGAGCGCGTCCGAGGACCCGCCCTGGGTGCACCGCACGGACGTCGAGCTGAGGCCGGACCCCGGACGGGTGGTCACCGCGCTCTTCCTGCCCGGTCAGGAGCTGGCGGCGCCCGGCGGATCGCGTTCCGGAGGGGTCGTCGACCGTGTTCTCGCCCTCACCGCGGAGGAGGTGGACGCGCAGCTCGCGGAGCTCGAGACGCTGTTCTCGAGCCGCCACCGCGACCTGCACGTCACGTGGGAACGGCATTTCGAGCTCGTCCGCCACCGCGTTCCCCGCGGCGGACTGCTCTCCGCGCCCCGTCGACGCCTGCTCGGCGCCACCTTCACGCAGGAGGTCTCGATCGAGGGCGCCGCCTTGATGAACCCCTCGATGGTGCCGCACCCCGACCAGACCGGGCTGCCGCCCGGTGCGCTCCGCTTCGTCATGAGCGTGCGGGCGGTCGGTGAAGGGCACCGGTCGAGCATCGAGCTGCGCACCGGTGTGGTGGACGTCGACGGCGCGGTCCGGGCCGACCTCCCTCCGGCGGTGGCGGTGCTGCCCATCGAGCTGGCCACCGGGTACGCCCGGACGGCGTTCGAGCACGCCCTCGACGAGCTGGGCGGCGACCGCGCCGACTCGGACTTCGTGCTCGACGCCCTGCCGCTGCGGTTCACCCGCGCCGAGCTCGACGGCGCGCTCGGCCGACTGCGTGCCGAACGGCTGACCCGCGCGACCACCTCCCGCACCGTTGAGCGTTTCGAGGCCATCGCCGCATCGAGCTACACCGTGCGGTTCCCCCTCGACTCGGCGCTGCAAGAGCGGGTGCTCATGCCCCGGGCGGCCGCCGAGAGCCGCGGCATGGAGGACGTCCGCCTGGTGCAGCTCGACGCGGGTGACGGATCCGGCCCGCAGTTCGTGGGGACCTACACGGGTTACGACGGCCACCACGTGTGCGTGCGGCTGCTGCGGACCGAGGACCTCACCACCTTCTCGATCTCACCGACGAGCGGTCCCGGCGCCCAGGACAAGGGCCTGGCGGTGTTCCCCCGACGGATCGACGGCAGCTACGTCGCGCTCTCCCGCTCGGACCGGGAGAGCAACGGCGTGTGCCGCTCGTCCGACCTGCTGCACTGGGAGGCACCGGTCCAGGTCCAGGTGCCGCGCCGTCCGTGGGAGGTCGTCCAGCTGGGCAACTGCGGGTCGCCGATCGAGACCGAGGCGGGGTGGCTGGTGCTCACGCACGGCGTCGGGCCCATGCGGCGCTACAGCATCGGGGCCATGCTGCTGGACCTCGACGACCCGACGGTGGTGCGCGGGGTGCTGGACCGTCCGCTCCTCACCGCGTACGAGGCAGAGCGCTCGGGCTACGTGCCGAACGTCGTGTACTCCTGCGGCGCGATGCTCCACGCGCGCAGGCTGGTGCTGCCGTACGGGTGCAGCGACACCCGGACGCGGATCGCGACCGTCGACCTGGACGCGCTGCTCGGTGAGCTCGCAGGTCCAGGGCGTGCGCGGACGGGCCCCGCTGCCGTGGAGAAGGCGTCCCGACGGACCTAGGATCGAACCAGTCCCGGGACCCCGGACCCCCGTCGTGAGGGTCCGCCATCCGGCACCGCGGAAGAGGGCACCATGCCCACCCAGAACGCAGCCCCGGGCCCCTCGGCCTCCCTCCCGGACGATCGTCGCTCCACGTCCCGTCCCAGCCCCGCCCCGGCCGGTGCGCCCGCCGCCCGCCGGCGCAGTCGGATGGGAGCCGCGTGGGTCGGTCTCGTCGTCGGCGCGCTCGTCCTCGTGGCGCTGATCGTGTTCATGCTGCAGAACACCGCACCGGTCGAGGTCGTCTTCCTCGGCATGCGAGGGACGGCCCCGTTGGCCCTGACGCTCCTGATCGCAGGCATCGGCGTCGGGATCGTGGCGCTCGTCGTCGGCAGCATCCGCATCGGACAGCTGCGGCACCGCCTCGGCGTCGAGGGTCGGATCCGCGAAGCCGGTCGACGGTGAACGCGGCCGACACCAGCTCCTCGGCGCAGGAGCCGCTCCGGCTCACGTCTGTGCTGCTCTCCGCGCTGCCCCTCGAGCTCGGCACCCCCGCGGCGCCCGAGCGCTACACCGTGCCGGTCGTCTTCTCGCGGCAGGTCACCCCCGCGGAACGTGCCCGCATCGAGGACCCGGCGCTGGCCCACCGACTCAGCGAGAGCCTGGGCGCGCAGATCGAGCTGGTCGTCTCCGACCGGCGCCTCCTGGTGCTGAACACCTCGCTGGCGGAGCTGCGCGACGGGCTGGCAGCGGCGCTGTCGGCGGCGTTGCGTGAGCTCGACGTCCAGCTGGACGCCGAGCAGTCCGCTCGTGAGGACGCAGCCAGCCAGCGCCAGCTCGAGGAACGGGAGCGCGCGGACGCCGTCGCGCGCGAGGCGGCGCAGATCCAGTTCGGCTGACGAGCGGCGCCGCGTCGGCCGCGACGCGAGGGCAGCCTGCTGACCGCACCGCCCCTCGGGGCGTCCCTAGGCGGGCAGGACGTAGAAGTACATGAGCAGGTAGTGCAGGACCGCGGCGACGACGACCATCGCGTGCCAGATCTCGTGGAAGCCGAACACGCCCGGCCACGGGTTGGGGCGCTCGACGACGAACACCACGAAGCCTGCGCTGTACAGCAGGCCGCCCGCGGCCATCAGCACCAGCGCACCCCCGGGCACCGACGCACCCGAGCCCACCAGCAGGACCGGCATCCAGCCGAGAGCGATGTACAGGGTGTTGGTGACGTACTTCGGCAGCTGGCGCAGGATCGAGCGCAGCACGATGCCCGCCGCGGCGATCACCCAGACCACGGCCAGGACCGTCCAGCCGTAGGTGGTGCGGAACAGGACCAGCACCATCGGTGTGGTCGAGCCGGCGATCAGCAGGAACACCGAGTCGTAGTCCAGGGTGCGCAGCACCTCGTTCACCCGCGGTCCGCCGTCGATGCCGTGGTGCAGCGTGCTCGAGACGAAGAGCGTCACCACCGACAGGCCGTACAGGCTGAACCCGACGACCTTCCAGGCATCGCGCTGCTCGGCCGCCTGCACGATGAGCAGCGCGGCACCCGCGACGGCGAAGCAGGCGGCGAACAGGTGCGAGACGGTGTTGAACCGCTCGTCGGTGACGTGAACGCTGCCGTCCCTGCTCCGCTGAGCGGTCTCCACCGGTTGCCTTCCCGCGTCGCCGCGCCTCTTCGACCAGGTGCGGTCCGGACGTGCCGTTCCTCCGTACGCGCCCAGGCTACCGAGCGGATCGGACCCGCCGGGCCGGCACGTGCTGC
>DAIDJQ010000076.1 GCA_027451305.1 Cellulomonas sp.
CAAATCCTTCGACCACATGGGCACTTTGTGGCCACCTTCTGGCCACCGACGGCCAAGAAGGCCGCCTCTCCACCCGGAGAAACGGCCTCTGACCTGCATCGATGGTGGAGCTGAGGGGATTCGAACCCCTGACCCCCTGCATGCCATGCAGGTGCGCTACCAGCTGCGCCACAGCCCCTCGACCCGCAACCGCGAGCCTCGCCCCGGAGGGCGCCTGGAGAGTCTAGGACGATCCGCCGCCCGAACGCTAATCCGGGTTGCGGGTCTGGGCGTCCCCCTCGGCGGGGGCGTCGGGGCCGGCGTCCCAGTCGCGCGAGGCGTCCGTCGGACCGAGGTTGACCCCGTGCAGCCGCCAGTCCGGAGCCACCGGGCCGCGCGACGGCGTCAGGTCCGCCCAGTGCGCGTTCTGCAGCCCTATCACGCCACGCCAGGCGGGGTCCTGGCCCAGCAGCTCGCCGACTGCCAGCGCGATGGCGGCGCCGTGCGAGACGACGACGAGCGTGTCGGCCGGGGTCAGCGCCGCCGCGTGCCGCCGGATGGCCGCGCCCAGCCGCACCGCCACGTCCGCACGCGACTCGGCCTCGACGCCCACGGGGTCACCCCCGGCCCGCCAGACGGCGAACTCGTCGGGCCAGCGCTCGTCGATCTCCTCGCCGGTCAGGCCCTCCCACACCCCGAAGCTGCGCTCACGCACCTGCGGGTCCTCGGCGACCTTCAGCCCGGTCCCGCGGGCCAGGTACTCGGCCGTCGCCCGGGCACGCGACAGGTCCGACGAGACGATGACGCTGGGGTCGTACCGGGCCAGCAGGGTCGCGGCCGCCGTGCGCGCCTGCCAGCGCCCGACCTCGTCCAGGGGGATGTCGATCTGTCCCTGCAGCCGGCCGTTCGCGTTCGCGGCCGTGCGCCCGTGCCGCCACAGCAGCACGCGTCCGACGCTCACTCCCCCTGCTCCTCGCGCTCCCGGTCAGCCCGCTCCAGCTCGTCCACGCCACGGGCGTCGGCGGGCAGCTCGATCACCGGGCAGTCCTTCCAGAGCCGCTCGAGGGCGTAGTACACGCGGTCCTCGGCGTGCTGCACGTGCACCACGATGTCGCCGAAGTCGATGAGGACCCACCGGCCCTGGGTCTTCCCCTCGCGACGCAGCGGCTTGGCGCCGAGCTTGAACAGGGCCTCCTCCACCGCGTCGACGATGGCGCCGACCTGCCGTTCGTTGGTGCCGGACGCGATCAGGAACACGTCGGTGAGCACCAGCTGGGCGCTGACGTCCAGCGCGATGATCTCCTCCGCCTTGCGGTCGGCGGCGGCGCGGGCTGCGGCGTAGGTCAGCTGCAGGGCGTGGTCGGATGCGGGCACGAGGCTCCTCGGTGGCGCGTCAGAGCGCGATGGTGGGGTCTGCGGCGACGGTGGCCTCCGCAGAGACGATGACGGACGCGGCCGACGCGCCCTCGGCGCCGGCAACCCCGGACTGCCGGCCGTGGTTCCACAGCGCGACGACGAGGAAGCCGAGCACGAACGCCACCACGGCCAGCACGATCAGGTGCAGCCAGGTGTACGGGTAGCGGCGGGCTACGGGCGCCTCGTCGTCCTCGTCGTACGGGTCGCCCGCGGGCGCCGTGCGGGGGGAGGGGAACGGGATGGCAGCCGCCTCGGCGCCGGAGGGAGCCCCGCCTGCCGGCGCGACGGGTGCCGAGGGCACCGGGGCCTGCATCGCCTCGGGCTCGCTCACGGCCCACGAGCCCCGGCGGGGTTCGGCAGCCGGTGTAGGGACGGCCGGCACGCCAGCCGGCGCCTGGATGGGCGCCTGGGGTGTCGGACGACCGGGCATCCACGCACCGGGCGGGGTGGCCGCTGCGACACCGGCGGATGCTCCGCCCGCCGACGCCCCCGCGGCTGAGGCGGCGCCGAACGACGGCCAGCCGCCGTGCGGACGCTCGGGTGCCGACGCGCTCGCTGCCGACCGGGTCGCAGCTGGAGCCCGGTCCTCAGGCGCCCAGGCGGACGCACTCGAGGACCGTGTCGTCGGCGCCCACTCGGACGCGCTCGCCGTGCCGCCGCCCGGTGCACGTCCGGGACCCGCCCCTCGAACGGGGAGCGGTGCGCCGGGCGCGCTGTGCGGGGTGCCGGGCGCGGTGCGCGGGGCGCTGACGCCCGGTGCCGGCGGGGCGGGTGCGAACGCTGCAGGCGACGGCGGTACAGGCGCAGACCCCATCTCCCTGGCCGCAGTGGTCCGCCTCGGGGGCTGACCGGTCGACCAGGACGGACCGGTGGCGGCTCCCCAGGCGGCGGCGGCGCCGGGTTGCGCCCCCGGTCCGGGTGCGACTGCCGGCCCTCCGGCAGCCCCGGGTGCGTCGGCGGCGGGCCGGGCGGGTGTCGTCGGACGAGATGCCGACCGGGTGCCGGAGGATCGATGTCCTGCCGTGGGGTCCAGGGTGTCGCGCGCCGCCCTGCGGGACCGGTAGGCGTCGGACGAGTCCTGGCCGGCCTGGCGCGCGCCACCCGGGGTCGGGCCGCCGGCCGGTGCCGAGGCGCCCTGCGCGGGCACCGGGGGTGGCACCCTGCCGGGGGTCGAGGTGGTGCGGGGCGCGGGTCCGAGCGTGGAGCGGGAGGGTGCCGTCGCACCTGCCGACGACGTCGGTGCGGAGGACGCCGGTCGGGCAGGGCGAACCGTCGGGGCAGGCTCGGTGGTCGGTCGCGGAGCAGCCCAGATCGGCGTCCCGCCCGTGGTGCCGTCGGGGCCGGACGTCGACTGCTGGCGGAGTGCGCGGCGGGATGCGGTCGGCGGACGTGCGTCGGACCAGGCGGGCTGCTCGGGCCGAGCCGACGCATCAGGACGCGTCGGCTCCGGTCGGGACGACGCCCACTGGGGCGCGCGGGGTGCGGCTGCCGTCGCGTCGTCGGCGGGCGCGACGCCCTCCGCGGCGGCACGCTCCAGCTCGCGCCGGCGCCGGCGCTCTCCGGGTTCACTCATCAGGACCTCGATACAACCTGTGCTTGCCGATGTACTGCACGACACCGTCCGGCACGAGGTACCAGACGGGCTTGCCGGCCTTCGCCCGCGCCCGGATGTCCGACGAGGAGATGGCCAGCGCGGGGATCTCCAGCACGCTCACCCGGTCCCCCGGCAGGCCGTCCACCGACAGCGCGTGCCCCGGCCGGGTGACCGCGACGAAGTGCGCCATGGCGAAGAGCTCGTCGGCATCCTTCCACGTGAGGATCTGCGCGACGGCGTCCGCTCCCGTGATGAAGAACAGATCGGCACCGGGATGCTGCAACTTCAGGTCCCGCAACGTGTCCACGGTGTACGTGAGCCCCGGACGGTCCACGTCCACCCGGCTCACCCAGAACCGCGGGTTGGACGCCGTGGCGATCACCGTCATCAGGTACCGGTGCTCGGCCTCGGAGACGGGCTGGTTCTGCTTGAACGACGGCTTGCCCGTGGGGACGAACTCGACCACGTCCAGGTCGAACATCGCCGCAGCCTCGCTGGCCGCGACCAGGTGACCGTGGTGGATGGGGTCGAACGTGCCACCCATCACGCCCACGCGCGGTCGGCTCATCGGACTCGACGGGGTGGCCGCGAGGAGGCCGGGCGTCAGTGCTTCGAACCCGCGTTGCGGAACGCGGACGTGATGAGCAGCAGCGCCACGAGCCCGACGAACGCACCGATGCCGAACACGGGTGCGGGGAACGGCAACGTGACGGTCGCGGTCTCCTGGGCGGCGATCAGCGCAGCCTGCACGGGAACCTCCAGCGGTCGGGACGGGACGCCCAGTCTCTCACGGGTAAGGCGGACCTCACGGGCGCACATGCCCGTCCCCGTTGACCACCCACTTGGTGGTGGTCAGCTCGGCCAGGCCCATCGGTCCCCTCGCGTGCAGCTTCTGCGTGGAGATCCCGATCTCGGCGCCGAGCCCCAGCTGCCCGCCGTCGGTGAACCGCGACGAGGCGTTCACCATCACCGCGGCCGAGTCCACCTCGGCGACGAACCGCTCGGACGCAGCGAGGTCGCGGGTGCAGATCACCTCGGTGTGCCCGGTGCTCCACGCACGGATGTGGTCGAGCGCCTGGTCGAGGGAGTCCACCACGCGAACCGCGATGTCCAGCGAGAGGTACTCCGTGGCCCAGTCCACCTCCGTCGCGGGCACGGCCGTGACGCCCTCGGGCACCAGCGCCAGAGTCCGCTCGTCGCCGTGCACCGTCACACCGGCCTGCCCGAGCGCGGCCAGCGCGGACGGCAGGAAGTCCGCGGCTGCGTCGGCGTGCACCAGCAGGGTCTCCAGCGCGTTGCAGACACCCACTCGCTGGGTCTTGCCGTTCAGCAGGATCGCCGTCGCCGGCTCCGGGTCCGCGCTCGCGTCCACGTACAGGTGGCAGTTGCCCACGCCCGTCTCGATCACGGGGACGCTCGCCTCGCGCACCACGGTGGCGATCAGGTCGGCGCCACCGCGCGGCACGAGCACGTCCACCAGTCCGCGGGCGTGCATGAGGGCCACGGCTCCCTCGCGCCCGTACCGGTCGATCGACTGCACGAGGTCGGCCGGCAGCCCCCGCCGCTCCAGCGCATCGCCGAGCACCCGCACCATCACCTGGTTGCTGTGCGCCGCGGCGCCGCCCCCGCGCAGCACCACCGCGTTCCCGCTCTTCAGCGCCAGCCCGGCCGCGTCCACCGTCACGTTGGGCCGCGCCTCGTAGATCATGCCGACCACACCCATCGGCACCCGCACCTGCCGCAGCCGCAGCCCGTTCGGCAACGTGGAGCCTCGGACCACCTCACCCACCGGGTCCGGCAGGCCGGCGAGCTCGCGCAGCGCATCGGCGATGCCGCGCAGCCGAGGGGTGGTCAGGGTGAGCCGGTCCAGCAGCCCGTCGGACAGACCCGCCGCACGACCCGCTGCGACGTCGAGCTCGTTGGCGGCGATGATCTCCTCGGTCGCGGCCAGCAGGGCGTCCGCCATCGCGTGCAGGGCGGCGTCCTTGGTGGACCGGGTGGCCGTGGCCAGCGACCTGGCTGCCGTCTTGGCGCGCCGGGCGATCTCACGGACCTGCGTGTCCACGTCGCCGGTGCGTCCGGCCGGCGCGACCGCCGTCGTCGCGTCGAGGGAGAGCGTCATCGGTCCAGGGTAGCCCGGGCCCGACGCCTCATCAGGATCAGGTCGTCGCGATGGACGAGCTCGCGGTCATAGCCCGGGCCGAGCTCGGCACGCAGGTCCTTGGTGCTGCGTCCGAGCAGGTCAGGGACCTCCTCCGAGGAGTACGCCACCAGCCCGCGCGCCACCAGGGCGCCGTCCGGCCCCACGAGCTCCACCGGGTCACCGGCCTCGAACTCGCCCTCGAACGCCGTCACGCCGGCCGGCAGCAGGGACTTGTGCCGCTCGACCAGCGCTCGCACGGCGCCGTCGTCGAGCACGAGCCGCCCCCGGGTACGCGCCGCGTGCGCAAGCCACAGCAGCCGCACCGAGGAGCGCCGACCGGTCGCAGCGAACCACGTGCCCACGTCCTCGCCGGCCAGCGCCCCGGCCGCCTGCGACGCCGACGTCAGCAGCACCGGCACCCCCGACTGCGTGGCGATCGCCACCGACTCGAGCTTGGTCACCATGCCGCCGGTCCCGACGGCGCTGCCCCGGCCGCCC
>DAIDJQ010000077.1 GCA_027451305.1 Cellulomonas sp.
CACGGTCGGGGCCTCGGCGATGGAGGTTCCGATGAGCACGCAGTCGACGTTGACGGTCACGGGCTGGCTCGGCTCGGACGTCAAGTTCTCACCCGGTGCGGACGGCTCGGTGCCGTACGCCTGGTTCCGGCTCGGGGCCACCCGGCGGTTCTACGACCGGGCGGCCGGCCAGTGGCGGGACGCCGCGACCGAGTGGTTCACGGTGAAGGTCTGGCGGCACGTCGCCGCGAACGTGGCGCAGTCGCTCCGCAAGGGTGACCCGGTGGTGGTGCACGGCCGGTTCGCCACCGACGAGTGGGCCGGACCGGACGGCCCGCGCACCACGCTGGTGATCGAGGCGGACGCGCTCGGGCCGGACCTGACGTTCGGCAGCTCGCACTTCGCCCGGACCGTGAGCACCTCGGTCCGCGACACCTCGTCGGACGGCGGCGCTCCGGCGGACCTGAGCGGGCTCGCGGTGCTGGAGGACGACGCGGTGGCGGACGGCGAGCTCGTCGCACCGGTGGACCCGCAGGACGCGGAGCCGCCCGAGGACGCCGTCCTCCCGGCCCTCACGCTCGCCGCGAGCAGGTGATCGCCTAGGCTGGTGCACCGGCACCCGACGACGACGCAGCGGGACCGGCCCGCCTCGAGCGGCCGGCCCGCTGCGGTCCGCGTGGTTCGCAGCGCGAGCGCGACGGCGCGGTGTGCCACGACCGCCGGCTGCGAGATCCCCGCGCCGGCCACCCGAGCACCGGAGCGGACAGCAGGCCAGTGGCTGAGTTCATCTACACCATGTACAAGGCGCGCAAGGCGCACGGCGACAAGGTCATCCTCGACGACGTCTCGCTCAACTTCCTGCCCGGCGCCAAGATCGGCGTCGTCGGGCCCAACGGTGCCGGCAAGTCGACCATCCTGCGGATCATGGCCGGCCTCGACCACGCGTCCAACGGCGAGGCCCGGCTGTCGCCTGGCTACACCGTCGGAATCCTGCAGCAGGAGCCGCCGCTCAACGAGGACAAGACGGTGCTCGGCAACGTCGAGGAGGGCGTCGCCGAGATCAAGGGCAAGCTCGACCGGTACAACGAGATCTCGGCGCTGATGGCCGACCCCGACGCCGACTTCGACGCCCTGCTCGCCGAGATGGGCCAGCTGCAGGAGGCGATCGACGCCGCCGACGCCTGGGACCTCGACGCCCAGCTCGAGCAGGCGATGGACGCGCTGCGCTGCCCGCCGCCGGACGCCGACGTCTCAGTGTTGTCCGGTGGTGAGCGTCGTCGCGTCGCCCTGTGCAAGCTGCTCCTGGAGAAGCCGGACCTGCTGCTGCTCGACGAGCCGACCAACCACCTGGACGCCGAGTCCGTGCTGTGGCTCGAGCAGCACCTGGCGAGCTACCACGGTGCCGTCCTCGCGGTGACCCACGACCGGTACTTCCTCGACCACGTCGCCGAGTGGATCTGCGAGGTCGACCGCGGGCGGCTGTACCCGTACGAGGGGAACTACTCCACCTACCTGGAGAAGAAGCAGGAGCGTCTGCAGGTCCAGGGCAAGCGGGACGCGAAGCTCGCCAAGCGGCTGAAGGACGAGCTCGAGTGGGTCCGGATGAACGCCAAGGGCCGCCAGACGAAGAGCAAGTCGCGCCTGGCCCGGTACGAGGAGATGGCGGCCGAGGCCGACCGGACCCGCAAGCTGGACTTCGAGGAGATCCAGATCCCACCGGGCCCGCGCCTGGGCTCCGTGGTCATCGAGGCGAACGACCTGCGCAAGGGCTTCGGCGACCGGGTGCTGATCGACGGCCTGAGCTTCACGCTGCCGCGCAACGGCATCGTCGGCGTGATCGGTCCGAACGGTGTCGGCAAGACGACGCTGTTCAAGACGATCGTCGGGCTCGAGCCGCTCGACGCCGGGCAGCTGAAGGTCGGCGAGACCGTCTCGATCAGCTACGTCGACCAGGGCCGTGGCGGCATCGACCCCGCCAAGACGCTGTGGGAGGTGGTCTCGGACGGGCTCGACTACATCAAGGTCGGCCAGGTGGAGATGCCGTCCCGCGCCTACGTCGCCGCCTTCGGCTTCAAGGGCCCCGACCAGCAGAAGCCGGCCGGCGTGCTGTCCGGCGGTGAGCGCAACCGGCTGAACCTGGCGCTGACGCTGAAGCAGGGCGGGAACCTGCTGCTGCTCGACGAGCCGACCAACGACCTCGACGTGGAGACGCTGGGGTCGCTGGAGAACGCGCTCCTGGAGTTCCCCGGCTGCGCCGTCGTGGTGTCCCACGACCGCTGGTTCCTCGACCGGGTGGCGACGCACATCCTCGCGTACGAGGGCACCGAGGACGACCCGTCGCGCTGGTACTGGTTCGAGGGGAACTTCGCCTCCTACGAGGAGAACAAGATCGGCCGCCTCGGTGCCGACGCGGCCCGTCCGCACCGGGTGACGTACCGCAAGCTGCGGCGCGACTGACCCGTCGCCACCGGCTCCCACCAGGAGCGCGAGATCGTCCACCGGGCCTGACGGGGTCGGCTCCGGCACACTGACCGCATGAGTGCGCCGGAGCCGGAGCCGCCCCTCAGGGCCAGGGCGCCCGGCAGCGCGGCTGCCGGCCACCCGGTCGAGATCGCCGTGCACGTGCCGCTGCTGGACGCGCTCGAGCGGCTGCGGAGCCGGCTGGTCGCGCTGCCGCTGCCGCTGGCGACGTCCGGGGCGCAGGCGGCGCGCACCGAACGTGGCGCCGCCCTGGCGCAGCTCGACGACTACCTGCTTCCCCGGCTCCGCTCGCAGAACGCACCCCTGCTGGTGGTGGTGGGCGGGTCGACCGGCGCGGGCAAGTCGACGCTGGTCAACTCCTTGCTCGGCGAGTCGGTGTCGATGCCCGGGGTGCTCCGGCCGACCACTCGCTCGCCGGTGCTGGTGCACCACCCGCTCGACGCCCGCTGGTTCACCACGGACCGGGTGCTGCCGGCGCTGGCCCGGACGTCCTCGTCGGCCGCCCTCGGGACCGTGGACGGCGGCTCTCGCGAGCTGCGGCTGGTGGCCAGCGCCGCGCTGCCGCAGGGCATGGCCCTGCTCGACGCACCGGACGTCGACTCCGTCGACGTCGCCAACCGTGCGCTGGCGGGCCAGCTGCTGGCCGCTGCGGACCTGTGGCTGTTCGTCACCACCGCCGCGCGCTATGCCGACGCCGTCCCGTGGGAGCTGTTGCGCGGGGCCGCGCGCCGCCGGACGAGCGCGGCCCTCGTGGTGGACCGCGTCGACCCCGGCGCGCAGGCCGCGGTCGACGACCTGCGCCGGATGATGGCCGACGAGGGGCTCGGCGACGCACCGCTGTTCGCCGTGCCGGAGGCGGTGCTCGTGAACGGCCTGCTGCCCGAGACGGCGGTGGCGCCCGTCGCGCGGTGGCTGACCGAGCTCGGCGCCGACGCACCCGCACGGACGGCCGTCGCACTGCGCACCCGGGACGGTGTGGTGGACGACCTGGTGCGCCGCGTGCGGGACCTCGCGGTGGCTGCCGATGCCCAGGTCGAGGCGGACCGACGGCTGCGCGAGCGTGTCGAGGCCGCCTATGCGGATGCGGCGGCGCACGTGCGGGCGGTCACCTCGGACGGCGCCCTGCTGCGTGGCGAGGTGCTGGCTCGCTGGCAGGACCTCGTGGGCACCGGGGACCTGTTCCGCTCGGTGGAGGAGGGCGTCGGACGGCTGCGCGATGCGGTCACCGGCTTCCTCCGTGGGCGACCGGCGCCCGCGCCGGGTGTGGAGACGGCCATCGCCCACGGCCTCCAGGCGGTGCTGCTGGACGCGGCCGACGAGGCGGCCGGCCGCGCGTACGCGGCGTGGCGGGCCGACCCTGCGGGTGCCGCGCTGCTGAGCGGCCTCGACCTGTCCAGGGCCTCTCGCGGGCTGCGCGAGCAGGTGGACGCGCAGGTGCGTGCCTGGCAGGCGGACGTGCTGAACCTGGTCCGGGAGCAGGGCGCCGGCCGGCGTGGGACGGCGCGGTACCTGTCCTTCGGCGTCAACGCGCTGGGGGTCAGCCTGATGATCCTGGCGTTCGCGTCCACGGGTGGGCTGACGGGCGTGGAGGTGGGCATCGCCGGCGGGACGGCCGTCGTGGCGCAGAAGCTCCTCGAGGCGGTGTTCGGGGACGACGCGGTGCGCCGGCTGACGGTCGACGCCCGTGAGCGGCTCGACGACCGGGTGCGTGCGCTGCTCGTCGGGGAGTCGGCCCGCTACACCGCGCAGCTGGACGCGCTCGGGGCCGGCGCGGCCGATGGGGACCCGCTGCGCGCGGTGGCCGGCGACGTGGTGGCGGCCGCTCGTGCCGAGCGGGCGCACCGCACGCCCCCGCCGGACTCGTCGGCGGCTGCGGGCCGGCGGCTGCGCGGTGCGCAGGTGTCGCAGGACACCGGCGCGCAGCCGGCGCGTCGGGGCTTCTGGCGGCGCCTGCTCGGCCTGGACGGTCCCGCATGAGCCTCTCGCTGCAGGAGCGCATCGACGCGTTGACGGCGGCCGTCGAGGCGGGCAGGGGTCGCCTCCCGGAGCCTGTGGTGGCCGCGGCGCAAGGCGTGATCGGCCGGGCGCAGGAGAGGGCGGGGCTGTCCGCCGAGCACACGGTGGCAGCGCTTGCCGGTGCCACCGGGTCGGGCAAGTCGTCCCTGTTCAACGCGCTGGCCGGCGCCGACCTCGCCGGGGTGGGCGTGCAGCGGCCGACCACCGCGGAGGCCATGGCCGCGGTCCGCGGGGACGGTGCGGAGCCGTTGCTCGACTGGCTGGGCGTGCAGCGACGCCATCGCCTCCCGGCACCGGCGGGTGCGTCCGGCGGCATGGTGCTGCTCGACCTGCCGGACCACGACTCGGTGGTGACCGAGCACCGGCTGCGGGCGGACCGCCTGGTGCAGCGGGCCGACCTGCTCGTCTGGGTGGTCGACCCGCAGAAGTACGCCGACGCGGCGCTGCACGAGGGCTACCTGCGCCACCTTGCCGGGCACTCGGCCGTGGTGGTGCTGGTGCTGAACCAGTCGGACCGGCTGGCCGCCGACGAGGTCCGCGCCGTGCTGGCCGACCTGCACAGGCTCGCGGCGGAGGACGGGCTGGCGAAGGCCCGCACGCTGGCGGTCTCGGCACGCACCGGCGCCGGCGTCGACGAGCTGCGGGGGTTGCTCGACGAGGCCGCCGCACGTCGCCGGGCCGCGAACGACCGCTGGACCGCGGACCTGCGGACGGCGGCTGCCCGTGTGGTGCTGGCCTGCGGACCGGCCGGTTCGGCCCGATCCCGGACGGTGGCGCCCGACCGGCTCGTCGACGCCCTGGCGCAGGCGGCCGGCGTGCCCGTCGTGGTCGACGCGGTCCGACGGTCCGCCGCTCGGCGCATCGGCGCGCACACCGGGTGGCCGCCGGTGCGATGGGTCGCGCGGCTGCGGCCGGACCCGCTGCGACGGCTGCACCTCGGTGCCGCCTCGTCGTCGGACGACCTGGTCCGCACCTCCCTGCCGGTCGCGAGCGCGCCCGCGCGCGCGGCGGCGGCCACCGCGGTCCGGGACTACACCGACCGCGCGCTGGCCGGCGTGCCCGAGGCGTGGGTGCTGACCGCGCGGGACGCCCTGTCGACCGC
Source organism: Cellulomonas sp. (assembly GCA_027451305.1). The sequence goes on from DAIDJQ010000077.1 coordinate 5,579, forward strand.
GGGCCTGCCCGACGAGCTGGACCGTGCCGTGGCGGGGACCCCGCTGCTGCCCGGCCGGGCCGCAGGCTGGGCGCGGGCTCTCGGTGGCCTGCAGCTGGTGCTGCTCGCCGCGGCGATCACCGGGCTGGCGTGGCTGGCAGCGCTGGCCGGGATGGCGTACCTGCGGCTGCCCGAGCCGCGAACGCCTGCGTGGGGTCCGCTGCCGGCGCCCACGGCCCTCCTGGTCGGTGGCGTCGTCGCAGGGCTCGTGACGGCTGCGCTCGGGGCCCTGCTCGCACGCGCGGCGGCCCGCCGGCGAGGGCGGGCGGCAGCGCGGCGGCTGCGCGCGGCGGTGGCGGAGGTGGCGCACCGCAGGCTGGTCGAGCCGGTGCAGACGGTGCTCGACGACCTGGCCACGTGCCGTGAAGGCGCGGCCCGAGCGGCCGGTTGACCTGCGCGGTGGCACACGCACGCCGGAGACGGGCCCCCGGACCACCCGGCACGACGTCGGGTCCGAGGGGCAGGATGCGTCCGACGAGGGAGGAACCGCATGGCGAGGCTCGAGGTGCCGGTGCAGCTGCGCTGGGCCGACATGGATGCGTATGCGCACGTCAACAACGTGGCCATGCTGCGGCTGCTGGAGGAGGCGCGGATCGAGGCGTTCTGGCGCCACCCGGTGTCCGACGTCGCACCGGCCGTGCAGTGGCCCACCGCCGTGCTGGACGCCGGGCCGGGAGCGGACGTCTCGACGCTGGTCGCCCGGCAGGAGATCGAGTACCTGCGACCGCTGCCCTACCGGCGGCGGCCCGTGATCGTCGAGATGTGGCTCGGGTACCTCGGCGGGGCGAGCATGGACGTCTGCTACGAGGTGCGCGACGACGGTCCCGAGCCGACCGTGTACGCCCGTGCGGTCGCCACGCTGGTGCTGGTGGACACGACCACCAACAGACCGCGCCGGGTCGCGGAGGCGGAGCGTGCCGCCTGGCTGCCCTACGTCGAAGGTCCGATCAGCTTCCGCCGGCGCCGCTGAGCCGGTCGACGAGCCGGTCGACCCGGCGCTGCCGACGTCAGTCGGTCGGGACCCGGACCATCCCCTCCTGGGCGATCGAGGCGACCAGCGTGCCGTCCCGGTCGAAGACCCGTGCGGCGCCCAGCCCGCGGCCGCCCTGGCCGCTGGGGGAGGACTGCACGAACAGCAGCCAGTCGTCCACGTGCACGTCCCGGTGCCACCACATCGCGTGGTCGAGCGAGGCGATCGACAGCTCGGGCGTGGCCCAGGACAGGCCGGCGTGCCGCAGCACGGGCTCGAGCATCACCTGGTCGCAGGCGTAGGCGAGCAGCGCCCGGTGCAGCAGCTGGTCGGCGGGTACCGCGGCGCGGGCGCGGACCCACACCAGCTGCCGTCCGTCGCGCACGCGATCCGGGTGGAGGTAGATCGACCCGTCCACGTGCCGGACGTCGAACGCGCCCTCGGCCCAGAAGCGGGCGAACGGGTGGTCGATGCGGGACAGGTGGTCCAGAGCGGTGGGGACGTCCTCGGGGTCGGGCACGCCGTGCGGCATCCGTTCGGCGTAGTCGACCCCGGCCTGCTCCTCCTGGAACGACGCGGTCATCGACAGGATCGGCGCGCCGTGCTGCACGGCGTGGGTGCGCCGGGCGCTGAACGAGCGCCCGTCCCGCAGCCGCTCCACGGCGAACTCGATCGGGACGCGGATGTCGCCGGCCCGCAGGAAGTACCCGTGCAGCGAGTGCGGCAGCCGGCCGGCTGCCTCGTCGCCGAGGGTCCGCCCGGCGGCCAGGAGCGCTTGGGCGAGCACCTGCCCGCCGAACACGCGCCCGTTCGGGTGCGCGAGGCTGGCTCCCAGGAACGTGTCGGGGGCGCCGGTCGGAGTCAGGTCGAGGGTGCGCAGCACCGTCTCGATGGCCGCGGCGCCGGCCTGCCCGTCGGGCGCGCCGGCGTCCGCGTTCTCGGTGGCGGCCGGCGCGGTCGGCGACGGGTCGGTCATCGTGCCTCCTCGAAGGTGTTCAGCAGGGAGTGGGCGGCTCGTTCGAGGTAGTCCCAGAGCTGGCCGCGGTGCAGCGGGGACAGGTCGAGGGTGTCGAGGGCCGCGCGCATGTGGGCGAGCCAGCGGTCCCGCGCGTCCGGGTCCACCCGGAACCCCGCGTGCCGCATCCGCAGCCGCGGGTGGCCTCGCGTCTCGGAGTACGTGGTGGGGCCACCCCAGTGCTGCTCGAGGAACAAGGTGAGCCGCTCGGCGGCGGGAGCGAGGTCGCCCGGCGGGTACATCGGTCGCAGCACGGGATCGTCGGCGACGCCGGCGTAGAACGCGTCCACCAGTCGCACGAAGGTCTCGTGGCCGCCGACCGCCGCGTAGAAGGAGTCGGGACGCACGGCGCCATCCTCACACGGTCCGGCCCGGGTCCGGCGGCGGCGATACGCTGGTCCGACGCCGGCCCTCGCGGTGGCGGACCCGCGGTGCTGGACCCGCGGTGCTGGATCCGGCGGACCGACCTCGGGGGAGACCGATGAGCAAGGCGGAGCAGATCCTGGCGGCACTCGGCGGCAGCGCCAACGTCGTCGACCTCGAACCGTGCATCACCCGGCTGCGGGTCGAGGTCACCGACACCCAGCAGGTGGACGACGCGGGGCTGCGTGCCAGCGGGGCGTTCGGCGTCGTGCGGTCCGGCCGCGTCGTCCAGGTGATCGTCGGGCCGGAGGCCGACGCGCTCGCGGCCGAGCTCGACAGCCTGCGCTGACCCGCCCCGTGCGGCTGCTCAGCCCGGTGCCGGGCACGGTCCTGGCACTGTCGGCCGTGCCCGACCCGGTGTTCGCCCAGGCGATGGTCGGTCCCG
>DAIDJQ010000078.1 GCA_027451305.1 Cellulomonas sp.
GCCCGGCTACGGGTCACCACGCACGTGACTCGCTGACCCAGCTCACGCAGCATCCGGCCGTGGATGCCGCGCCCAGAGCCGCCGTACCCGACCAGACCGACGCGCAAGGACTCCATCGGTCCAGCCTAGGGGCGCGACGTCCGCACTCTCAGGTCCGTCCGCCACCCGGCGAGTCACGCGAGGCCGTTCCCGACGGCGGCGACCGGAGCCGGCCTGGTGCCACGGCTGAGCCGACGAACAGGCGCCGGGCTCGTGACGTACCCGGGTTAGCCTGGCCTGCATGTGGTTCGAACCCCTGGACCTCGGCAGCCGCCTGTCCCCGTACGTCCCCACGTGGGAGCTGCAGCGGCAGGTCCACGCGCAGGTCGCGGACGGCCAGCGCGAGGACACCGTCCTCCTCGTGGAGCACGAGTCCGTCTACACCGCGGGCAAGCGCACCGCGACGTCGGACCGACCCGTCGACGGCACACCCGTGGTCGACGTGGACCGAGGGGGTCGGATCACGTGGCACGGTCCCGGCCAGCTCACCGGCTACCCGATCGTGCGGCTGTCCGAACCCGTGGACGTCGTGCGCTACGTCCGCGCGCTCGAAGAGGCCCTGATCCGGACCTGTGCCGACCTCGACCTCGCGGCGGTACGAGTGGACGGGCGCAGCGGCGTCTGGTTCCCCGCCGACCCCGAGGGCACGGACCCCGCCCGACGGCGGCGGGAGCGCAAGGTCGCCGCGATCGGCGTCCGGGTGGCACGCGGGGTGACGATGCACGGGTTCGCGCTCAACTGCAGCTGCGACCTCGGTCAGTTCGATCGGATCGTGCCGTGCGGCATCCCCGACGCGGACGTCACGAGCCTCACGGCGGAGGCGGGACGTCTCGTCACCATCGGCGAGGTGGTCCCACTGGTCCGCGGCCATCTGGTCACCACGCTCGAGCCTCTGCTGGCAGCGCGCTCCGTCGTCCAGCAGTAGGGCGGGGCCGGCTGCGGCAGACGGCCGTGCGCAGCGGCGCAGAGCCTCAGAAGGCGCTCGCCGCCGCCTCGCGGGCGACCGTCCGCAGCTCCTCGTCGACCGAGCGCGACCACTCCCGGACCTCCTCGAGATCCCGGTAGTCACCAGGCTGTGCGTGCACGAGCGCCACGAGCGCGCGCTCCGAGATGTTCAGCTCGGCGCGCTCCAGACGCCCGGCGAACATCCGCACACCGCGTGCCGAGACCGCCGCGGCGAGCTCGGTGACGTCGTCGGGGACCGCCGGCGGCGCCGGTGGGTCGCCCACCGGACCGGACCAGAAGAGCCAGACGGGACGATCACGCAGCTGCCCGGCGCGCCGGTCAACCAGGTCGCGCAGGCCCAGGGCGAGCCGGCCGACGTAGACGGCAGAACCGAGCACGACGGCCTCGTAGCCGGTGACGTCCTCCACCTCGTCGGGACCGAACTCGTCGACCTCGTGGCCGGCGTCGCGCAGCACTGCGGCGACGACCTGGCCCATCTCGCGCGTCCCGCCGTGACGGGACGACACCGACACCAAGACCCGCATGCGTGCCTCCTTCCGGGCGATCCCCCCGCTCGGCCTCCCCTGACGCCGCGCCCAATGCCTCAGCGTGTCGTGAGGTGAGGCGTGGTGCGCGGGACCCAGGTCCCTGCACGTCTCCGTCACCGTACGGGCGCAGGGGTCAGCCGGGGCCGGGTTAGGCTGGCCTGCGTGACGATCGCACCCGAGGGCCGCCGGATGCTGCGGGTCGAGGCCCGGAACGCCGAGACCCCGATCGAGCGCAAGCCCGAGTGGATCCGGACCCGCGCGACGATGGGACCGCAGTACGACGAGCTCAAGCACCTGGTGCGCACGGAGGGCCTGCACACGGTGTGCGAGGAGGCCGGCTGCCCGAACATCTTCGAGTGCTGGGAGGACCGCGAGGCCACCTTCCTCATCGGCGGCGGGACCTGCACCAGGCGCTGCGACTTCTGCCAGATCGACTCGGGCAGGCCGGAGCCGTTCGACGCGGACGAACCACGCCGGGTCGCCGAGTCCGTCCAGGCGATGGGCCTGAAGTACGCCACGGTCACGGGGGTCGCGCGGGACGACCTGCCCGACGGCGGCGCGTGGCTGTACGCGGAGACGGTGCGCCAGATCCGCGCGGTCAACCCCGGTACCGGGGTGGAGCTGCTGATCCCGGACTTCGACGCGCGCCCGGACCGGCTCGCCGAGGTGTTCGGCTCCGCCCCGCAGGTGCTCGCCCACAACCTGGAGACCGTGCCGCGCATCTTCAAGACCATCCGCCCGGGCTTCCGCTACGAACGCTCGCTGTCGGTGCTGACGGCCGCGCGCGAGGCGGGCCTCGTCACCAAGTCGAACCTCATCCTGGGCATGGGTGAGACCACCGACGAGGTACGCGAGGCACTGGCCGCGCTGCACGAGGCCGGGTGCGACCTGATCACCATCACGCAGTACCTGCGACCGTCCGTACGGCACCACCCGGTGGACCGGTGGGTGCGGCCGGAGGAGTTCGTCGAGCTGTCCGACGAGGCGCGGCGCCTCGGGTTCGCCGGCGTGATGGCGGGCCCCCTGGTGCGCTCGTCGTACCGCGCCGGGCGGCTCTGGGCGCAGGCCCTCGCCCGCCGCGGCCAGACCGTTCCCGCCGGTCTCGAGCACCTTGCGGAGCCGACCACGGCACGCCAGGAGGCTGCTGCCCTGCTGGCCCGGTCCGGCGCTCGCTGACCGCTCACCCGCTGCGCAGGACGGCTCCGGGCCGTCGGTAGACTCGCGTCCCATGGCCCGCGCGAGCACCCCGCCGTCACGCCCCGCCAAGGGCGCGGCAGGCGGCACCGACACCCCGAAGAAGGTCCGCTGGTACACCCAGGTCTGGACCGCCTACCAGATGACCCGGAAGTACGACCCGGCGATCACCTGGCTGATCCTCGCGGTGTTCGTCGGCATCGTCGCCATCGGCCTGGTGCTCGGGCTCGTGCTGCACTCCCTGGTCTACATGCTCGTGCTCAGCATCCCGTTCGCCGCCCTGGGCGCGATGTTCGTGCTGGCACGGCGGGCCGAGACGGCGGCGTACACGCAGATCGAGGGCCAGCCGGGTGCCTCGCGCGCCGCGCTCGGCACCATCCGCAAGGGCTGGACGTTCACGGAGGAGCCGGTCGCGGTGGACCCCCGGACGCAGGACCTCGTGTTCCGAGGCCTCGGCCGGGCCGGGGTGGTCCTGGTCGGCGAGGGACCGGCCGCCCGGGTCGGGAGACTGCTCGAGCAGGAGCGCAAGCGGACCGCCCGCGTCATCTCCGGGGCGCCGATCACCGTGATCCAGATGGGCGACGAGCCTGGTCAGGTGCCGTTGCGCAAGCTGCCGCGCACCGTGCAGAAGCTGCGCCCGCAGCTGACCAAGGCCGAGGTGACCGAGGTGGGCAAGCGGCTGACCGCGCTCGGCGGCGTGCGGCTCCCGATGCCGAAGGGCATCGACCCGACCCGCATGCGCCCCGACCGCCGGGGGTTGCGCGGTCGCTGAGCTGACCGCGGACCCAGCCTCCACGGTCAGCGCCGGACGATCGCCGTCCCCGCGACGCGGTCGTGCAGGCCGCGGCCGTCGCCGTCGCGCACCACGGCGGGGATCACCAGCAGCAGCAGGACGGTGCGCAGGGCTGCCCGCAGCAAGCCCGGGGCTCGACGAAGCCACGTCGGCTCCGGGTGCTGCGGGGAAGAGCTCGCGCCACCCGGCGCCACCGAGGTCAGCACGCGAACACGCAGGTTCAGCAACCGGTGCCCGAGGGTGTGCCCGACGGTCCCCACCAGCAGCACGTTCTCCAGCGCGAACACACCGAGCGTCGCCATCGGCTCGCCGCGAACCAGGGAGAACGCCGCCACCCGTCCGGCC
>DAIDJQ010000079.1 GCA_027451305.1 Cellulomonas sp.
GCCGGCGAGGCCGTGGTCCTGTTCGGCGACGGGTCGAAGTCCGGCGACGCGACCGGGCTCGTGGCAACGCGGATCAGCGACGGTCACACGCAGGTGCTGCACGTCCAGCAGCCCAAGGCGGGCCAGGTTGTCGACCGGGAAGCCTATGACCTAGCGGTCGTCGAGGCGATGGCGACGTTCAAGGTGAGGGCGTTCTGGTTCGACCCGTCGCATGCCAAGGACGACGACTCCGAGGACGACAACCGCTTCTGGTGGCCGCTGTGCGACGAGTGGTCGACGCGGTACGGCAAGCACCTCAAGTGCTGGCCGGTGAAGACCGGGCCTCGCACTCATGCGGTGGAGTTCGACATGGCGCTGGGTACCTCGCAAGCGCTGTTCGTCCCGGCGTGCGAGCAGGTCGCGGGCGAGCTCGTCAGCGGCACGGTGACGTTCACCGAGTCGGCATGGCTCCGTGAGCACCTGGTGAACGCCAAGCTCGCGCCCACGAAGTACGGGGTGAGCGTCCGCAAGGAGAACCGCTCCAGCCGCCGAAAGATCGACCTGGCCGTGTGCCTCATCGGCGGCCGGATGCTCCGGCGGATCTACCTGTTGAGCACCAAGCAAGGCACGCCCGGCAAGGGGCGCGCGATCCTGCTCGACTGAGAGGGGTGCCTGGTGGACGCAAACGGCCTCTCTCCGCTGTTCATGGCTCCGACCGCCGCCATCCCGACCCTGCCGTCGATCGGCCTGTCCGACGTCGAGGCGACGACCGCGAACTGGCTGGGGATGCGGCTGTTCGAGCAGCGCCCCTACCTGGAGCTGCGGGGCCTGTACTACGACGGCATGCAGAAGATGCAGGACCTCGGGATCAGCATCCCGCCGTCGCTGGTGGGCCTGCGCACGGTCGTCGGGTGGCCGCGGATCGGCATCGATGCCCTGGACAACCGGTGTGTCATCGAGGGGTTCCGCTTCCCTGGCGCCTCCGATGTCGACGAGGACCTGCAGGGCATCTGGCAGGCGAACAAGATGGACGGCGAGTCCCGCCTGACGCACCTGGACACCCTGGTCTACGGGCGGGCGTACAACATCGTCGGCCCTGGCGACGACAGCACGGCAGGTCAGCCGCTCATCACGTCCGAGTCGCCGCTGAACATGATCGCGACGTACGACGCCCGGATGCGCCGGGTGTCGGCGGCGCTGCAGATGTACCTGGACACCGACTTCACGTCGGACATGTACGGCCAGGAGGTCGCGGCGCTGTACCTGCCGGACCGGACCATCTTCATGGCGCGTCAGTCGCCCACCGGCAACCCGACCGCCGTCAAGTGGGAGATCGTCCAGCGCGACGACCACGGTCTCGGCCGCGTGCCGGTCGTCCGGATGGCGAACCGGCAGCGACTGTCGAACCGCTCAGGCACGTCCGAGATCAGCGCGGCCTGGATGAACACGACGGACTCGGCCTGCCGGACCATGCTCGGCATGGAGGTGGGGCGCGAGTTCTTCTCCGCGCCCCGCCGGTACGCGCTTGGTGTGGCCGAGGAGGCATTCCAGAAGCCGGACGGGTCGGCCGTGTCCGCGTGGGACACCTACCTGCACAAGGTCTGGATGCTGGAGCGCGACGAGGACGGCAACCTGCCGACGATCGGCGAGTTCAAGGCCAGCGACCCGTCCGTGCACACGAAGCTGATGGACGAGTACGCGCAGATCATGGCCGGGAACATGGGCGTCCCCCCGCACTTCCTCGGCATCTACACCCAGGGCAACCCGGCCTCCGCCGACGCGATCCGGTCGGGCTACGAGGAGCTGACCTCCCGTGCGCTGCGCAAGCACGTCGCCTTCTCCGACGACTGGGAAGAGACGATGTGCCTGGCCCTGCTGATCCGTGACGGGTCGCTGCCGGACAACGCCTACTTGCTGGAGACCGACTGGCGCGACCCTGCGCCGCAGACCCTCGCCGGCACGTCGGACGCGGTCACGAAGCAGATCGCCGCGGGTGCGGTCCCGGCGACGTCGGACGTCACGCTCAAGCGCCTCGGGTACTCCGCCGTGGAGCGCGCCCGTCTGGAGCAGGACCGCTCGGTCGATCAGGGCCAGTCGATGCTCATGGAGATCGCGCACTCGCTGGAGGCGAAGGCGCTGCGGGTGGACAAGGCGGTCAACGCCGACGCTTCCGCCCTGGCCGCTCCGACCCTGGCCGCGGGTGGCACGCCGACGCCGGACGTGATGCCGAAGAAGGTCCCCGTCAGTGCCCCCGTCAACGGTTGAGGCTCCCCCGCGGCCGGCTGACGAGCACCAGGCGGGCCAGGCCGCTCTGGTCTCGCTGATCCCATCGGTACTGCGGGAGGCGTGGCCGCTGCTGGACCTGCACAACCTGCAAGCCACCATGCCGCAGTTCACGGCGGCGGTCGAGGCCATCGTCAGGCGGTACGGCAAGGCGGCGGCGGTCGGTGCGTTGACCTACTACCAGGCCGAGCGCCGGACGGCAGCTGTACCCGGCAGGGCGCCGACCATGCTCGCACCGGCACCTGCGGATGCGGTCATCGAGTCGGCGGTGTCGTGGGCTACGACGGACCTGTACGGCCCTGTCTCGCAGGAGACGACGGCAGCGGCGATGGACCGGCTGGACGAGTCGGTGGCGCAACTGGTCCTCGACCAGGGGCGCCAGACGATCATCGGTGCCGTCCAGCACGACAAGTACGCGAAGGGCTGGGCGCGAGTCACCGAGCCGGGCGCGTGCTCGTTCTGCACGATGCTCGCGCTGCGTGCCGGCGTGGGGCTCCTGTACTACAAGAAGTCCTCGGCCGACTTCTCCGCGCACAACAACTGTGTGATCGGCTCAACGTTGGTGAACGGTCCGACGACGGAGGTCGCCTACCGGCGCTGGTATGAAGGGGAACTCGTCGTCCTCCGCACTTCCAGCGGCAATGAGCTCTCCATCACCCCGAATCACCCGGTACTCACGAGTCGCGGCTGGGTGGAGGCTGGCCTCCTTCGCGAAGGTGATGACGTAGTCGAGCGCTCCGGCGCCGATCTTGCATCGCTTGGTGTCCCACACGAACACGATGTGCCAACCCGCATTCAGGACGTATGGGGTGCGTACGGCGTGGATTGGCTTCGCGCGATGCCAGTTGCCGCCGAGGACTTCCACGGCGACGGGGCTGGCACTGAGGGCGACGTCGAGGTTGTAGCGGCCAACAGCCTTCTCGCGGGTGTGATCGATGCCGAGATGGGCAAGCTCTCGACAGAGCCAGTCCGTCCCGGCGCTGGTGGGCCCCCCATAGCCGGAAAGTTCCCGACCGAGGGCGATCCGGCGGCGATGTTCCTCGCTCTGTTCCACGCCGCGAACAGCGTCGTGGGCGGCCCGGGCAAGATCGGAGCGCTCTGCCGGGCTCATGCGGCTATACCGCACGTCCAGCGCCTCGCTGCGATCTCGGGGATTCTCTCCAGCTTCGATGAGCCAGCGACGAACGACGGCCCGGGCAACACCGTGGGCGGCAGCGAGGGCCTTGACGGACTCTCCAGCCCGGTAGGCGTCCGCGATGCCCTCCGGGGCGGCGATTCGGTTGTGCCCCCCAGTTCGGGGTCTCGCTTCGATCCCCCGGCGACGCAGAGCGACGCGGAGCGACTCCGGGTCCATGCCGACCTCGGCTGCGCACTCCTTGAACGTCTTTCCGGAGGCGTACAACTCAGCCGCGTGGTTGATCTTCGCCGGGTCGATTATGCGGGGCATGTGTTCAATCTCCAGACTGCCGAGGGTTGGTATGACGCCTCCAGCATAGTCGTCTCCAACTGCCGGTGTCACGCCGAGCCGGTGTTCACCGCCTACGAGCCGTCCGCGCGCATGCGTGAGGCGCAGAAGATGTGGGCCGAGGCGACGCGCGGCCGGTCTGGTGCCGACGCCCGTCTGGCGTTCCGGCAGGCGCTCGAGGGTCGCCCGGTGACGGGCACGACGGGTGCCAAGAAGAAGGCGGCCACGCTCGGCAGGTCGAGCCTGACCCGCGCGCAGGCCGAGCACCTGCTCACCGTCACGCAGGGCCTCAAGGACTCCCCGTATCGCACGGGAGAGATCGCCCGGCTGCAGCGGCTGCTCGCCGGCAAGTAACAGCCTCCCGCCTGGTGCGGGGAAGTCACACAACCGTCCCTGGAGGACACCGTCATGACCGAAACCAACCAGATCACCACCGGCGGAGCACTCGCCCAGTTCTACAAGGACTTGCTCGAAGGTGGAATCCCGCAGGACATCTCGGAGCGGGCAGTCCTCATCGCCGCCGAGGCGCTGGTCCGCGGCGAAGGTGAGCTCGTGGTCTCGAGCGGGGTGTCCGCATGACCGCCGTGGAGGGGGCCGTGGTTCCCACCGAGCCTGCCGCCACACCCGCAGCGCCGGAAGCAACGACACCGCCCGCGGCGCCCGCCGCGGCCCCGGTGGTCACCCCCGAAGCCCCCAAGGTGAACCCGTGGGACAACCCCGAGGTCGCCAAGGCGGAGATCGAACGCCTCCGCAAGGAGAACGGCGCCAACCGCACCAACGCCAAGGCACAGGCTGCCGAGGAAGCGCGTAGCGCGATGGCGCAGGAGATCGGCAAGGCCCTCGGCCTGATCAAGGACGACGAGCCCGCCGACCCGGTCAGGCTCACCGAGCAACTGACCGCCGCCGGGGCCGACGCCCGTCAGGCGAAGCTCGAACTGGCCGTGTACCGCGCTGCGCAGGCGACGGACGCGGACCCGAACGCTCTGCTCGACTCCCGCGTCTTCCTGGCGAAGCTCGCGGACGTTGGCCCCTCGGACACGGCGGCCGTCACGGCCGCCATCACCGAGGCCGTCACCGCGAACCCCCGCCTCGGCAAGGTCGAGGCGCCCACCCCGGGCATGAGGCCCAACCCCGCTCAGGGCCGCTCGGCGTCCGCGCCGCTCGGCCTCGCTGAGCAGATCGCCGCAGCCGAGAAGGCCGGCGACGCGAAGGCAACCATCCGGCTCAAGGCCGCGATGGCGCTCAACAACTCCAACTGAGGCACGGCGTCGCCCGGCCCGGTTACGACAACGATAGGAGCCGATCATGGCTGCAGTGGCTGGGCAGGGCACCACCTACTCCCTCCCGAACTACCACGGTGAACTGTTCACCGTCACCCCCACCGAGACCCCGCTCCTGTCCGCCATCGGCGGCCTCGGCGGCGCGAAGTCGACGACCGCCACCCAGTTCGAGTGGCAGACGATCGACCGCCGCTCCTCGAGCACGAACAACGTGGCCCTCGAGGGCGCGAGCGCTCCGGCCGGCGCCGAGCGTGCCCGCGGGAACGTCACGAACGTCGTGG
>DAIDJQ010000080.1 GCA_027451305.1 Cellulomonas sp.
CTTGCCGAGGATGCGGGCGCTGATCTCCTGCGGCGTGTACTTCTTGCCGTCGACCTCCTGCGTCCAGTCCGTGCCCATGTGGCGCTTGACGGACGTGATGGTGCGGTCGACGTTGGTGACGGCCTGACGCTTGGCGATCTCGCCGACGAGCACCTCGCCGGTCTTGGAGAACGCCACGACCGACGGCGTCGTGCGCGACCCCTCCGCGTTGGCGATGACCGTGGGCTCGCCGCCTTCGAGGGTGGCGACCACCGAGTTGGTGGTGCCGAGGTCGATGCCGACTGCTCGTGCCATGTCTGTATGCCTTCCTTGCCGTGCCGGGTCTTCCGGGATGCCGTGATGACGTCGAAGTCTTGAGCCGAACCGGCTCAAGTTTGCAGCGGTCGCTGTCAGAATGCAACCTTCGACGACGAACATTGAGTCTTATCGGCTCAACTCTCGACGAGCCTGCGGTGTTCCCGGCCCGCGGCAGGGATCGACCGCCGACGGCACCCCTCCGCCCGCCGGCGGGCGCTCCTCCGGCCCCGGACGGCCCCGGTCAGAGGGTGAGCGTCTCGCCGGCGGCGAGGCGCCGGTACTGCGCCACCCCGCCCGTCACCTGCGGGAGCACGCGGTCCACCAGCCCGCGGCCGGCGTCGCTGAGGATGGCGTCGTGGATCGGGACGGCGATGCCGGGGGCGACCGCCAGCAGGTAGTCGGCCGCCTCGCTGAGCTTCATCCACGGTGCGCTCACCGGCAGCAGCAGCACCTCGACGCGCACCCCCGCGGGCGGCGGGGTGAACGAGTCGCCCGGGTGCAGCAGGGCGCCGTCCACCAGGTAGGCCACGTTCGCCACCACCGGGATGGACGGGTGGATCACCGCGTGCCGCCGGCCCACGACCTGCACCGAGAACCCCTCGGCGGTGAACGCGTCGCCCTCGGCGACGGCGTGCAGGCGGTCGGCCGGCGCGCCTGCGGCGGCGAGCTGGTCCACCACCACGGCGGGCGCCCACACCTGCAGCCCCGGTGCGGCCGCGAGCGCGGCCGTCAGCGCGTCCGGCACCACGTGGTCGACGTGCTCGTGGGTCACCAGCACCGCGCCGGCGCCGTCGAGCGCGGCCGGGTCGCTGAACCCCCCGGGGTCGAGCACCAGCACGTGCCCGTCCTTCTCGAGGCGGATGCAGGAGTGGCCGTGGCTGCTGATGGTCGTGGACATGGTTCTCCCCTCGATGGCGCCCGGGGGTGGGCACCGCGGACCAGTGTCGGTCTCGTGGCGGCGCAGGCGCACGCCGGGGTCGGCGAACGTCGACCCCCCGCAGAGCACGGCGGCTCCGGCGCCGCCGCGGTCAGCGCACCGCCAGCCGGGCGGCGAGCGCGTCGAGCGTCGCCGCGGCCGGGGCGAACCCGACGAGGTCGAGGTGGCCGTGCGGCACGCCCGGCCGCGTCGCCTCGAGCACGTCCACCCCGGCGGCCCGCAGCTGGTCGGCGAACCGGTGGCCGCTGGCCCGGAACGCGTCGAGCTCGCTGTTCTCCACGTACGTGCGCGGGAAGGCGGACAGGTCCTCGCTGAGCCCGGCATAGGCGTAGGGGGTCGCCGTCTCGCGGCCGCCGCCGAGCATCGCCCGGTCGATCGCCTCCGACATGTCGGGCGGGAACGCCAGCGCGGCCGGCGCCGCCGCGAGCGCGGCCGCCAGCTCGTCGTCCGGCTCCGGCACGCCCGGGTGCAGCAGCGGGTAGACGAGCAGGCACTGCCACGGCGGCCGTCCCTGCTCGCACGCACGCACCGTGACGCCCGCCGCGAGCGCGGCTCCCGCACTGGCCCCGCCGATGGCCACGCGCTCCGGGTCCGCACCGAACCGCGCCGGGTCGGTGCGCACCGCGTCCAGCACCGCGGCGCAGTCGTCCTGCGGCACCGGGAAGCACACGGGACGGCCATGCTCGTCGAGCCGGTCGTCGCCCGCGCCGCCCAGCTCGCGCGGCACCGGGCACAGCCGGTAGTCGACGGAGACGACGACGGCGTCCGCCCGCCCCGCGACGCCGCGCGCCACCTCGTGCGCCTCCGGCATGTCGAGGTCGCCCCACGCGAAGGCGCCACCGTGCATCCAGACGAGGCAGGCGCGGCCGCCGGCCGGGGTCGGCGAGGGCGGCGTGTAGACGCGCACCGGCACGGGGCCGTGCGGCCCGGCGACCGTCGTCGGCGTGACCTCCAGGTCCCACTCCTCGGGTGGTCCGAAGGGCGCCTTCCACCGCGCGTTCACCTCGTCGGGCAGCTCCCGGAACGAGGCGTAGCCGTCGATCAGGTGGTGGCGCGCCTCGAGCTCCGGGACCAGCCGGTGGGCCCCGGGCGCCGTGCTCACGCGCGCGCCAGCCGCACCATCGACCACGAGACGGGCGGCAGCTCGGCGTGTGCCCGCCCGTCGCGCACCGCGGCGGTGTCGTTGACCCGGGGCAGCACCGACGTCGAGTCGTCGGCCGTCGCCGTCCACGTGTGGTCGGGGTTCGACAGCGTCAGCGCCTCCGTGACCACCAGGTCGCCGAAGCCCCGCAGGTCCACGTCGAGCGCCAGCGGCTCGCTCGTCGAGCGGTTGACCGCGAAGAGCACCAGCTCACCCGCGGCCTCGTCGTACGTGACGACCGCATCCAGCGCGGCGACCTCGCCGTACTTCGCGGTCTGCACCGTGGGGCCGTCCACCGCGACGCGCAGCACCTGGCCGGCGGCGTGCCGGGACGTCAGCGCGAACGGGTGGAAGGTCGTCTGCCGCCAGGCCCGGCCGCCGGGCTCGGTCATGATCGGCGCGATGACGTTGACCAGCTGCGCGAGCGACGCCGCGTGCACCCGGTCGGTGTGCCGCAGCAGGCTGATGAGCAGGCCGCCGACGACGACGGCGTCCGCCACCGTGTAGCGGTCCTCGAGCAGCACCGGCGCCACCGGCCAGTCGTCGCCCGACGGCGGCTGCGACTCCGCCCGGTCGATGTACCAGACGTTCCACTCGTCGAACGAGATGTTGACGCGCTTGCCGTGGTTCCCCGCCGCCCGCACCGCGTCCGCCGTCACCACGACGTCCTCGATGAAGCGGTCCATGTCGACCGCCGAGGCGAGGAACGAGGCGAGGTCCCCGTCCTCCTCGTGGTAGTAGGCGTGGGCGGAGATGAGGTCCACCTGGTCGTACGCCTCGGTGAGCACCGTGTGCTCCCACGTGCCGAACGTCGCCATGCCGCGGCCCGACGAGCCGCACGCGACGAGCTCGACGCCGG
>DAIDJQ010000081.1 GCA_027451305.1 Cellulomonas sp.
CGGAGGTGCCCGTGCCGGCGGCGGCGGAGCCGGTGGTCCCGGTCCCGTCCGTCGCGGTGGCGTCCGTGCTGCCCGACGGGGCCATCATCTCCGTCAGCGTCCCGTCCGTGCTCGGGACAGCCGACGCAGTGGCGGAGCCGGACGCGGGTGCGGGGGTGGTGCCCGGCACCGCGCTCGGAGTCGTGTCGTCGCCCGCCGACGCGCCCGAGGCGCCGCCGGACCCCGAGGACGGCGACACGGTCGCCGTCAGGGCCGCCGTGCCGCCGGGGTACGACGAGAGCAGCTGCACGGCACCGACGACGCCCGCGGCGACGACCACCACGGCGACGATCGCGGCGACGAGCGTGGTGGGGATCGCGGCCAGCAGCCCGCCGACGCCCGCCAGCGCACCGCCGATGCCCGCAGCCCCGGCACCCGACACCGCAGCCCCGGCGGATCCGCCGGCTGTCGCGCCCGCACCGGTGACGGCCCCGCCGCCGGTCGCCACCGCGCCGCCCGCGCCCGCACCGCCCGCACCGCCGCCGGTCGCACCTGCCGAGAGGCTCGCCCAGCCGGCCGCCAGGCCGCCACCGATCGGCAGGGTGTGCCCGAGCGCGCCGAGCCCGGCCAGGCCCAGCACCAGCGGGGCGACCACACCGCGCATCCCGTGGCTGACGTCACCGAGCTCCAGCACCAGGGCGCGGCATCGACCGCACTCGTCCAGGTGCGCCTCGACCGCCCGGTTGTCACGTGCACCGAGACCGTTCCGCACGAAGGCACCGAGCTTGCCGGACACCGCCCGGCAGCCGTCCGCCAGCGGCTCCTGCAGATGCTGCTGGAGGTAGGCCTGCCGCAGACCTTCCCGGGCCCGGTACGCGAGTGCTGCCGTGCTGTTCGCGGTCAGGCCGAGCAACGGGGCGATCTGCGCCGGCTGCAGCCCCTCCACCTCGCTGTGCCACAGGACCGCCTGCCAGCGTTCCGGCAGCGAGGCGAACGCCTTCGCCACGAGGCTGCGCTCGAGCCCTGCCAGAGCGGGTTCGCCGGCGTCCGGCTCGGGCAGGGCGCCCGCCTCGAGGACCGCGACGTCGTCGGTCGGCTGGACGCGGCGGCCGGCGTCCCGGCGTGCGGCAGCCACACGGCGAACCACGGTGAACAGGTAGGCGCGGAAGGCCTCGTTCGGTCCGGTGCCGCGCTGCAACGCGTTCCAGACGGCGGTGAAGGCGTCCGCCACCACGTCGTCGGCATCGGCTGCGGAGTCGGTGTGCTGACGAGCCACCACCAGCGCGGCACCCGCGTGCCGCTCGTAGAGCACGCCGAAGGATCCCGCGTCCCGCGTACGGGCCGAGGCGATCAGTTCGGCGTCAGACCACAGATCCGCGCCGACCCCCGCGGTGGCGCTCACCGCGCCCTCCGATTCGTCCGTGTATCTGCGAGACCTAGGGTGCCACACCTGCGCCATGTGGGTGAATCCCATGTCTGATCCCTGCACCGGCATCACACCCGGGCGCCTGCACCCTCTCTTCCGGTGTGACCACGGACATGGGCCCACAGGCCTTCCTCTCCGACGGCCTTCCCGGCGAGGGCCGGCCCGGCGCCTCGCAGCAACCGGACGCCGTACCCGACGGGTTGCGGGACCAGTGGCGGCGCAGCAGCCTCGCGTCGGTGTGGCTGCGCCCCTCGGACTGGTACCACCCCGCGGTGGACGGTCTGGCGGAGGCCGTGCTCACCGGTGGCGACCCCACCCAGGCCGCGCAGGAGCTGGGACGGGCACGGTCCCACGACGGCGTCGGCCTGGGTGAGTCGCTCGACGACCTGAGCTGCCTCTACAGCACCATGGGCGCGCACCAGCCGCCGATGTCGGTGGTCCGCGCGCTGTGCGAGGGCTGGACGGACGAGCAGGCGGGCGCGTTCACGACGAGCACCAGCCTGGACGCCGAGACGGGCCTGCCCACGCGGCAGTACCTGGAGCTGCGTCTGACCGAGGCGTACGCGCGCGCCGAGGGCAGCCCCGGGGCGCTGACCGTGATCGACGTCGCCGCCGGAGAGCTGTCCGGCTTCCTGCGGGCCGCACGGTCGGCCGCGATGGGTGCGTCCCTCGGCGTCGCGTTCGGGTCGGCGTGGCCGATGGCCAGCCTGGGCGGCGGCGTGTTCGCCGTCCTGGTCCAACCCGGCGACGAAGCCGGTCTCGACGAGCGGATCCGCACGCTCCGCGCCGAGATCGCCCGGCGCTGCTCCGACGTGGACGTCCGGGTGGCCACCCGGCTGCCGCTGCGGGTGGTCACCCACCCGCTGCCGACCACCCGGTCCGGCGCCGGCTCCCTCCTGCTGCGGCTCTCCCGACCGGACCGCTGACAGCGGCTGCGGAGACCCGTTCGGCCCAGTCCAGGTCAAGCATCACCCGGGTACCGTTCATGTCCTGCCGATCCGCAGGTCATGAACGAGTTTTCCGGATCACGGGACAATCTCGGCATTTGCGCTTACCGTCATTGCATGACCCCCGCCGGCCTTGCCCCGAGCGACCCCGCCGCCCCTGACGCCGAGCGCGTCGGCGCGGCCGGCGGCGGAGTCGTCCTGCCCTCCCCCGCCGCAGGGCCGGGGCCCCACACCGGCACGCCCGAGGACGGCCCGGGACCGCTGCTGACGGCTGGCATCTCCGCCGACGTGTACGCCCTGTCCGAGACGCAGGTGCTGCGCCGCTACCGCTCGGGCCGTGACGCCGGCCCCGAGGCGGAGCTGATGCGGTACGCGCTGGCGCACGACTTCCCGGTACCGAAGGCAGTGCACCTCGGCGGCGGGGACCTGGTGCTCGAACGGCTGCACGGTCCCACGTTGCTGCAGGCGCTCGCCGCCGGGGTCACCTCGCTGCACGAGGGCGCGACGATCATGGCCGACCTGCACCACCGGCTGCACCAGATCCCGGCACCCGTCGGCTGGACCTCACCGGGGCCGTCCGACTGGCCCCACGTCACCGGTGGCGACGTCGTGGTGCACCTCGACCTGCACCCGGGCAACATCGTGCTGTCCGAGGCGCACGGCTGCCCGATGCTGGTCGACTGGGCCAACGCGCGCACCGGCACTGCGGTGCTGGACGTCGCGGTCAGCGCGCTGATCCTCGCCGAGGTCGCCGTCGACGCCGGCGGCGAGTACTCCGAGGCGGCACGCGTGCTGCTGGCCGCGTTCCTCGCGGACATGCACATCGACGTCCGGCCCGCGCTTCGCGACGCCGCCGTCCTGCGGTCCCAGGACCCGGGCCTCGTCACCGGTGAGCGCGAGCTGCTCGGCGAGGCCGTCGCTCTGGTGCACGCGATGGAGACGGTCTCGCACTCCTGACCCCAGCCACTCCTGACCCCAGCGCAGGACGGTAGGGCGCGCGGCCCGGACGGTTGCGGCCCACGCTCGTCACCGAGCGACCTCGTCCTCACCCAGCCGGGCTCATCCGGAGAGGAGCCGCGGTCAGACGACGGCGTTGCCCTCGCCCAGCAGCACGACGCGGGGCGTGTGGTGATGCGCCTCCTGGTCGCTCATCAGCCCGTAGGCGATGACGATCACCTGGTCGCCCACCGCCACCAGGTGCGCCGCGGCACCGTTGATCTGGAGGTCGCGGCCACCGCGTGGCCCGGGGATGGCGTAGGTGGTCAGCCGCTCCCCGTTCGTGATGTCGAGGACGTCCACCTGCTGGTTGGGCAGGATGTCCGCGGCCTCCATCAGCTCCGCGTCGATCGTGATCGACCCCTCGTAGTCGAGGTCCGCCCTGGTCACGGTGGCGCGGTGAAGCTTCGACAGCATCATCGGTCGCTGCAGCGTGCTCATGATCCGTCATGGTAGGCGCGGCGCCTGAGGGGACCGCGACCGCGTTCCGGGGGGACGATAGGGGCGTGCGAGTCCAGCTCCTGTACTTCGACGGCTGCCCCAGCTGGCAGGTGGCCGAGGCCCGCCTGCACGAGGCCCTCGAGGCGACGGGCAGCTCCGTCGAGGTGGAGAAGGTGCTGGTGACGACTCCCGAGCAGGCCGAGGAGTGGAGCTTCGTCGGTTCGCCGTCCGTGCTCGTCGACGGCGAGGACCTGTTCGCCGAGCCGGGCGCGCCGGTGGGGCTGGCGTGCCGGCTCTACCGGACGCCGGAGGGACTGCGGGGTTCGCCGACGGTGAGCCAGCTGGTGGCGGCACTCGCCGGCGAACCTCGCCGCTAGAACTCCCAGTCCTCGTCCTGCGTGGTGACGGCCTTGCCGATCACGTAGGACGAGCCCGAGCCGGAGAAGAAGTCGTGGTTCTCGTCGGCGTTCGGTGACAGGGCGGACAGGATCGACGGGTTGACGTCGGTCTCGTCGCGGGGGAAGAGAGCCTCGTAGCCGAGGTTCATCAGCGCCTTGTTGCCGTTGTACCGCAGGAACTTCTTGACGTCCTCGGTGAGGCCGAGCTCGTCGTACAGGTCCTGCGTGTACTCGACCTCGTTCTCGTACAGCTCGAAGAGCAGCTCGAACGTGTACTCCTTGAGGGCGGCCCGCTCGGCCTCGGTGACCTGCTCGAGGCCCTTCTGGTACTTGTACCCGATGTAGTACCCGTGCACGGCCTCGTCACGGATGATCAGGCGGATCAGGTCGGCCGTGTTGGTCAGCTTGGCGCGGCTGGCCCAGTACATCGGCGCGTAGAAGCCCGAGTAGAACAGGAACGACTCGAGCATGGTCGAGGCGACCTTGCGCTTGAGCGGCTCGTCACCCCGGTAGTACTGCAGCACGATCTCGGCCTTGCGCTGCAGGTTCGCGTTCTCCTCGCTCCAGCGGAACGCCTCGTCGATCTCCGGGGTGGAGATCAGCGTGGAGAAGATCGACGAGTAGCTCTTCGCGTGCACCGACTCCATGAACGCGATGTTCGTGTAGACGGCCTCCTCGTGCGG
>DAIDJQ010000082.1 GCA_027451305.1 Cellulomonas sp.
ACGTGGCCGCCGGCGGGTGTGTGGCGCAGCGCGTTGTCCAGGACGTTGAGCAGGGCCTCGACGATGCGGTCGGCGTCGACGACGACGGTCGGCCCGGGGTCGTCCGCCCGGACCTCCAGCCCGACGCCGGCGGCGCGGAACTGCGGCAGCAGCACCGCTGCTGCCCGCCGGGCGAGGTCTGCCGGCGCGGCGGGCTGCGGGTCCAGGGCGAGCTGGCGCTCCTCCGCGCGGGACACCGACTCGATGTCCGCCACCAGCCGGTGCAGCCGACCTACCTGGTCGGCGAGGGTGGCCAGGGTGTCCTTGTCCACCGGAAGCACGCCGTCCCCGATCGCCTCGACGGTCGCCTCGAGCGAGGCGACCGGGGTGCGCAGCTGGTGCCCGAGGTCACTCAGCAGCCGCCGACGCGTGTCCTCCGAGGTCGCCAGCTGGGTGGCGAGCTCGTTGACCGAGGAGCCGAGGGCCGCGAACTCCGGGCCGAGGCGAGGGTCGGCCGCGCGCACGTCGTAGCTGCCGTTCGCCAGCCGGCCGGTCACCAGCGCGAGGTCGGCGACCGGCATGGCGATGCGCCGGGCGACCAGCCACGTGACCAGGCCCGCCGCGATCACCGCCGTGAGTGTGCCCGTGCCGAGCGAGGCGAGGGTCGCCTGCGTGAAGGCCTCGTTGACGTGCGTGGTCACGGCCGTACTAAGGTCCGGCGCTCCCGCGCGGCTCAGGTGGTCCATGAATACCGCCGGCGCCACCAGCAGCGAGACGACGAGCAGCGTGCCCGCCCCCGTGGCCACTACGAGCGCCATCGCGGCGAACAGGCGACCCCCTAGGCCAAGGCGCGGCCAGGGCGAGCGCGGACGGCCCGGCGCTGTCGGCGGCCCGGCCGCCGCTGGGGTAACGCTCATCCGGCATCCGCCGTGTCCAGCACTGCTCTCGGCCTCCGGCATGGCCCAGGGTTCACCGCTCGCCTCGCGCCTGCCTGAGGGCCGCCCGCTGCGCCTGGTATGTCTCGACGTCGATGTCTCCACGGGCGAACCGCCGATCGAGGATCTCCTCCGGGGACTCCGGGTCGCGATCTCGCCGGCTCGACCCACCCGACGGCAGCAGCCGTACGACGGCGTACAGGATCACGCCCAGCAGGAGCAGCCAGAACAAGCCCATCCCCAGCCAGGCGCCCCAGCCCATGCCCGCCCCGTACCAGCCCATCATCGCCGTGCTCCTTCCGCCGACCCGGCCCACAGCAGGAGGCCTACCGGGGCGGCTCCCCGGCCACAGCACCAACCATCACCTGCCCGTACCCACGTCGACCCAGGCGAACGACGAAGGTTTGACGAAGGTACTAGCACCGGGCGACGGCCCGCGCCAAGCAGCCTTGCCCCGCTCCTGCCCTGGGCCCCAGGTCGCCGCCATGACTCCGGAAGCCCGGACGCAGGACCCCGCCGGCGGGAATCTCGCCGGGCTACGCCCAGGCGGGCCTGAAGGGTCAGGAGACGGTGAGCTCGGCGTACATCCCGGCGGCGTAGTGGCCGGGCAGGTTGCAGATGAGCTCGTACCGGCCAGCCGGCAAGTCGAGCGTGGTCCATCCTGCCGCTCCGGGTTGGATACCGTCCCCGGCGTCGGCGCCGCCGCTGCGAGAGGCCTCACCGAGGCTGGCGGTCTCGTCGACCTTCCCGTCGGCGCCGACCGAGCGGGTGCCTACCTGCTCGCCTGCGGGAAGGGGTAGCACGACCAGCTCGTGGGTGCGCAGTCCGGCATTCGTCAGCACCAGCGAGACGGTGCCGGCGGGTGCCGAGCTGCGATCGAGCACCAGGCGCATGGGGCCACTTCCACCCATCATCGCGCCCATGTCGACGGCGGTGACGTGCACGGTGGTCCCGGCCAGCTGCGGGACGGAGGCAGCCACCCGGCCGCCCATCATGCCGCCCCAACCGGTGCCGTAGGCGGCGCTGCCCGATCGACCCGAGCCTGTCCACGCCACTGTCGCCGCCACCGACCCGCCGAGCAAGACCACGGCCGTCACCAGAGTGACCACCAGCCAGGCACGCCGTCCCCGTCCTGGCACGTTTCGCCCGACCGCACCAGTGGCCATCGACGCGGTCACCGGGCACCTGCGTTGCCGAGGATCGCCCGCTGCGCCTGGTAGGTCTCGAGGTCGATCTCCCCGCGCGCGAACCGCCGGTCCAGGATCTCCGCCGGGGACTCGGCGCTGCGACCACCATCGCTGGACCGACCCGATGGCAGCAGCCGGACCACCGCGTAAAGAATCACCCCTAGCAGCACGAGCCAGAAGAGGCCCATTCCCAGCCAGGAGCCCCAGCCCGTGCCCATGCCGTACCAACCCATCATCGCGGTGATCCCCTCTCAGGAGCTGAGCGCCGCACCGACGCACCGGCGCGGTCTCCCCAGCCCCAACACGACAACCCTCCGTCGGACACCTATGGGTTCCGTCGGGTGCTTGCCTCACGTTTGACGAGGGTTCCAGCCGCAGCCGTATGTGGGCACGTCCAGCGGCGGCTTTATCAAGGAAACACCAAAGATTCGCGGTTTCGCCAGCGCTTGGCGGCGGTCGCAGGGGCGCCGAACGGTCGATCGGGCCGATGTTGTCCAGGCCGAGGAACCCGCCCTCCAAGACGTTGTCGCCGCCCTCGTCCTCCCGGTTCACCCACCAAGCACCGGGAGCACCCCTTCGTCCTCGACCTGCCGGGGTTCCGTGCCGAGGTCGGCTACGAGCGCAGCGAGTCGCAGAGCAGGGTGTTCGGCGGCAACTCCAACTGGCGCGAGCCGACCCGGCTGCCCGCCAACGTCATGCTGATCCACGGGTTGCGCAGGTTCGCGCGACGGTACGGCGACGGGTTGCGGCCCGAGGTCCCGACCGGCTCGGGACGGACCATGACGCTGTCGGAGGCCGCGGCCGAACTCACCCGGCGCGGGACGTCGGTCCTGCAGCCCGGCGGCGGCCGGCGCCCCGCGCGCGGCGACGCTCCACCGTTCTGCGACGGGCCCGCCTGAGAGCGCGGCGTGCTGTTCCACGAGCACTTCCACGGCGACACCGGTCAGGGCCTCGGCGCCTCGCACCAGACGGGGTGGACCGCGCTTGTCGCCGACCTGCTGCTGCGCCGCTACGCGTCCATCGACGAACTCTGCCATGCGGTGCTGGTCGCGGGGCTTCCGGGTGTCGGAGGGCTACCGAGCAGCTGGCGGTCTGACCCCTTCCGGGCCGTCGTCACAGCATCGACGCGAGGTCGGAGCCGACCGTGGGGTAGGCGCCGGTCGCCGACCTCAGCTGCCGTGCGGTCAGGCCGAGCTGCATCGCCAGGCCCAGGGTGTTGACCAGCTCCGCGTATCCGGGGCCGAGCAGGTGGGCGCCGATGGTACGGTCCGACGACCGGTCGATGAGGATCTTGACGGCGGCGGTGGTCTCACCGACCCGGTAGGCGGAGTACCAGCCGCTGGTATCGGAGTAGCGGACGTCCACATCGAGGCCCTGCTCGCGGGCCTCCTGCTGGAGCAGGCCGACCCGAGCCAGCTCAGGGATGGTGAACACCGCGGTCGGGACACCGGTGTAGTCGGGGACCGCCGTCCCCGCCTTGAGCATGTTGGACGCGGCGACCTTCCCCTCCGCCACGGCGACGGGGGTCAGGGGCATCCCAGCAGTGTCGGCACTGTCCCCGGCCGCGTACACGACCGGGTTCGTGGTGCTCTGCAGGTGGCCGGCCACCGTGACCCCGCGCGCCGTCCACGCCACGTCTGCCGCATCCAGGCCGAGCCTTGTCAGGTCCGGTTCGCGGCCCGCACCGTGCACCACCAGATCGACGTCGATCGTCTCCGCGTGTCCTGCGTGGTCGACCAGCACGCGGAACGCCGCACCGCTGCGTTCTACCGCGGTGACCGCCGCCGAGCTACGCACCTCGATGCCGGCGGCGGCCCCCCGGGCGACCAGGAGCTGTACGAGGTCGGGGTCGAAGGATCGCAGCGGGCGCGGTCCGCGGTCGACGATGACCGTCGAGGAGCCGGCGCGGGCGGCGATGTGGGCGAGTTCGAAGGAGACGAACCCGCCCCCCCCACGAAGAGGATTCGCGCCGGGAGCGCCTCGAGGTCGAGGAACTGCGTGCTGTCGATCAGGTGCTCGTGCCCGGGGAACTCCAGCGGCCGAGCGGCGGCCCCCGTCGCGACCAGGATGTGCCGCGCGCGGTGGTCGTCCCCGTCGATCTGCACGCGGCCCGGTCCAGTGAAGCGCGCCTCTCCGTGCCACGTAGTTGCGCGGGCGCGGGACAGGCCGGCTTGCATGGTCTGCGGCACCCGGTCGGTGAACCCCCGCTTGTGCCGCGTCAGGTCAGCCCAGCTGATCGCCAGGCCCGCCCGGTCGATCCCCTTGCCGTCCATGAGCCGGGCCGCGTCGATGATCTCGGCGCCGCGGCGCAGGATCTTCTTCGGGTCGCACCCGCGCAGCGCGCACGTGCCGCCGAAGGGCAGTGCGTCGACGATCGCGACTTCCCACCGCGACGCGCACTTCGTCGCCGCCGTGACGCCGGCCATGCCGGCGCCGATGACGATCAGGTCGTGCTCCGTGCTCATCGCGTGTCCTTTCAAGGGGGGCGAGAGAGAGGGCGGCCCCAAGGTCAACCCCCGTGACAGCAGCGAATCGGTCAGGCTCGCGCGACCAGTTCGCGAAGCTGGTCGAGGGTGGGAGAGCCGGCGGGTCCGTCCGGTGTCGTGTAGAGGCGGCAGGTGAGGCCGACCGCGGCACCCGGCGCTGCGAACGGGTCGATGCCGTTCACCTGGATGCTCGGCGACCCATGGAAGGCGAGCCGTTCGGCCTCCTCGGCGGTCTCCACGAGGCGCCGGGTCACGTGGACGTCCTGACGTTCCGAAGCGAGCTGGGCGAGCCGCTGGTCCGCGGTCTTCCAGTTGGGGCAGCCGTCGAAGTAGAGCAGCGTGATCTCCATGACGGCGACGCTAAACCTTGATCCGGGCTGCAAGGTCAAGGGGTATCGTCGAGGAGTGCTGATCGGGGAGCTGGGGCAGGCGGTGGGCCTGCCGAGCGAGACCATCCGCTTCTACGAGCGTCGCGGTCTACTTCCCCCTCCCACCCGGGGCGGCAACGGGTACCGCAGCTACGACGACTCCGCCGTCGGCCGCGTGCAGTTCATCCGGAGCGCCCAGGCTGCGGGACTGTCCCTCGTCGAGATCCGCGGCGTCGTCGACCTGAGGGACCGCGGCCAAGCACCGTGCTCCCACGTCGCACGGCTCATCGATGACAAGCTCGCCGAGGTCCAACACCGGCTCCGCGAGCTCTCAGCCCTGCAGGCAGAGCTCGCGCAGCTGCGAGAACGTGCCCGACGACTCGATCCGGCCGACTGCACCGACGCGGACATCTGCCACATCCTCACCCAGCACCGCTGAGACCTCTCCTCGCGCCGATGCCCGGTCGTGTGCCTGGACGCACGGTGTGGCAGGCGGGCTAGCAAGAGGACCGCCCCCTGGTGTGAGAGCGGCCCTCGCGGTCGCGCTGGCTTGATCCGGGAGACGCAGGTGGCGCGGCTGAAGCCGGTGGAGATGCAGCGGGCGGTTCTCAGGGCCGCTGTGAGACGGGAGTCGCAGCTTGCCCGGAGCGACGGGGCCGTGCTAGGCGTCCGGATGACTCCCAAATGACTAACAGCCTGCGTGATCGGCAAGGTCGTTTGCCTGGTGGCCAGCGCAAACGCTGCTGATCGCTCCGACCTTGAAAACCGTTG
>DAIDJQ010000083.1 GCA_027451305.1 Cellulomonas sp.
TTGGCGCCGAGGAGCCGGAGTCGTCAGGCTGGTGCCGAGGCCGTCGACATTCGGCCGTCGGGTACGGATCAGGAGGCATCACCATGGCGCAGCAGGACGACGCGCAGGCCGGGACGGCGCCCGCTCAGGACGCCAAGGCGAAGTTCCGGGAGGCGCTGGAGCGCAAGAAGGGTGCGCACCATCGCACGGCCGACGGCTCGGGCGGCGGCGCACCGGTGCGAGGGTCGGAGACCTCGGGTCCCGTGCAGCGGCGGTTCCAGCGCAAGAGCGGCTCCGCCTGACAGAGCGGGAGCCCATCGGCACACGACGGCCGGCGTCGCAGGAGTGCGGCGCCGGCCGTCGTGGTGTCACTGGCTAGGCCGCTGCCGCGCCCGCGGCGTCGCGCGGCACGACTCGGCCCGGCCTGGCCCGAGCAGACCGGACCGGGGGTCGGACCGGACCGGGGTGCCCCGGGGTCCGTCAGGAGAGCAGGCGCAGCCGCACGGACTCGGGCCGGCTGCGCAGCGCGGCAACAGCTGCCTCGTCGACCAGGCTTCCGGCGTCGGTCACCACGTAGCCGAGCTCCCCGCGCGTGGCGAGCAGCTGGCCCTCGATGTTCACGCCGTGCTCGGCCAGGGTGGCGTTCACCGCGGCCAGCACACCGGGCACGTTGCGGTGCAGGTAGGCGAGGCGGTGGACGTCCGGCGCCTGGTCGAGAGCCAGGTTCGGCAGGTTGACGGACAGCGTCGTGGAACCCGTGGTCAGGTAGTCGCGCACCTTGTGGGCGACGAACTGCCCGATGGCCTCCTGCGCCTCCTCGGTGGACCCACCGGTGTGGGGCGTCAGGATCACGTTCGGCAGACCGCGGAGCTCGGACTCGAACGGGTCGCCGTTCCGCTTCGGCTCGTGCGGGAACACGTCGACGGCGGCGCCGGCGACGTGGCCGGAGGTGATGGCCTCCTGCAGCGCCGGGTAGTCCACGACGAAGCCGCGCGACAGGTTGAGGAAGATGGCGCCCTCACGCATCTGCGCGAACTGCTTGGCACCGAACAGCCCGGCGTTGCCCGACCGCCCGTCCACGTGCAGCGTGACCACGTCGGCCGCCTCGAGCAGCTCGTCGAGCGAGTGCATGCGGCGGGCGTTGCCCAGCGCCAGCTTCTCCGCGGTGTCGTAGAACACCACCGACATGCCGAGGTTCTCGGCCAGCACCGACAGCTGGGTGCCGATGTTGCCGTAGCCGACGATGCCGAGCGTCCGGCCGCGCACCTCGTGCGCCCCGTTGGCGGACTTGTTCCACACCCCGGCGTGCATCTGACGGTCGAAGTCGATCAGGCGCCGGGTCAGGGCGATGATCTCCGAGATCGCGAGCTCCACGACCGAACGGGTGTTGGAGAACGGGGCGTTGAACGCCGCGATGCCGCGCGAGGCGGCCGCGCGCAGGTCGATCTGGTTGGTGCCGATGCAGAACGCGCCGACGGTGAGCAGGTCCGGGGCCTGCTCGAGCGCGCGGGCCGAGACCTGCGTCTTCGACCGGATGCCGAGCATGTGGACGCCGTCGAGCGCCTCGATCAGCTCGTCCTCGTCGAGGGCGCCGGAGCGGGTGACCACCTCGAACCCTGCCTCGGTGAGGATGGTCCGCGCGTGGGGGTGGATGTTCTCGAGCAAGAGGGCCTTGAGCACGGGTCCATGGTGCGCCTGTCCGCGGGGCGGACGCGGAACGGTCCGTCCCGCGGACGGTGCGGGCACCGTCAGGCGGGGAGCAGGCCCGCCGGCAGCGGTCGCGCGTGCACCACCTGGAGTGTCTGCGTGGGTCGCGTCATGGCGACGTACAGGTCGCCCGCACCCTCGTCGAGCACCTCCGCCGGCTCGACGAGCACGACGACGTCGAACTCCAGCCCCTTGCTCTGCACAGGTGTGAGCAGCACGAGGTCGGAGCCCAGGTCCACGGCAGAGCCGTCGGCCGAGTCGGCCGGGACCGTGCGGCCGAGGGCCGCCAGCGTCTCCCGGAGCTCGGCGAACCGGTGCGCGGCGGCGACCAGCGCGACGCGTCCGGCGCCCGCGAGGTCGGCGACCTCCGCGACCGCCTTCACCGCGCGCTGTGCCGCGGCGCTCGCGAGCTCCCGGGCTGCCACCGTCTCGAACACGAGGGCGTCGTCGACGTCCCGGGCGGACGTCAACGGGCTCACCGGCAGGCCGACGGCGGCCGCGACACGCCCCGCCGCGTCCGCCACGGCCGCAGGCGTCCGGTAGTTGACCGTGAGCTCGGCGAGGCGCCACGAGCCCCCGAGCACAGGGTCGAGCATCCCGGCCCAGGATCGCGCACCACCGGGCGACGAGGTCTGCGCGACGTCACCGACGACGGTCATCGACCTGGTCGGCACCCGGCGCAGCAGCGCCCGCCACGCCATCGCGGACAGCTCCTGCGCCTCGTCGACGACCACGTGGCCATAGGTCCAGGCGCGGTCGGCCGCGGCGCGTTCGGCCGTGGTCAGGGTGGGCCCGGAGCCCGCGAACCGGTCGGCCAGCGACTCGGCGGACACGAGCGCACCCGCCCCGGTCGTCTCCAGCACCTGGCGGGCGTACTCCACCTCGTCGGCCCGCCGCTTGGCGGCCGCGCGGGCCTGCGCCCGCGCCGCCTGGTCGTCCTCGCCGAGGAGCTCGGCCGCCTCGTCCAGCAGTGGCACGTCCGCCGTGGTCCACGCGGAGTCGGCCGGGCGGGCGAGCAGGCGGCGCTGCGCCTCCGAGAGGTCGGGGGCGGCCTCAGCCAGCCGGTGCGGCTTGGCGTAGAGGTCGGAGAGGAGCTTCTGCGCGGTCAACGGCATCCACGCCAGGTTCAGCGCGACGCGGATCTCACGGGTCGAGCGCAGCTCCTCCACCAGCTCGGCGCGCTCGTCGGGCGGTACAGGGAACCCGAGCTGCGTGACGTACTGGTCCGCCAGCCGCCCGAGCATGTCCCGCACGAACGTGATGCGGGCCTGGTTGTGCGGCCGGTGCTGGCGCTGGGCACGAGCGATCGCCGAGGCGACGTCGGCGGGCCGCACCGTGACGACCTTCCCGTCGATCCGCACGGTCACCGGGGCCGCGGGAACGCGCTGCCGGGCCCGGACGGCCCGCGCCACGACCCGGGCCATCACCGCGCGACCCTTGAGCTCGGCCACGGCGTCCGGCTCGGGCGCCACCCCGACGACGCCGGGGTACAGCTCGGCGAGCGTGGTGGTCACGACGCCGGTCTCGCCGAGGGACGGAAGCACCTGGTCGATGTAGCGCAGGAACGTGCGGCTCGGGCCGACCAGCAGCACGCCGGACCGTTCCAGCAGCCTGCGGTGCGCGTAGAGCAGGAAGGCGGCGCGGTGCAGGGCGACGGCCGTCTTGCCGGTCCCCGGCCCTCCCTGCACCACCAGCGCGCCCTGCAGGTCGGCGCGGATGACCGCGTCCTGCTCGGCCTGGATGGTCGCGACGATATCGCCCATCCGGCCGGTGCGGCGTGCGCCGAGCGCAGCCAGGAGTGCGCCCTCACCGGCGAGCGAGGCGACCGGGGTCTGCGTGACGTCGAGCCGGTCGAGGTCGAGCACCTCGTCCTCGACCCCGCTGACGGTGCGACCGGAGGTGATCAGGTGCCGGCGCTGCACCACGCCCTCGGGGTGGGCGGCCGTCGCCCGGTAGAAGGCGCGCGCGGCCGGCGCCCGCCAGTCCGTGAGCAGCGGGGTCTGGTCGGCGTCGGTCAGGCCGATGCGTCCCACGTAGCGCCGCTGGCCGTCCTCGAGGTCGAGCCGGCCGAACGCGAGGCGGTCCTCGACGGCCTCGAGCTGGGCGAGCCGGTCCTCGTAGAGCGTGGCGAACGCGTCGCGCTCGCTGCGGTTCTGCGGAGACCCGGACGGCCCCGCCCGGCGCACCTGCGCCAGCCGGTCGCGGGTCTGCGCTCGCTGCTCGTCCAGCCGGGCGTAGAGCTCGTCGACCACCCGCTGCTCGCCGGCGAGCTCCTCCTGGCGTCCTGCCACCTGCTGGTCTCCCGTCCGGCCACCCGCAGCCGCCGCTCCCGGTCCTCCTGGGACGTCGCCCGGCACCGGTTCGGTCCGCGGGCGGCCGTCCATTATCCGCCGTGCGCATGTGCCCCGCGCCAGCCGGTCCACGCCCGCGGCCGCGGCGGCACGGCGGGCACGGCCGTGGTGCGCGGCCCGCTCCGCTCCCGGAACGTGTGGCCTCACCCGCTCCGTCGCGCGCCCTCACGAGCCCCGCCGCGGTGTCCGACGGTGCCAGCGCCCTCGAGCTCCTGCGCAGGCAGGGAGAGCACGCCGAGGCGCCCACGCCCGACCTGATCCTGCTCGACCTGAACCTGCCGCGGATGGACGGCCGTGAGGTGCTCCGTGCCCTCGAGCCCGACGACGAGCTGCGCAAGAGCCCCGTCGTCGTCCTCACCACGTCGGAGGCGGAGGAGGACGTGGTGCGCAGCTGCGCTCCCACTGACGGCCCCGCCGGCCGGCCGCCGGGAAGAGCGGCGGCACCGCGCGTGTTGACAACCTCGACCGGGCGCGCCGCCCGGCGCACGACGAGGACGAGCGAGGCACGCACATGCTGGACCCCAGCGAGATCTACGA
>DAIDJQ010000084.1 GCA_027451305.1 Cellulomonas sp.
GCGCGCGCAGCCGGCGCACCACCTCCACGCCGTCGAGCGTGGGGACCCGCCGGTCCAGCACGAGCACGTCGAACGTGCCGTCGATGGCCAGGTCGAGGGCCTGGCCGCCGTCGGTGACGAGCGTGACGTCGTACGTGTCGCTGAGCAGCTCGGCCACCACCGGCCCCAGGCGCGGGTCGTCCTCCAGCAGCAGCAGCGACAGGCGTCGGGTCGGAGTGCTCATCGCCGAGGCATGCTCGTCGGCGTCCACCAGCTCACGGCTGCGATTCTCGCGCACCTGGTCGTACGCCAGGCGCAGGTCCGCTCCGCGGCGCGATCCGCAGGTGGCGAGCCCTCGTCGCGCATCGGCGAGCATCGGCCTCACA
This sequence comes from Cellulomonas sp., assembly GCA_027451305.1. Next base: position 366 of record DAIDJQ010000084.1, read on the forward strand.
GCGGCAGGGTCAACGTGACCGTCGTCCCGCCGCCGGGGGTGGGGCTGATCTCTGCCCGCCCGTGGTGGGCCGCCGCGATCTGGGCCACCAAGGCCAGACCGAGGCCGTGGCCCGGGTACGTGCTCGACGCGGTGTCCCGCCAGAGCCTGTCGAAGGCTCGACGCCGGGCGGCCGGCGTCATTCCGGTCCCGTCGTCGATCACCCGCACGGATGCCGTCGTGGCGTCCTGCGCGAGGACGACTGTCACGGTGCCGGTGGGTGGCGTGTGGTGCAGCGCGTTGTCGAGCAGGTTCCCCACCGCTCGGGCGAGGAGCTCCGGTGATCCAGGCACGTGCACGTCGTGGGAGGCCTGGATGCCGATGGGGGCCGCGTCGGTGCAGGCGTGCAGCGCGCGGTCTCGGGCGGTGGTCGCCACCGACAGCAGGGACACGCTCTGCAGGGGCAAGCCGTCGTGGTCCGAGGTGCCGCGGGCGAGGACGAGGAGGTCGGTGGTCAGCGCGGTCAGGCCGGAGACGTCCACGAGGGCGTCCTGCAGGGCGCGGACGTACTCGGGACCGCTGCGTGGACGGCTCAGGGTGAGCTCGATGTCGGACTGCAGCACGCTCAGCGGCGTGCGGAACTCGTGCGCGGCGTTGTCGAGGAACCGTTGCTGCGCCTCCAGGTTGGTGCGCACCGGGCGCAACGCGCGACGAGCCAGGAGGTAGCCGAGCGCCGTGGCGAGGACCAGCTGCACCGGCAACGACAGCACGAGGCCGCGGCGGAGCTGCGCGAAGCCGGCCGCCGCGGCTCCGGCACTGCCCGCCGCGTGGTCGCCGAAGGTGCCCGTCACGAACGCGTAGAGGCCGATGGCCACCACCGCGGAGGCGACGAGCTGGACCAGCGCGTAGGCGACGGTCAGCCGCAGCACCGCTCGGCGCACGGTCATCGGTCCGCCGTGATCACGGACCCGTGCCAGCGACGAGCGTGGATGACCTCGTGGCGAGCGTCGTCCTCGACGATCAGGACTCTCAAGCGGTCCATCCTCCAGAGTTGGCGGGCGGGCACACCGATCGCGAACCGGCGGTGCTCAGTCGGCTCTCCCCCATCGGCGGGGACGTTGTCGCAGCTGTCGTCACGATCTTGGCACCGGGCGGAGCACTGGGACGAGCCGGATCTGCTGGGGACCGACGATCTCGTGCCCAAGCATCGCTGCCCTACCTGTCAGGCGCGGGTGGGCCGGGCACCTGCAGCGCCGGCCGGGCCCTGTGGTCGCTGCTCAGCCCCTCGGTGCCGCTCGTCCCCCCGCTCATGTCGTCCACGGCGGCGACGGCCACCGAGGAGACCGTGAGAGGCCTCAGCCGTTCCACAGGGGAAGGTCGAGCTCGAAGGCGCCCCCCGCGATCTGCGACTCCGCCACGAGCCGCACGGTGCCCCCGTGCGCCCGGGCGATCTCTCGGCCGATCGCCAGTCCGAGGCCGCTGCCACCGCTGTCCCGCGACCGTGCGTCATCGAGCCGGAGATCCTCTCCGTGGGCCTTGCTGACGTCCCCCCTGTGCGCGACAGCCCCTGAACAGAACCTGTCGGGACCTGTCCGGCCGGTCAGGTCCGGGTCTGGCTCGGGACGGCCGCCAGGGGCTGCGCGTCCTCGGGCTCGCCGGCCGCCTCGTGGCCGCGGCGACGGAGCGCGGCGGCCAGGATCGGGACCAGCGAGACGACGACGACCACGACGGCCAGCAGGTCGATGTTGCGCGTGACGAACGGGATGCCGCCGAGCAGCAGGGCGACGACGCTCAGCCCGGCGACCCACAGCAGCGCACCGGTGACGTTCCAGACGACGAACCGGCGATAGCGCAGCCGCGCCGTGCCGGCGACGAGCGGGACGTAGGTGCGCACGATCGGCACGAACCGGGCCAGCACCAGGGACACCGGCCCGTACCGCTCGAAGAAGCGTTCCGCCTCGGCGAGCCGTGCGGTCGTCAGCACCCGTGCGTCCGGGGTGAAGAACCGCCGCCCGTAGCGGTGGCCCAGCCAGTACCCCGCCTGGTCACCGGCCACGGCCGCCACGAACGCGACCACGCCGATCGCCAGCGGTGACAGACCCAGCTGGGTGTGCAGCAGCACCGCGGTGAGGATCAACGAGTCGCCGGGCAGGAACGGGAAGAGCACCCCGGACTCGATGAACACCATGACGGCGATGCCCACCAGCGCCCACGGTCCCAGCGAGTGCAGCAGCGGACCGGGCGAGATGGACAGTCCGGCGGACAGGGCGGTGATCACAGGGCGACTCCTTCACGACGAGCCGACGTGGCCGGTGCGGGTGCCGGCAGGAGGTTAAGCCGGCCCAGCAGGCTGCGAGCCGGTGGGGTGCCGAGCACGCCGACCAGCACGGGGACTGCACTGACGCCGTACACCACGGCGGCCACCACGTCGGACGGGTAGTGCACCCCGAGGTAGACCCGTGACGCGGCCGCCACCAGGACCACCACGGCGGCGACCGGCACCGTCCATCGGGCGTTCCGGCGGCCGAGCGCCACAAGGAGGGCGAGCACCACCACCGTGGCCACCACGGTGTGCCCGCTGGGGTAGGAGAAGCTGTGGTCCACCGCCGGAGGGTGCGCCAACGCGGTGACGTCCGGGCGTGACCGGCGCACCAGCAGCTTGACGACGAGCGCGCCGGCGAGGTCGGCGCCGCCGACCAGGAACACCAGCACCCCGTACCGCCAGCCCCGGGTCCGGGCGGCCAGCCCACCGGCCAGCGCGAGCCAGACCAGGGCCGTGCCGGGGGACAGGACCAGCGCCAGGGCGCCGGCGACCGCGCCCAGCACCGCGACGTGGTGGGCGGACAGCCACACCACGACCCGCAGCTCGTCCGCGGACCACCCGGCGTGCGGGGTCACCAGCAGGCCGAAGGCGAGCACGAGCACGAGGCCCGTGAGCCCGGCGGCGACCTGCCTTCCGCCGGCCGCGGGCACGGCCGGCCCGCCGCCTCGTCGGGCGGTCGGCGACGGCCTGGCGTCGGACCGCAGGTGGCCCGCTGAGGACGATCCGTTCACCATGCTGCGGCTCCCAAGAGATCGGTTGGCCCCAGCCTCGCCCGTGGTCGCCAAGAAACGGCCAAGACCTGCGTCCAGCGGTGTCCGGGACGCCGCTACAGGGAGCTGACGAACCCTTCCGGCGACGTGCCCCTCACGGCGATGACCAGACCCGCCGCGAACAGCACGGCAGCGATGGCGGCCGAGACGGCGACGAGCCCAGCTGTCGACATGCCGTGGCTGGCCCCGACGAGGAGCAGCACCATCACCACGAGGCCTGGCAGCACCGCGGCGGAGCCGACGGCGTTGCCGGTGCCGTGCACCATGCCGCGCTCGGCCGGGTGCAGGAGCTGCGGCCGGGCGAACGCGAGCGCCACCGCCAGGCTCGTGCCGGACAGGCCAAGGAGCAACGGGACGGCCAGCAGCAGCACCCAGTAGAGGGCCGGCAGGTGGGCCGTCGGGTCGAGCACGGCGCGCACGGCCAGCAGGCTGGCGACCACCAGGGCGCTGGCGACCGTCCAGATGGCCAGCAGCGCGGTGGCGACCAGGCCGAGCACCGCTTCGACGATGTCGCGCAGGGTCAGCCCCGACCCGAGCCAGGTCTCGAACTCGCCGGACGTCGCCCCGGCGCCGACGAGCGACTGCACCGACCGTCCGGCGCCGATCGCGGTGCCCACGACGAGCACGGCCGGCGCCGCGAGCAGTCCGAATGCCATCCGCAGGTCCGTCACCTGGAGTCCGAGGACCCCGCCCGGCGGGAGGGTGGGCACGTTGGCCAGGTCGGGTCGGAACGCGGCGAACCCCATGATCAGCACGAGGAAGCCCGTGAGAGACAGGGGATACCCGAAGATCGCGGCAAACCCCTCGCGGCGCGCGCGCAGCACCAGTGCCCGGTAGAGGGTGTGCCGGCTCGGGCCCGTGGCGCTCATCGGGCTCCTTCCTCCAGGCCCCGGTACACCTCGGTCAGGTCGTCGGTGACGGGAGATGCCTCGAACACGTCGACGCCGGCGCTCACCAGCAGACGCACGAGCGCGGCGACGTCGTCGCGCGCGGTGACCTGGGTGACCACGGCGCCGTCCGCGCGCGTCTCGGCGTCGACGCCGTTGGCCGCCAGCACCTCCGCCAGGCCGGGACCGCCGACGAGGCGGACCGTGACCGCACCGCCGCCCAGGTGGCGCCGCAGCTCCGCGGCGTGCCCGTGCGCCACGACCTCGCCGTCTCGCAGCGCGACGACGTCCGCGTCGAGTCCCGCGAGCTCGGCGAGGCCGTGCGAGGTGACGACGACGCAGCGTCCGCGCGCGGCCAGGGTGGTCATGGTCTCCGTCAGGGTGCGGATGCCGCTCGGATCCACGCCGGCGAGCGGCTCGTCGAGCAGCAGCACGCCGGGCGATGCCAGCAACGTGCGGGCGATCGCGACCCGCTGAGCCTGTCCGCGGCTGAGGGTCGAGACGCGCCGGTCCCGCAGGTCGTCCACGCCGAGCTCCGTCAGCTCGTCGTGGAAGCCGTCGCTGGCGGTCACCTGGTGCAGCCGAGCCCAGAACGCCATGTTGTCCGCCACGGTCGCCCGAGGTGACAGTCCGAGGCGGTGCGCGACGTACCCGACCGGCTCGGAACGCGTCACCGTCCCGCTCCACGGCGGGAGCACCCCGGCGATGACACGGAACAGCGTGGTCTTGCCCGAGCCGTTGGGCCCAAGGACGATGTGGAGCCCGGCACCCAGGCGAAGACTCACCCGGCGCAGCCGTGCCGTGCCCCGATAGCCGGTGGTCACGTCATCGAGAGCGACGACGGCGTCGCTCACCCGTGCGCGACCAGCTTCACCAGCACGATGACGACGATCCCGGCGCCGATCGTGACCAACCAGCCCTGCCAGGACGCAGGTCCGATCCCCACGCCGTGGCGCTTCGGCCCGAACCAGGGCCGGCGCGGCCGGTCGTCGCCGTGGTCGGCTGCCATGGTCCTCCCCGTCTGCGTGATGCCGGCCGTCCCCGGGTCGGCTGCCCCGCGCGCGGCGCGGCCGTGCCGGACCGCCCGCGGCCGCGCTCGCACGGGCCGCGCGCGACAATCGGTGCATGCCCGATCCGTACCCTATGCGTGACGTGGAGCTGCTGCTGGTCGGTGGCCCGACGCTGCTGCTGCGTCTCGCCGGTGTCACCTTCCTCACCGATCCCACGTTCAGCGCGCCCGGCAGCTACCCGAGCACGGTGACGCTGACGAAGCTGACCGGCCCCGCGGTGCGGCCCGACGAGCTCGGCCCGCTCGACGCGGTGCTGCTGTCGCACGACCAGCACGCCGACAACCTGGACCCGGCAGGCCGCGAGCTGCTCGGCCGCGTGCCGACGGTGCTGTCGACCCCCGCCGCGGCGGGGCGCATCGACGGCGTCACGGGGCTGGCGCCGTGGCAGCAGGTGACTGTCGGCCCCGTGACGGTGACGGCGGTGCCGGCCCGGCACGGTCCGGTGGGGGCCGAGGCGTCGTCCGGCCCGGTGACGGGCTTCCTGCTCACCGGCGCCGACGCGCCGACGGTGTACGTCGCGGGGGACAACGCCGGCGTCGACGTCGTGGCCCAGATCGCGGCGCGGGTGGGGCCGGTCGACCTGGCCGTGCTGTTCGTCGGTGCGGCGAACGTCGGGCGGTTCGGCGACGAGCCCATGACCCTGTCCGGCGAGCGCGCCGTGCAGGCCGCCACGCTGCTTGACGCGGCGGTCGTCGTGCCGGTCCACGCCGAGGGGTGGGCCCACTTCACGGAAGGCGTGCCGGACGTGGTCGCGGCGTTCCGGGACGCAGGTCTCGGCGATCGGCTCCGCGTCCTGGTGCCCGGCCGGCGGGAGTCCGTCCGGCTCGCCGGCGCCCACTGATCCGCGCACGCCCGTTGGTCCACGCCCGCCGGCGGGGTGTCTCGCGTGCCTGACCAGGGTGGCGGCGACGCCTGAGTCGCGGTCGGTGCGGCCGCGGTGATCGACGTCCAGGAACGGCCAGTACGCTGCCGAGGGTCCCCGCGGGACCGGTGGCCACGATCCGCACGACGAGCAGAACCGCCCCGCGGAGGGTTCTCGCACGTCGTCGGAAGGACGGTGCCTCGATGCAGCACGCCGCCGGGATCGGCTCGGTCAAGCCTGTCGAGTGGGCGTACGACGCCACCCCGATGATCGTCTACTGGGAGCTGACCACGGCCTGTGCCCTGGCGTGCCGGCACTGCCGCGCCACGGCCCAGCCGGAACCCGCTCCTGGCGAGCTCTCGCACGGCGAGGCGCTGCAGGTGCTGGACCAGATCGTGGCCTTCGGCCAGCCCGCGCCGCACGTCATCTTCACCGGCGGCGACCCGATGCGGCGTGCCGACCTGGACGACCTCATCCGGGAGGCGGGGCGGCGCGGCCTGGGCGTCTCGTTGGCGCCCGCGGTCACGCCCCTGCTGTCCAGGCAGCGCCTGGCGGACCTCAAGGAGCTCGGCGTGCAGGCCGTCTCGCTCTCCCTGGACGGTTCGACGGCCGCGCGCCACGACGGCATCCGCCAGGTCGACGGCACCTTCGACGCGACTGTGCAGGCGCTCGCCGACGCCAACGCGGTCGGAGTCCCCGTGCAGGTCAACACCTTGGTCACGGACGAGACCGCGACCGATCTCGAGGCCGTCTACGAGCTGCTCACGCACTACGACGTGATGCAGTGGAGCCTCTTCTTCCTCATCTCCGTGGGGCGCGGCGCCCAGCTGCGGGAGCTCAGCCCGGGCGATGCCGAGCGCACGCTCATCACGTGGGGCCAGATCGCCCGCACCGCGCCGTTCCGGATCAAGACCACCGAGGCCATGCAGTACCGGCGGATCAGCGCCCAGGCCATGCTGCGGGCCGGCCGGACCCGCGAGGAGATCGAGTCCGGCCCGAGCGCGCGTGGGTTCGGTATCCGCGACGGCAACGGCATCGTCTTCATCTCGCACACCGGGGAGGTCACGCCCTCCGGGTTCCTTCCGCTGTCGGTCGGCAACGTCAAGGAGCGCTCGCTCGTCGAGCTCTACCGCGACACCGAGCTGATGCGAGCGCTGCGCCGTCCGGAGGGGTTCGCCGGCCGGTGCGGGGTCTGCGAGTTCAACCGCTGGTGCGGCGGCTCCCGCGCGCGTGCCTACGCCTGGACCCAGGACCCGCTGGGCTCCGACCCGCTGTGCCCCTACGTGCCCGCCGCCATGCGTGGGCACGGTCGCGACGTGGGGGCGGCCTGAGTGATGGCCGTTCCCGAGCGAACCTCCGCGACGGAGCCGACGGCCCGGTCCGGTCCGGCGCCCCGGCTGGTGGTCGTGGGGGCGGGGATCACGGGCCTGGCGGCCGCGTGGCAGGGTGTGCA